>CALWHG010000001.1 GCA_944380315.1 uncultured Lachnospiraceae bacterium
CAGAGGTGTAAGAGCAGTGATGTTCTCAGCTGACTGCTACTAATAGGTCGAGGGCTTATCCGCATTGCTTCCTTTTTTCGGTATGTGATTTTCAGTGTACGATATGGCCTGGTGGCTCAGTTGGTTAGAGCGCCGCCCTGTCACGGCGGAGGTCGTGGGTTCGAATCCCATCCGGGTCGCTTCCAGATATGTTGGTTGTGTGCCACATACGCAGCCGCGTATGTGGTATTTGCATTAAAAGATATGGATGAGTTCCCGAGCGGCCAAAGGGGGCAGACTGTAAATCTGTTGTCGTCGACTTCGGTGGTTCGAATCCACCCTCATCCATCATACGGGGTCTTAGCTCAGCTGGGAGAGCATCTGCCTTACAAGCAGAGGGTCATAGGTTCGAGCCCTATAGGCCCCATCAATATCGCGGGATAGAGCAGTCCGGTAGCTCGTTGGGCTCATAACCCAGAGGTCGCAGGTTCAAATCCTGCTCCCGCAACTCCTTAAACGGGTGGGCTTGCGCGCCCGCCTGTTTTTGAATTTAAGGGTGTGTAGCTCAGTCGGTAGAGCACTTGACTTTTAATCAAGTTGTCGCGGGTTCGATTCCCGCCACGCTCATCATCATTATATCCTGCCTCGGTAGCTCAGTTGGTAGAGCAATGGACTGAAAATCCATGTGTCGCTGGTTCGATTCCTGCCTGAGGCATAAATCAAAGAGTACCGTTCATCGTCATTGATGACCGGTACTCCTTTTTTTGATCTGATATCCGCTTTTCCGTATCCGAGATGTGCTGTATCCAAGGGCTTCTTGTATTCAGCCGTTGTGTCCTTCTGACCCCTGAGGGTCCATGCCCTGGGACTCAGCCTCCTGCTGGGTCTCAAGGATCATGTCTCTCATGGCCTTCATGGCTATGGACTGGGGCCTGGAGGTGTCCTCTATGAGGCAGATGAAGCGCTCAGGTATGTGCTCTATGATGTCTACCTTATATATGTCCCCTTCCTTTATGGCCTCCTCTGCCACTGCCTCCGGAAAGAAGCCTACTCCAAGGTTGGCCTTGACCATGGGCAGTATCTGATCAGAGGTAAATACCTCCATGTCTACCCGAAGCCTCAGGTCGTGCTCAAAAAACAGCTTCTGATAAAACTCCCTGGCGCTGGTGCCGCCCCTCAGGCATATGAAGGAATAGGGCAATATCTCTGACAGATGTCTGGGCTTTGACGCCAGCTTCTTGTATTTGCTTCCGCATATGAGGACCTCCTTGAAGGGCAACAGGTTTACTGCCTTGAGAGGTGACGATATGCTTATGGGCGTATTGACCAGGGCATAGTCTATGCTGTTGCGTATGAGGCCTGCTATGGTCTGGGGCACCGTATCGTTCGATATGCGCAGATGTACTCCCGGGTACTGCTCGTGGAAGGCAGAGAGCTTGTCTATGAGAAGGAGGTGCATGGCAGAGTCGCTGACACCTATGGATATGGTGCCGGTCTCCAGACTGCAGTCCCTCTCTATCTCTTCCTCGCCGAGCCTCAGCTGCTCAAAGGCAGCCGATACCCTGTAAAAGAGCTTCTCACCCTCGGGAGTCAGCCTTATGCCCCTGTTTGACCTTATGAACAGCTTGCAGCCCAGCTGCTGTTCCAGCACGTTCATACAGCGGGTTATGTTTGGCTGGTTGTTGCCAAGTATCTCTGCTGCCTTGGTAAAGCTGTGGCTTTCAGCTACATGATAAAATATCCGGTAGTAATCATAAGATATAGCCATTTTCATACCTCCACCATACCAATATGGTATTTCAGACATATTAAAAATATAGTTTACATCTTACTGTTTCGCAAGTATAATACGGTAGATCTGATAATACAATATAAATATAGCAGTAAAGAGGTAAAAATGCATGAAAAATCGTAAGAAAGGAGTCATCCTTTGGCTGCTCATAGTAGCGCTGCTGCTGGTGGCTGCCCTGGCCTGCAGTTCACCCGCCGGTGAGGAGGAGTCGGTGCAGGCTGCCATGAGGGATGCCGTGCTTCATGACATCAACAGGATCAGCCTCTTCGGGATAAAAGATGTCAATCCCGGGCTCATATCAGCATTCTCCGTGACAGGCATACTGATCATCGTGTCAGTCCTCATCAGGATACTGGTTATCCCCAGATTCACCTATATCCCCGGCAGGTTCCAGCTGCTTCTGGAGACGCTTGTCGGCGCCTTTGATGGCATGGCAAAGGAAAACAGTCCACACCGCAACAAGGGACTTGGACTTTACATCTTTACGGCGGGGGTATATATCTTCGCCAGCACCATATTTGAGCTGTTCGGGCTTCAGGCCGTTACGACTGAAGGCATATCCATAGCGCTGCCCGCACCGCTCTCAGATGTAAATGCTGCCATAGCCTTGGGCTGTCTGTCATATCTCTTCATAGTATGCGGAGGTATCATGCAGAACGGCCTTACCGGAGTGGGACGGGCACTTAAGGAATTTTCACTTCCCATATCCATGAGCTTCCGTCTGTTCGGAGCTCTGCTCAGCGGACTGCTGGTCACTGAGCTTGTCTACTATTATATAACACTCAGCTTCGTGCTGCCCGTGGTCATAGGCGTGCTGTTCACCCTGCTTCACGCACTGATACAGAGCTACGTCCTGACCATGCTTACGGCGTTATATTATGGAGAGGTCACGGAGCCGGTCATCAAGAAAGGAAAAAACCATGAAGCTTAACAGGAAGATATTTACACTGATACTTACTTTTGTCATGAGCCTTATGCTCATCATACCCGCATATGCGGCACCCGCCGGAAAGGAAGGAGGCCCCGGAGCACAGACCGAAGCACAGACCGAAGCACAGGCTGAGGTTGCAGCCGAGGATCAGGCAGCCGATTCCATAGTCATAAGCGATACAGGGGCAAAGGCCATAGCCGCAGCCATAGCCATAGGTCTGGGAGCCCTTGGCGGCACCATAGCCATGGGCATGGCCTCAGGCAAGGCATCGGAGAGCATGGCGCGTCAGCCTGAGATAAAGGGCGACATAAGGACCTCCTTCATGCTTGGACTGGTATTTATAGAGACAGCCATCATATATGCGCTGCTGGTAGTCATACTTATCATCTTCGTCCTGTAAGGAGGCAGAAAAGTGGGTATACCTTTAAACATAGACTGGCAGCAGATACTGCTGCATCTGATGAATTTCGCCATACTGGCAGGTGCCCTGTATTTCCTGCTCTATAAGCCCGTAAAGGACTTCATGGACAAGAGGCAGGCACATTATCAGGAGCTGGATGACGAAGCAAAAAAGAAGATAGCCGAGGCCGATGCTCTCAAGGCCTCCTATGAGGATCAGCTGGCCAAGGCCAGGGATGCCATAGCTGCAGAGCGGGCTCAGGCTGCAAAGGACAACAAAGAGGCTGCAGACAGGCAGCTTGCCGAGGCAAAGAAGCAGGCCGACCGTATCATAGCAGAGGCCAGGGCTGAGGCGGAAAGGGACAACGAAAGGCTGCTCCATGACTCTCAGGACGCCATGAAGGAGCTGGTGGCTGCGGCTACGGAGCGTCTCATGATGAAAAACGACGACAAGGCCATAGATCTGTTCCTTGACAGCGTGGAAAAGAAGCAGAAAAAAGAGCAGGAGGCAGGAGCATGAGCACCAGGACTGAGGAAAAGCTCACGGCTCTACTTCGCTGCAGTGAAGCCCCTTCGGACTCTCAGAGAGAAAGGCTCCTTGCGTTCCTTAAGGAGCGCTACGGTGACAACGTCACGGGACTCGACTGGGAAAAGGACGATACACTGAGGGGCGGCTTCAGGCTCCAGGTAGGAGCTGATATCTATGACTGGAGCAGGGAAGGTCTGCTCAGGAGATTCAAGGATTATCTGAGGGACCGTAAGCTTGGAGACGGCGAGCTCATACCTCTCATGAGGGAGGTCATAGATGATTTTGAGCCGGATACGGATCCGGAGGAGCTTGGCACTGTCATATCCGTGGGAGATGAGATAGCCGAGGTCAGGGGCCTTGAGCATGCGGCCTATGGAGAGATACTTCAGTTCCGCTCAGGCATAAAGGGCATGGTCCAGGATCTCAAGAGGGACAGGATCGGCTGTATACTTTTCGGAGACACCTCACAGATAAGCGAGGGCAGCGTGGTCAGACGTACCCGCAGGACTGCCGGCATGCCCGTGGGAGAGGGGTTCCTTGGCAGGGTAGTGGACGCCCTGGGACAGCCCATAGACGGTAAGGCTCCCATAGATCCTGAGGGGTACAGGCCCATAGAGATGGCCGCTCCCGGCATACTTCAGCGTCAGCCCGTGGACACTCCCATGGAGACGGGCCTCGTGGCCATAGATTCCATGTTTCCCATAGGACGTGGCCAGAGAGAGCTGATCATAGGCGACAGACAGACCGGCAAGACGGCCATAGCCATAGATACCATACTCAACCAGAAGGGTAAGGATGTGATCTGCATCTATGTGGCCATAGGACAGAAGACCAGCTCAGTGGCTCAGCTGGCTGACAACCTGCGCCGCAGGGGTGCCATGGACTATACGGTCATAGTCAATGCTCCTGCCGGAGCGCCTGCGTCTCTTCAGTACATAGCGCCCTATGCGGGCTGTGCCCTGGGTGAGTATTTCATGTACAGGGGCAGGGACGTGCTCATAGTTTATGATGACCTTTCAAAGCATGCCATAGCCTACAGGGCCCTGAGCCTGCTACTGGAGCGTTCTCCGGGACGAGAGGCCTATCCGGGCGATGTTTTTTACCTGCATTCCAGACTGCTGGAGCGCTCTGCTCATCTTTCAGACGAGCTTGGCGGAGGCAGCATGACGGCACTTCCCATAGTTGAGACCCAGGCCGGGGATGTATCCGCATACATACCCACAAATATCATATCCATCACGGACGGACAGATATTTCTGGAGACGGACCTGTTTTTTGCAGGACAGAGGCCGGCGGTCAATGTGGGCCTGTCAGTCTCCCGTGTGGGCGGCGATGCCCAGACGAAGGCCATGAAGAAGGCAGCAGGCACCATACGACTGGATCTGGCCCAGTACAGGGAGATGGAGGTATTTACCCAGTTCTCCAGTGACCTTGATGAGACCACCAGGAAGCAGCTTACCTATGGACAGGGACTCATGAGGCTGCTGCGCCAGCCCCAGTACCATCCGTTCTCACAGACCGAGCAGGTCATCATGCTGGTCTGCGCCACTGCCCACTGCATGCAGGACGTGGAGCTGGATCAGATGGATGCTTTCAGGACAGGACTCATAGACTATATCAGGAAAAATGACGAGGCGCTCTATGGGCGCATCGAAGAGACAAGGCTGCTTTCCGATGAGGACAGGCAGCGCATCATAGAGCTTTCAAAGGCATATAAGGAGAGCTGATGGCAAGCACTAAAGAGATCAAGGACAGGATGGAGAGCGTCAGGGAGACGCAGAAGATCACCAACGCCATGTATCTGATCTCCTCCACCAAGCTTCGCAAAGCTAAAGCGGATCTGCAGCAGACCAGGCCCTACTTCACGGCCCTCAGGAATGAGATCAAGCGTATATTCCGTACTGCGGGCAATGTGGACAGCAGGTATTTTTATCCTGAAAACCAGAAGGAGGCCGATGAGGGCACCTTTGCCCTGCTGGTCATAACGGCGGACAAGGGCCTTGCAGGAGCCTATAATCAAAATGTCATAAAGGAAGCGGTGCGCATATATGGCGAGCATCCGGATACCAAGCTTTTCGTGGTAGGAGAGTACGGCAGACATTATTTTGACCAGCACAGGATACCCGTGGAGCACAGCTTCCTCTATACGGCTCAGAACCCTACCATGCAGAGGGCCAGAGAGATATGCTCCATACTGCTGGAGGGCTTTGACCGCGGAGATTTCAGCAAGATATACATCATATATACGGATATGCAGAACAGCATGAGCTCAGAGGCCAGGACCACCAGGCTGCTTCCCTTCCACCGTACCTATTTTACAGGCGGTGAGGGGCAGAAGAGCGCGGCACCGGACAGCTTCACCTTTGTGCCATCGGTGACGGCGGTGCTGGAGAGCGTCATACAGAGCTATATCTCGGGATTTATATACAGTGCGCTGATAGACAGCTTCTGCAGCGAACAAAACGCCAGGATGACTGCCATGGATTCGGCAAATAAAAATGCTGAAAAGCTGCTTTCCGAGCTTTCCCTCAACTACAACAGGGAGAGACAGGCCCTCATAACCCAGGAGATCACAGAGATATCCGCAGGAGCCAGGGCCCAGAAGCGAGGCAAGCACAGGAAGGAGGCGGAGACGGCATGAAGGATGGGATCATAGTACAGATCTCCGGTCCCGTAGTGGACGTGGAGTTCAAGGATGGAGAGCTTCCCAGGATCAAGGAGGAGCTCATAGTCGATATGGACGGCACCAGGAAGGCCATGGAGGTGGCTCAGCATATAGGGGATGACACAGTACGCTGCATACTGTTTTCAGGCAGCGAGGGACTGCAGAGGGGCCTGAGCGTGCATGCTCTGGGTCATACCATAGAGGTGCCGGTGGGCGCTCCCACTCTGGGACGCATGTTCAATGTATTCGGAGAGCCCATAGACGGCGGAGAGCCGCTGCCTTCAGACGTAAAGAGGAACAGCATATACAGGAAGGCTCCTGATTTTGAGGATCAGTCCCCGGCTGTAGAGGTACTGGAGACGGGCATAAAGGTCATAGACCTTCTGGAGCCCTATCCCAAGGGAGGAAAGATAGGCCTCTTTGGAGGAGCTGGCGTAGGCAAGACCGTGCTCATTCAGGAGCTTATCCACAACGTGGCTACGGAGCACGGAGGCTATTCCATATTTACGGGAGTCGGAGAGAGGAGCCGTGAGGGCAACGATCTCTGGCGGGAGATGAATGAGAGCGGAGTGGCTGAAAAGACCGCTCTGGTCTTTGGACAGATGAATGAGGCTCCGGGAGTCAGGATGAGGGTGGCCCTTTCGGGACTTACCATGGCGGAGCATTTCCGTGATGAGGAGCATCAGGATGTGCTGCTCTTCATAGACAACATATTCCGTTTTGTACAGGCGGGCTCTGAGGTATCGACCCTGCTTGGACGCATGCCCTCCGCCGTGGGCTATCAGCCTACGCTTGCAAATGAGATGGGAGAGCTGCAGGAGCGCATAACCTCCACAAAGGAGGGCTCCGTCACCTCTGTCCAGGCGGTATACGTGCCGGCGGACGACCTGACGGATCCTGCCACTGCCACCACCTTCACTCATCTGGATGCCACTACGGTGCTCAGCAGGAAGGTATCGGAGCAGGGCATATATCCTGCAGTGGATCCTCTTGGATCCTCCTCCCGTATACTGGAGGCGGACATAGTGGGAGAGGAGCATTATACCATAGCCCGCAGGGTCCAGGAGACCCTTCAGAAGTACAGCGAGCTCCAGGACATCATAGCCATACTGGGCATGGAGGAGCTGGGTGACGAGGACAAGCTGACCGTGGCCAGGGCCAGGAAGATACAGCGCTTCCTGTCTCAGCCCATGTTCGTGGCGGAGAAGTTCACCGGCATCCCCGGAAAGTACGTGCCGCTCAGCGAGACCCTCAGGGGCTTCAAGGCCATACTGGACGGAGACATGGACCAGTACCCGGAGGCAGCCTTCTACAATGTGGGCACCATAGACGAGGCCCTGGAAAAGGCCAGGCAGCTTTCAGAGGACGGTCAGGTCTGAGAGCTGAAAGGAGTTATGGATGAACACGTTCAAGGTAGAGATACTGGCTGCGGACAGGGATTTTTATCAGGGGCCCTGCCTGTCTCTGGTCATCCCCACCATAGATGGTCAGGTGGGCATCATGGCCGGGCACCAGAGCATGATCTTTGCCGTGGCACCCGGTGAGCTGCGCTATACCACTCCCGATGGGGAGGAGCACAGGGCAGCGGTATCCGAGGGGCTGGCAAAGGTGGAGGCCAATGATGTGACGCTCCTCATAGATGCCATAGAGCTTCCGGAGGAGATAGACCTCAACAGGGCCAGACGGGCTGCAGACGAGGCCCGGGAGGCGCTGCTCCAGAAGCAGAGCATACAGGAGTACAGGACAGCCCAGGCAAATCTGGCCAGGGCCATAAATCGTCTGCGCATAAGGAATTCCTACAGGAGATAAACATTTATATGGATCTTGTAAGAGATGATGTGAAGAAGCTTTACGGACACTATCTTGCGGCTTCCGTGGGGAGCGCGCTTGTGGTGTCCATATACAGCTTTGTGGATACCATAGCAGTTGGCCAGTCGGTGGGCCCCATGGGCACTGCGGCCATAGCAGCCATCAATCCGCTTTTCGGACTGATGGTTTTTTTGGCTGTGCTCTGCGGCATAGGCGGAGCGGTGCCCATGAGCGTGGCAAGAGGAGAGGGCAAGGAGGAAAAGGCCCAGGCCATATTTACGGCGGCGGTCATACTCATGACGGTCATAGGACTTGTGTCCTGGGTGCTGGTCTATATCTTTCATGAGGAGCTCATGAGGCTCTTCGGAGCAGATGATGAGACCATGCCCTATGTGCTGGATTATGCCATGTGGCTCATATATTTCTTCCCGACCTTCATGTCCTCTACCTTCCTGGGAGCCTTTCTTCGCAATGACGGAGTCCCTGACCTTGCCATGAAGGCTGTCATGGCGGGAGGCCTCCTGAACATATTCGGGGACTGGTTCTTCTGCTTTCCCATGGACATGGGTATGGAGGGCGCGGCCATAGCCACGGTCTCAGGCTCTGTGCTTCAGACCCTGATCATGTGCACACATTTCCTGAGTCCCCGCTGCGGGCTGCGTCTGGTGCGGCCTCATGACCTCATGAAGGCCTTCAGCCGCATACTGAAGCTGGGCTTCGGAGCCGGGGTGCTGGATCTTGGCACCGTGGCACTGGCCATCATCATAAATAACCAGATCATACGCTATGGCAATGTCAACGCCCTGGCGGTATATGGAGTGGTGGGTACTGTGGGACAGCTCTGCCAGGCCGTATACAAGGGTGTGGGACAGGCACTGCAGCCCCTGGCCTCTTCAAACTATGGAGCCGGAAGGCCCGAGAGGATAGAGAGCGCCTATGGCATGGCCGTAAGGACGACCATGATCATAAGCGTGATCATGATGCTCCTGGGAGAGCTGTTCCCCATACAGATAACGAAGCTTTTCATAGCTGCCACTCCTGAGGTGCTCAGGGAGGCACCCATGATATACAGGATATATTTTACTGCATTCCTTTTCATGGGTATGAACGTGCTTTCCACATATTTCCTTCAGTCGGTCATGAGGGATCGGCTGTCCATGATCATAGCCATGCTCAGGAGCATCGTGCTGAGCGGAGCCCTGCTCCTCATACTTCCCGTGTTTTTTGGGCTTTCCGGAGTATTTGCCGCCATACCTGCGGCGGAGCTCCTGGTCATGCTGCTGGCCCTCATATACAACAAAATGGCTCTCAGAGACATTTTCAGGAGCAGGAAAGCAGCTTAAACAGGTGCAAATTATAAAAAAAAATGCTAAACTAACTCTATGGCTAACAGAAGGACTACAAACAGCAGGAGGCAGAGCCATAAAAGGCGACAGAAGGCCATGACCGATGCGCTCAAGCTTATCCTTGCTTTGATGCTTATAGTGGCAGCAGTCATCGTGGTGGTATTTGTAAAAAACGAGCTCGGATCCGGGCTCGGCTTTTGGCGTGGTACGGAGGAGAGCACGGAAAGCGAGAGCTCAGATGAGAGCGAGAGTACCATTACGGAGACCGAGGAGGAGGTCCCCGGATTCAACAGGGACCCGGAGGGACGGCTCTATTATCTTGATGAGGAGGGCGAAAGGCTTTCCGACAGCTGGATGGCTGAGGGAGACGAGCTCTACTATATCGATGAGGAGGGCTATGTCTGCACAGAGGACATGACAGACGGTGGCATGCGCTTTGGCTTTTCCGAGGATGGGGCGGTGACCTCCATAGTTTACGATGACAGCTATCGCCCTTCGGATGAGGACGATACAGATGAGGGCTTCAGCCTGGTCAGCGACAGGCGGGTGAGAGTGTTCCTGGATCCTGAGCAGAAGAGCGGCAGCTTCTATCTCATAAGGTATCGGAGGACCACGGACGACACGGCCTATGATCTTGGAGGGGGCAACAGGCAGTACACCTCCCCCTACAGCATGCAGATAGAAGGGGATTATGTATATTTCCTGCCTCTGACGGACCGGGAGGAGCCGGAGGACAGCTATACAAACGGCAACCTTTACCGTATGGAGCTGGGAGCCGAGGTCAGGGATCTCATAGCCGAGGACGTGGAGGGCTATAAGGTCCTCGATGGCATGGTCTATTATCAGAGCGGCGGGGTGCTGAGGCATACGGACAGGGCCGGCAAGGATACCACTGTGCCTGATTTCTCAGAGGTCGAGGATTTCAGCTTGGACATAAGCTCAGGCGACAAGGCCTATCTCTACACGGCAGATGGAAGGCCGGTGGCCCAGGCAAGCGATGAGTTCAAGGCCGGCAACTTCCGCTATGAGCTGGCATCTGACGGCGAGATACTGTCAGTGGCGGAAAAGTCCACGGTCAACACCGGCGGCTATACCTACAGCATAGAGGGCGATGACGCCTTTGGCTCGCCTATATCCAGAGTCGTAAGGACCAGCGATGAGACGGGAAAGAAGGAGATCATATCCTCAGAGTTTGACGGAAGCTGTGGAAACCTTCACTATGACTTTGATTCCGGATCCATGCTGGCAGAATATACGGATACCTCGGGAAAGAGCCGCATACTCAAGATCACCAAGGACGGAGATGTGGACTATCTCATAGATGACGGAGGCGGAGACGGCAAGCTTGTGCTCTATGGCATCCAGGACCATGAGGCCATATGCAGGAAGACGGTCGCTGATGGAGAGATAAGCTTCGTTTCGCTTCGAATCAGGGCATCAGTGCCCATGGCTCTGGCAGTAGAGCCCATGGAGATCGGAGACGACCCCAATGAGGGAGAGGTCATAGATATAGGAGGCACTACGGCTGCCCAGAGTACTGAGGAGCTGGAAAATGTTTCAGCCCCCTCCATGGACAAGGATACGGAGACCATAGGCCAGGGACCCGGAGTGGGACTTGTGGGCCCTCAAAGCCCCTCAGGCGGACATACGGCTCCCGGAGATCAGTCAGGTCCAGGCTCGGCCGTTGTGACGGCGCCTCCGGGCTGAGGAAGTGAGTATGGGCAGGATATATTGCATCATGGGAAAATCGGCATCCGGGAAGGATACCGTATATAAGGAGCTCCTTCGACGCTTTCCGGGCCTTCGGACCTACGTCATGTATTCCACCAGGCCCATGAGAGAGGGCGAGAAGGACGGAGTCACCTATCATTTTGTGGACGAGGACAGACTTCGGCTGTACGAGGAGCAGGGAAAGCTCATAGAAAAGCGGGTCTACCAGACCATGCTGGGGCCCTGGACCTATGCCACGGTCGATGACGGACAGATAGACCCGGAGGGGCATGACATACTCATGCTGACCACACCGGAGGCCTTCATAAAGCTGTGTTCCTATTTTGGAAGGGACAGGGTCAGAGACATTTACATAGAGGTGGAGGACGGGGAGCGTCTGCTCCGGGCCATAAAAAGGGAGATGCTGGAGCCCCGGCCCCACTATGATGAGGTCTGCCGCAGGTTCCTTGCGGACTGTGAGGACTTTTCGGAGGAGAGGCTCCAGGAGGCAGGCATAGAAAGACGCTATGACAACCAGGATCTGGAGGAGTGCATCCAAAGGATAGCCGGAGATATGGAACATGAAGGGTTTTAAGGATATAATAGGCAATGACATACTCAAGGAGCAGTTTTCCGGGGCCATAAGGACCGGCTCCATATCTCATGCGTACATGCTTTCGGGAGATCGGGGCATGGGCAAGAAGCGATTTGCCAGGGCCTTTTGTCAGGAGCTTTTCTGTGAGCATCCGGTGGATGGAGGTGCCTGCGGCATATGCCCCTCCTGCAAAAAGGTGGAGAGCGGCAATCATCCGGATGTCATATGGCTCAGGGCAGAAAAGCCTGAGGTCATAAAGGTGGATGAGATAAGGCAGCAGATAGTTGACACGGTGGATATAAGACCGTTCCTGGGGGACCGCAAGATCTATATCATTCCCGATGCGGACCGCATGAATCCCCAGGCCCAGAACAGCCTGCTCAAGGTACTGGAGGAGCCTCCGGAGTATGTGACCATATTCCTGCTGTGCTGTGACGAGGCGGCTCTCCTTGAGACCATACTTTCCAGGGTCATAAGGCTGAAGCTGAAGCCCAGGACTGACAGCATGGTCAAGGAGTATCTCAAGAGACATTTTCCGAATGCTGAGGACATGAGCCTCGATCTGGCAGTGGCATTTTCCCGCGGCAATGTGGGCCGGGCTGAGGACCTGCTCTCTGAGGAGGGCTTCAAGGAGATGTATGCCGCCGTGACCGATACCTGCAGGAGCCTGAGGACCATGGATGCGGGAAGGATAGCTCATGCAGCCCGCAGGCTTGCCTCGGAATGCGGCGATACCGGTGATGTGCTCGACCTGATGCAGCTCTGGTACCGGGATCTTATGATGTATAAGGTCACCAGGGACATAGGCGGGCTGCTGTTCAAAACTGAAAGAAAGGCCATGATGGAACTTGCCCCCGTCTGCTCATATGAGGGCATAGAGGACATCATGGATGCCATAGAGACCTGCAGGACCAGGCTTAAGGCCAACGTCAATCCGGAGCTCAGCTTCGAGCTCATGCTCTGCAGGATGAAGGAGAATCAATGAATAAAGTCGTAGGAGTGCGTTTCAGATACGCAGGCAAGATATATGATTTTTCGGTGGGGGACAAGGATGTCCGGAAGGGCATGCATGTCATCGTGGAGACCGCCCGGGGAGTGGAGTACGGAGAGGTCGTGACCGATGTAAGGGAGATCCCCGACGACAAGCTGGTAAAGCCTCTCAAGGAGATCATCCGCATAGCCACCGGGGAGGACAAAAGGCACGAGGCTGAAAATAACGAAAAGCAGAAGGAAGCCTTTAAGATATGCCGGGAAAAGATCAAAAAGCATGGCCTTGAGATGAAGCTCATAGGCTGCGAATATACCTTTGACAACAGCAAGGTGCTCTTTTACTTCACTGCCGACGGCAGGGTCGACTTCCGTGAGCTGGTGAAGGATCTGGCATCGGTGTTCAGGACCAGGATAGAGCTTCGCCAGGTAGGCGTCAGGGACGAGACCAAGATACTCGGAGGCCTGGGTGTATGCGGCAGGGCGCTCTGCTGCAGCAGCTATCTGAGCGACTTTGTCCCCGTGTCCATAAAGATGGCCAAGGAGCAGAACCTTTCCCTCAACCCGGTCAAGATATCCGGAGTATGCGGCAGGCTCATGTGCTGCCTCAAAAATGAGGAGGAGGTCTATGAGGAGCTCAACCGTACCCTTCCCTATGTTGGAGACAGGGTAGAGACTCCCGACGGACTTTCCGGAGAGGTCAGCTCCGTCAGCATACTCAAGCAGATGGTAAGGGTGGTAGTGGATCTCCCCCACGATGAGAAGGAGATCAGGGATTATCCTGCATCTCAGCTCAAGGTCAGGAGCAGCAGGAAAAAGGGCAAGCAGAGGAAGCCTGCCTCCGATGCTGCTGAGGAAAAGGAGCTTCGGGAGCTGGACAGCCTTACAAAGAAGGATTCCGGCAGATCGAAGGTCAATGACTGATATATGGATGGCTACAGGGAACAGGTCCCTCTCCTTGAGGGAGAGCGTATAGACGATCTGCAGCGTAACGGCTACGGTATCATTCAGAAGTCGGGGGGCTTCTGCTTTGGTATGGATGCGGTACTGCTGAGCGGCTTTGCCGAGGCCGGAAAGGGCTCGACCCTGGTGGATCTGGGTACCGGCACAGGCATCATCCCCATACTTATGAAGGCCAAGACGGGGGCCGAAAGGCTTTACGGCCTTGAACTCCAGCACGAGGTGGCGGAGATGGCCGGGCGCAGCGTAAGGCTCAATGGCCTGACGGACAGCATAAGCATAGTCGAAGGGGATCTGAAGGACTGGAGGCAGCTGCTTCCGGAGCTTGCGGGCAGGGTCGACGTGGTCACCTCAAATCCGCCATATATGAAAAAGGGCAGCGGACTGGTAAATCCCGGGGATCTCAAGTCCATATCAAGGCATGAGATATACTGCGAGCTTTCAGATGTATGTCAGGCAGCAGCAGGGCTCCTTCGGAGCGGGGGACATTTTTATATGGTTCACAGGCCCCTGAGGCTTCCGGAGATAGTGCTCAGGCTCCATGAGGCCGGCCTTGAACCGAAGCGTCTCAAATTTGTCCACCCCTATGCGGATAGGGAGGCCAACATGGTCCTCATAGAGGCGGTAAAGGGCGGCAGGGCCGAGTGCCGTGTCGAGAAGCCTATCATAGTGTATGAAGCTCCCGGTCGGTATACCAGGGAGATATATGATATATACGGGTATTGAGTTTTTCTTTTTTTATGGAGGTGTAACATGTCTGTCACAAAAGAACTGAGAGGAAAGACGAAAAATGGCATCGAGGTGACATTTTTCCACATGACCAACAAAAACGGCCTTTGCGCTACGGTGTCTGATCTGGGAGCCACATGGATAGGTCTCATAGCTCCGGACAAGGACGGAGTCATGAAGGACGTGCTGCTTGGCTATGACGATCCGGAGACTCTTTATGAAAATCCCGGCTCCATGGGCGCCATAGTGGGCAGGAATGCCAACCGCATAGCGGAGGGAAGATTCACTCTGGACGGAAAGACCTATCAGCTGGCAAAGAACAATGCAGACAACAATCTGCACAGCGGCCCCGATGTGCTGAGCAAAAGGCATTTTGAGGCAAGGGAGGGCAGCATAGAGGGTGCCGACTTCGTCATCTTCAGACTGGAGAGCCCCGAGGGCGACCAGGGCTACCCCGGAAGCCTTTCAATTGAGATAGTCTATACCCTTACGGATTTCAATGATCTCATCATAGAGTATAAGCTCCATGCAGGCGACAAGGATACACTGGCCAACTTCACCTGCCACCCTTATTTCAACCTGGCAGGCCATGACAGCGGAGACATACTCGGACAGGAGCTTTGGATAGATGCGGCTTCAGTCTGCGAGATAAATGAGGATGCATTGACCACGGGCAAGATCCTTCCCGTAAGTAACACTCCTTTTGACTTCAGGAGCCCCAAGCTCATAGGCAGGGACATAGAGGTACAGAACAAGCAGCTCAAAAATGCAGGCGGCGGATATGATCACAACTTCTGCCTGGATCATCGCTTTGGCAGGATGAAGCTGGCCTGCACTGCCAGGGATCCTGAGAGCGGAAGATACATAGAGGTATATACCGGCATGCCGGGCATACAGCTCTATACGGCAAATTCCATGAATGAGAGCGTTACTGCCAAGGGAGGCGCTCATTATAAAAAGTGGGGCGGCTTTGCACTGGAGACCCAGTTCTATCCCAATGCCATAAATGTGCCCGAGTGGGAGCAGCCGGTCATCTTTGCGGATGAGGTCAAGTATTTCCTTACGACCTACAAGTTTGGAGTAAAAGACTGAGGCAGTAAAAGCTGATACCGGGCAGCAGGGCCCGGAGAAGGAAGCGTGGATATGAGAAATGGAAGGAAAGCAGGATTTATAGGCGCTGGCAACATGGCCTCCGCCATCATAGGCGGCATAGCAGGCAAGGGACTCATAAGAGGCGAGGATATGATAGCCTCAAATCCGTCCATGCCGAAGCTGGAGAGGCTTCATGAGAGCTACGGACTGGAGATCACCCAGGACAACCGGGAGGCTGCCCGCAGAGCCGGAGACTTTCTGTTCCTCTGCGTAAAGCCCCAGTTCATGCAGGAGGTCATAGACGAGATCAGGGACGTGGTCTCCGATGATACCGTGGTCATATCCATAGCTGCCGGCAAGCCCCTTTCATTTTTTGAGGAGGGCTTCGGAAGGCCCCTGAGGCTCATACGTATCATGCCAAATACCCCCGCTCTGGTGGGCGAGGGCTGTACGGCAGTCAGCCTCGGAGCAGAGGCCGCAAAGTCTGAAAATAAAGAGCTGGTGGATGAGGCGCTGGAGCTCATAGGCAGCTTCGGAGAGACGGTGGTCATGCCGGAAAGGCTCATAGACATAGCCGGACAGATAGGCGGCGCTTCCATAGCCTGGCTCTGTCTGGCCATGGAGGGCATGGCGGACGGAGCGGTGGCAGAGGGCATGCCCAGGGACATGGCCTACAAATTTGCTGCAGCAGCCATGGCCGGCACAGGACGCCTGGCCCTGTCTACGGGCAGGCATCCGGGAGTGCTCAAGGACATGGTCACCTCCCCTGCAGGCACGACCATACAGGGCAATCGTATACTGGAGGAGCGTGCCGTGCGCGGAGCCTTCATGGATGCAGTCATAGAGTCCACCGAAAGATCAAGAAGGATGTAAATGTCTTCATGCCTGAAAACGGATACGGAAAGCTTTATATAGTGGCCACTCCCATAGGCAATCTGGGGGACATGAGCTATCGTGCAGTAGAGACGCTGAGATCAGCGTCTCTTATCGCTGCTGAGGATACCCGCAATTCCATAAAGCTCCTTAACCATTTTGATATCAGGACACCCATGACCAGCTATCACGAGCACAACAAATATGAAAAGGCGGAGGAGCTGATCGGAAAGCTCAGGGCAGGGGAGGACATAGCCATCATAACAGATGCCGGGACTCCCTGCATATCAGACCCGGGAGAGGTGCTGGTGAGCCGCTGTGCCGAAGAGGGCATAGAGGTGACTGGAGTGCCCGGGGCCTGCGCAGCCATAAATGCCCTGACCTTGTCGGGATTTCCTTCAAGACATTTCCTGTTCGTGGGTTTTCTTCCCTCAAAGCGCCAGAAGAAGGAACGCCAGCGGGAGCTCGAGGCCCTTCGCCTTGAAAGGTCGACCATGATACTTTATGAGGCTCCCCATCACCTGCAGGACACCCTCAGGGATCTCTGCGAGGCCCTGGGGGCCGATCGACGGATCTGCCTTTGCCGGGAGATGACAAAGAAGCATGAGGAGGTCATAAGGACCACCCTTGAGGAGGCTCTGGAGCTGTCCCCTCGTGGGGAGTACGTGCTCATCCTGGAGGGACTTTCCGAGGAAGCCGCAGAGGCCCTGCGGGCACAGGAGATGAAAGGCTCAGGCACGATGCTGCTGACTGAGCTGGACATCCCTGCTCATATAGAGGCGCTTATGGAAAAAGGCCTCTCAGAAAAGGAAGCCATCAAGCAGGCCGCCCTCGACCGGGGCATACCCAAAAGAGAGGCATACCGGGCCTGGCATGGGCTGGGTGAAGCATAGACTATGGACGATATTAAAAGATACAGACTCCATGCCTATGGCAGGGTTCAGGGAGTTGGTTTCCGCTGGTTCGTGAAGCGCCTCGCGGAGGCTCACAGGCTGACCGGCTTTGCCAAAAATGAATGGGATGGCAGTATGACGGTGGAGCTGCAGGGCACCGTAAGGGCCATAGAGACGGTTATGGCAGCCATATACAGAGGTGATCTATACATAGATGTGGAGCACATGGATGCAGAGGAGATAGCCACAGATCCCCATGATACGGGGTTTTATACAATTTAAGGTCTAAGGATAAACTTAACTGATCTCTTTTATTAGTTTTTAGAACGAAAAAAATGGAATAGCTTATATAGGTACTGTTTCTATGTATGTTTCAGATTTATCTGAGATAGAGGTAAACATGAATATTTCAGAAGGAACAACGGTTATAGCAGATAGCCTATTTTCTAGAGACAAAACGGATAATCAAAGAAGTGTAATATTGAAGGATGAAAATATAGTTATTCCGGAAACAATCAAGGGAATAGGAGAAAAGGCCTTTTACATGCAGTTTAATATTGAGACAATGGAAATTCCAGATTCAGTGATTTATATAGGAGATGACGCAATACCATCTAAAGTTAAAATATATGGGGATGATGGCTCAGAAGCACAGAGATACGCGGTAGATAATGGGAATGAATTTGTGATATTGAGCAAGTAAAATATAGATTTAGGCAGTAGGGTGGAGATCATAATTGCTGTAATGTTTTCCGTTGTTTTTTACAGCAGAATCGTATATACTATGTATATTAAATCAAGTACAGGGGGGGGGTATGATCATGCCTAATATTAAACCGATATCTGATCTAAGAAATTATACGGATGTACTTCATGATGTAACCATAGGATCACCAGTCTTTTTAACTAAAAATGGCCGCGGGCGTTATGCCATCATGGATATGCAGGATTATGAAAAGACTATGGCAGCTCTTAAGCTTATGAACGAGCTTTCTAGAGGCAGGCGATCTGGAGAAGAAAAAGGATGGCTTTCTGCAGAGGAAGTAAAGTCACATTTTAGGAGCTAAAATTATGAAGTTTAAGCTCTTATACTCTCCGGAGGCACTAAAAGACCTGGAAGATATTAAAAATTATATAGAATACGAATTACTTGAGCCAGAAATAGCTATTGACATTATTGACCGTATCTTTGATAAGGTTCAGTCTCTTGAGCAATTTCCAGATATGGGAGCGATGCTTTCATCGGTTGCTGAATGTGATACAGATCATAGGTTTTTGATTTCCGGGAGCTATATGATATTTTACAGACATGATGATAAAAATGTCTATATAGATCGAGTATTGTATGGAAAACGGGATTACATTAGAGTATTGTTTGATAATTTAGATGAATGATATGATATAGACTGTTGACTTCTGGATGTGGAATATTAGGATAGTATAAAAATGAGCAAAGAAGTAGTAATAGAATCGATCGTTGTAAATGGAAGTATAGAAAATATGAATCATTGATTGATAGTGTGAGGGAAAACCAAAATTGGGTTTGGAAATTTACTTAAAATAGTTAAGACCTTACTATAGTTAGGCGGAGGATAGACAGATGTCCGTAGAGATAGTAAGACGATATTTTGAGCAGTATGGCATGGCAGATCGGGTACTGGAATTCGAACTTTCCAGTGAGACCGTGGAGCTGGCGGCAAAAGCAGCAGGCACGGAGCCCTGCAGGATAGCCAAGACCATGTCCTTCATGGTGGACGGAGCGCCAATACTCATACTCCTTGCAGGAGACATAAAGGTCGACAACCGCAAGTTCAAGGATACCTTCCACACCAAGGCCAAGATGCTGACGGGAGAGCAGCTCGTGGAGCTGGTAGGGCATCCCCATGGCGGCGTATGTCCCTTTGCCATAAAGGAAGGAGTGAAGGTCTATCTTGATGAGTCCCTTAAGCGCTTCGAGACCGTATTTCCTGCGGCAGGCAGTGCAAACTCTGCCATCGAGCTTACCATCCCTGAACTTGAGCAGACCTCCGGCTATGAGTCCTGGGTGGATGTGTCAAAGCTGATATTATCATAATGCGTATTTTTTGGTGTCATTCATCGAAAGAAGATATACGCAATATTGATTCATACTTACTCCTTCTTTTTTGGAGTGTTCCATCAGAGCTTTATGAAGGCTTTTTGGCATGCGCAGCTTAAACTGACCTGAAAAGTTAGTTTCATCATAAAGGGCAGTTTCTTTAGCAGGCTCTGGTATATTTATTCCTTCATCAAGGGAGGCTTTGAGCCATTCCCTTTTGGCGTCTATGGCGCTGTCATAAGCATCCTCAAGAGTTTCTCCACAGGAAAGACAGCCGGGAAGCTCAGGAAAGCTTATGGTATATCCTCCTTCTTCCCTGTCCTCTATAAGCTCCATCCTGTAAGGAAGAGCCATATATTCTTCAAGTGTTTTCATCTATGCCTTCCTCCATTTCAACGGTTTCCCTGACCAGATTAATATAAACCCGCTTTATAGGTTTATGCTTCGGAATAGTAATGATATTCCTTCCCTTTTTTCTAAAGGTATAATGGCCGCTTCCGCTTTTTGGAGCGGTCATAGTATACCCATAAGCTTCAAGGATCTTTTGAAGTTCTTCAAAACGCAGATCAGGTGATAAAGAATATAACCTACATAAAAGCTTATCCCATTTTGACATTTCCTTTAGTCCTTTAATTATAATGTGATGTCATATGTGGTGTCAATTTGAAAACTATAGAAACTTATATAGTTATATTTTTATATATGACATCACGAGCCAATTGAATAAAACCGGCATAATAGCCAAAAGTATTCAATAAGATATTGCCTGACTTTTGAAGTGAAGGTATAATGTGATTGAATAAAACCGGCAAAAATGTCAAAAATATTCAATAGGGAGATCGTTGCATGGAGATCAAACGTGGAAAATACCTTCAGGATCTGATAGATCGTATGCATAATCATTTGATAAAGGTGGTGACCGGTATAAGACGGTCAGGCAAATCATACCTTCTTTTTCATATATTTCGTGACTATTTATTGAGTACAGGTGTCGGAGAGGATCATATCATCAGTATAGAACTGGATCAAAGAAAGAACAGGAGATACAGAGATCCGGATGCCATGCTCGAATATATAGATGCCTGCATCAGAGATAAAAGCATGTATTATATACTCCTTGATGAAGTACAGATGCTGGAAGAGTTTGAGGAAGTGCTCAATTCTCTTTTGCATATAGACAATGTGGACATTTATGTTACCGGAAGCAATTCAAGATTCCTGTCAAAGGACGTGATCACAGAATTTCGGGGCAGAGGAGATGAGATACATGTATATCCCCTTACTTTTAAAGAATTTATGCAGGTATATGAGGGGGATATGTATCATGGATGGTCAGAATATATGATCTATGGCGGACTTCCGCTTTCCGTTACCATGAATACAGAGGAGCAAAAGGCAAGTTATCTGACGAGGCTTTTTGATGAAACTTATCTTAAAGACATTATAGAGCGAAATCATGTAGAAAAGACTCAGGAATTAGAGGATCTGATAAATATCCTTGCGTCAGTTATAGGGTCGCTTATAAATATACCTAAGATAGAGGCCACCTTTCGGACTGTGCTCAAGTCAAATATAAGCGGTAATACCATACGCCAGTATGTGGAATATCTGGAGGACGCTTTTATCATAAACAAGGCAAATCGTTATAACGTAAAGGGAAGGCGGTACATAGGGACTCCCATGAAATACTATTTTGAAGATGTAGGCCTTCGCAATGCCAGGCTTGGTTTTCGTCAGGTGGAAGAGACTCATCTGATGGAAAACATCATTTACAATGAACTGCGTAGCAGGGGTTTTTCCGTAGATGTGGGAGTCGTGGAAAAACGTAGTAAGGATGAGAGCGGAGAGGCTAAAAGGATACAGTTGGAGATAGATTTTGTTGCAAATCTGGGAAGCAGGAGATATTATATCCAGTCGGCATTTGCATTGCCGGACGAAGATAAGAAAAAGCAGGAGAAAAGGCCCTTACTTGAGGTAAGGGACTCTTTCAAAAAGATCATAATAGTAAAGGATCCTGTAAATGTTACCAGGGATGAAAACGGTGTTACTACCATGAGCATATATGATTTTCTGCTGAAGGACAACAGCCTGGAACTTTAATTGGTACAGGTTTTGCGCCGCTTACCGTAAATAATCCAAGATTCAACCAACTTTTTAGTGTCTTACACTAAAAACTTATTGAACAAAACCGGCACAAATGCCAAAAATATTCAATAAGACGAGCGGTCTGAAGCCGAAGCCGCGACAGCTTATAAAGTCACGGTCCCGGTGCCTACACGCTCCCGGAAGGCCAGGTCATGCTCCACCAGCACCATGGTGGGGCAGTGCTCCAGGATAAGCTGCTCTATCTGCATGCGGCTGTATATGTCTATGAAGTTGAGAGGCTCATCCCATATATAGAGGTGGGCCCTTTCACACAGACTCTTTGCCAGCAGAGCCTTTTTCTTCTGCCCTTCGGAAAAATCGCTCATATCCTTTTCAAACATAACCCGCTCAAAGCCCAGCTTCCGCAGTATGGCCCGAAAAAGTGGCGCCTCAAGGCCGTGAGACTGCTCAAGCTCTGATATACTTCCCCTAAGGAAGCTGGTATCCTGAGGTACATAGGATATGATGAGCCCGGAGCCCAGAGACAGCTGCCCTGTATGCTCTATGGGAGCCCCGGTCATGAGCTTCAGCAGGCTGCTCTTTCCACTGCCGTTTTTGCCTTCCAGTATCAGCCGGTCTCCCCTGTGCACTGAAAATGTCACAGGGCCGCAGACAGTCCTTCCGTCATAGCTGACTGACACTCCGGACAGGGAAAGCAGCCGGTCGCTGTGATACTGCAGGGGCGAAAGACTGAGTTCCTCGGCGGTCTCCACGTTGCGGAGCAGCCGTGACTTTTCCTCTATGGCCTTCTGCTGGCGCTTTTCTATGGACTTTGCGCGCTTCATCATCTTTGCTGCCATGTGACCCACATAGCCTTTATCGGCGGCTCCGACCTTAGAGGCCTCTACCTTATCAGACCAGTCGGCAGTACGGCGGGCGGAGCTCTTCAGTCTTGATATGTTGGCCCTGAGGCGCTTGTCTCTCGCAGCCTCGGACTCCTGCCGTTTCTGGAAGCCCTTGAACCAGGTACTGAAATTTCCTGCCTGGACCTCTATGTCCATGCGGTTTATGGACAGGATGTGATCCACGCATCCATCCAGGAAATGCCGGTCATGGGACACAAGTATGAAGCCCTTCTTTTTACTGAGATAGGAGGCCAGCAGCTCTCTGCCCAGGGTGTCCAGATGATTGGTAGGCTCATCTATCAGTAGGAAATGTCCCTCGTTAAGAAAGAGAGCGGCCAGCATCACCTTTGTCTGCTCCCCGTTTGAGAGCGTCCCAAAGGGCCGCCACAGTACATCGTCAGACACCTGAAGCATGGAAAGCTCACGCAAGATCTCCCACTGCTCTGCCTCCGGGCATATCTCATTTACGATCTCTTCTGTATAGCGGGATCTGTCATCTATCGGATAAGGAAAATAATCGAAGTCTACGGAGCTTATGATCCTGCCCCTGTAGTCATACATACCCATCAGGAGCCGCAGGAAGGTGGTCTTGCCCCTCCCGTTGCGACCTACAAAGCCCAGTCTCCAGTCGGTATCTATGGTAAAGCTTACATTTTCAAAGATATCATCATAGCTTCCCGGATAGGAAAAGCTCAGGTCCTCGACCTTTATCATGGACATACACATACCTCCTTTACGGCACCGGACCTGACTGGCCCGGGACCTTGGCACAAAAAACACGGACTGCGGGAAAGTCCCTGCAGTCCGTGGATAAGTACGGTATATCTGCCTGTAATCGTTGAAATGTCAAACCTTCCCGCAAAGATGGCATGGAAAACAGAACTGTCTTCAGCCACCCATATAAGATTTACCTGCAGGAAATATTTAACATCCTTTCACCTCACAGCGTTATTTGATTTATGAATATCATAATTTTATGATCCCGTCAAGGCTTATATTACAAAGCCCGTCCTGCGGAGCCCATTGACCACAGGCTTATATATGAGCAGGACTATGACAGAATTTATGATGCCCTTCAGCACGTTGAAGGGGATGATGGCAGGCACCAGCATGGCGACTACCGTGGCTCTGTCCGTACCCAGATAGATGGGCGAGAGCAGCAGGTTCCAGAGCACCATGATGATGGCCATGCATATGGTCCCTGCGACGAGGGCCAGCAGGCCGCCCTTATGGGTATGTATCCTCCTGTATATGACTGCGGCCACTCCGGAAAATGACAGAGTGGCTATGACCTGCATGACAAAGCCTATGATGCCCGTGTCACTGACGGTGATCATCTCGAGGAAGGCCACTATGAAGGAGATGATCAGCACCTCTGCGGGCCCGTAGATGAAGCCGCCTATGGTTATGATCACGTCCTTAGGATCATAGGTGAGGAAGGGGGCTGCGGGCACGATGTTGAGATGTACAGCCACCATGACCACATAGGCTATGGCGCAGAGCATGGCCGTGACCACGATCCTCTTTGTTGACTTTGAAGCTTCTGTCTGATTCATATGCGTTTACCTCCGAAATAAAATACACCCGAAAAGGTCTTCGGGTGTAATACACGTGAAATAAACGTATATCTCTTCTTCCATCCAGACTATACTGTCGGTCCCGGAGTCACACCGGATCATGCCTAAGCTCGCGGACTTTACCGCCGATCGGGAATCTCACCCTGCCCTGAAGACTTTTTCTGTTGTTTGACCTCTTTATTATATAACCTTGCTTCATGATGTCAAGTGCTGGTATGATATCTATTATGATCATAGACGACATAAGTATAGATATAAAAAGGAAGCGCATAAAAAACCTTCATATATATGTCAGGCCCCCGGAGGGTTCCGTGCTCGTGACTGCACCCTATCGGACCACCGATGCTGCCATAAGGCAGTTCATCACTGAGCGCATTGACTGGATCAGGAAGAGTCAGGCCAGAGTACGGGAGCAGGCTGAGGCAAGAGAACAGAGGAAGAGCTGCATCTTCCTGCCCGGAGGCGAAAGACTTGAAAATGACGACAGCCTTAGGGACAGTGAGCTTTCCTCTATATTAAAGGAGCGGATAGCCTTGAGACTGCCGGGACTTGAGACCTTGACAGGACTTCATCCTGGCAGGATCAGCATACGCTCCATGAAGACCCGTTGGGGCTCCTGTACTGTCAGGACCGGGGACATACGCATAAACCTGGATCTGGTGTATTTTCCGGATGAATGCCTGGACTATATCCTGCTACATGAGCTTCTGCATATAAGGTTTCATGATCATGGCCAGGGCTTCAAGGCCGCCCTGTCCGCATATATGCCTGACTGGCGTGAGAGGAAAGCAAAGCTGAGATAAATTTGGCTTTACTTTTCCTCTGCCTTATGATAGCGTATATGCATAAGTTTCTTAAAATTCTGAAATTATCTTGTTTATCACGATATTTCCCCACTTTTGAAAGGATAGGAAGGAAAAGTTTTGTAAGATGCTTGAAAAAGGTAAAGCATTACATTACAATATTCCTTAAAAGGAATAAGAATGGAGATAGAATATTATAAGTTTGAAGATGGAACAAATGCTATAGACCCATTTTTGGATGCTCTCGATATAAAGATGAGAGTCAAGGTGCTTCGTACCATAGGCTTTCTGGAGAAATTTGGCAGATTTTTGAGAGAACCGTATTCAAAACCTTTGAAGGACGGGATATTTGAGCTGAGGACGATACAGGGAAATGATATCGAAAGGATATTGTATTTCTTTTTTGATGGAAATAAAGCAGTCCTGACAAATGGATTTACAAAAAAGACTAGGAAAACCCCCAAAAGGGAGATCGAACTTGCCAAAGATCGCCGTGAAAGATATATCAGGAGGAAGATAAATGAACGATTACAGGAAAAGTCTTGAAAAAAACCTTAGAGACACTGATTTCAGGAAGGAATGGGAGGCTCAGGAGCTGGAGTATCAGATACAGGAGGAGCTTATAAAGGCAAGGATAGCCTGCAATATGACACAGTCGGAGCTGGCAGAAAAAAGCGGGATAAGGCAGTCAAATATCAGCCGTATTGAAAATGGTAATGCAGTCCCCCGGCTTGATACTCTCTGTGCTTTAGCTGCAGCCATGGGCAAAAAGCTCCGCATATCCATCATATGATTTTAGGAGTTTTATAGGCATTCCTAAGAATTTCGTAAGGTTTTTGAGAATTATGTCTATGGATAAAAAATATTTTTTTGATATAATCAGTAGGTAACTTTGAGGGCGTGTTATGCCCTGAAGAACATTTTGGAGGCTGTTTTAAAGTGAAGAAGATAAAAGATATATTTGTACTTATGACCATATGTATGGCAGCGCTGGCATTTTCAGCCTGCGGCTCCTCATCGGAGACAGAGGCGGCTGCGGATATGACCGAGCCCTCAGCGGCAGTGGTGGGAGACATCCTTTCCCAGACCACAGAGGCATCAGGCATCATATCCTCTACGGATTCCACCTATTCCATACCTGCCGATGCACCTACGGGAGTGGACGGAGGCCCCGGAGTCATGGCGACTCAGCCCACCACCATGAACCCCAACTATCCCGAGGATAAGCAGGTCATAGGTGCGCCTGAGGAGGGCACCATGGTGTGCCTTTATGCGGCAGCAAACTATGGCATATATCAGCTCTTTGAGTATGTGGATGTCTGTGAGGTAGACAGCCTTGTGGAGGTCATGACCCAGGACGATATCCTGGAGGCAGGCACCGAGATAGTGGCATTTTCAAATGAGGGCGGCGAGGCCAGGCTCGAGCTCAACGAGCTCAAGGCAGGCTATGACTCTGCTTCCGAGGAGCAGATACTTACCTGCGTGGCAAATACCTTTATAGAGAATCTTGGCCTGGACAGCCTGACCATAGTGGTCGGCGGCGAGACCTATGGCCCCATGAGCTTCAATGATGACTATGCTACAGTGAAGTAACTGGAAAATATCACGATATTATGATACAATAACCGCAAAATTTGCGGTTATTGTGCTTTAAAGGGAGAGTATGGAACATGAGAGACAATGCACATAAGGACAGACCATATTATATAACCACGGCCATAGCCTATACCTCAGGCAAGCCTCATATAGGCAATACCTACGAGATAGTGCTGGCTGATGCCATAGCCAGGTACAGGAGGGAGCAGGGCTACGATGTCCGCTTCCAGACCGGTACCGATGAGCATGGACAGAAGATCGAGGAGAAGGCTGCAGCAGAGGGGCTCGAGCCCCAGGCCTTCGTAGACAGGGTCGCAGCAGAGATCAAGCGCATCTGGGATCTGATGGACACCTCCTATGACAAGTTCATACGTACTACGGACGAGGACCATGTAAAGAAGGTCCAGAAGATGTTCAAGAAGATGTATGACAAGGGAGATATCTATAAGGGCAAGTATGAGGGCTGGTACTGCACTCCCTGTGAGTCCTTCTGGACAGAGTCACAGCTCAAGGACGGATGCTGCCCTGATTGCGGAAGGCCCGTACAGAAGGCCAGCGAGGAGGCTTACTTCTTCCGTATGAGCAAGTATGCCCAGAGGCTCATAGACCATATCAATACACATCCCGAGTTCATACAGCCCGTATCCCGTAAAAACGAGATGATGAACAACTTCCTGCTTCCCGGACTTCAGGACCTTTGCGTGTCCAGGAGCTCCTTTAAGTGGGGCATACCTGTGGACTTCGCTCCCGGACATGTGGTATATGTATGGCTCGATGCCCTTACAAACTATATCACTGGAGTGGGCTATGATCCCGATACTGACAGCGGCGATGACATGTACAAAAAGTACTGGCCTGCGGATCTTCATCTGGTAGGCAAGGACATCATCCGCTTCCATACCATATACTGGCCCATATTCCTTATGTCCCTGGATCAGCCCCTTCCGAAGCAGGTATTCGGACATCCCTGGCTGCTCCTGGCAGACGGCAAGATGTCAAAGTCCAAGGGCAATGTGCTTTATGCCGATGACCTTGTAAAGGAGTTCGGTGTGGATGCGGTCAGGTATTTCGTGCTTCATGAGATGCCCTTTGAAAATGATGGCAGCATAAGCTGGGAGCTTATGACCGAGAGATACAACTCCGACCTTGCAAACATCCTCGGAAACCTGGTCTCCAGGACCATAAGCATGACGAACAAGTACTTCGGTGGCATCGTTGAAAACAACGATGTGGAGGAGCCGGTAGATGACGAGCTCGCGGACTACATCCTTGACTGTGCAAGGAAGGTGGACGAGAAGATGGATGCTCTCAGGGTAGCCGATGCCATCACCGAGACCTTCAACATCTTCAGAAGATGCAACAAGTACATAGATGAGACTATGCCCTGGGTACTGGCCAAGGACGAGGCTAAGCAGGAGCGCCTTAAGACCGTGCTCTACAATCTGACCGAGGGCATAACCATAGGAGCATCCCTCCTTGCAAGCTTCATGCCCGAGACCTCTCAGAGGATACTCACAGAGCTCAATACTGACAAGCGCAACTGGGAGGACATGGATACCTTTGGTCTTTATCCCAACGGCAACAGGGTGGCTGAGAAGCCCGAGATGCTTTTTGCCAGGAAGGACGTGGAGCAGGTGCTCCAGTTTGCTGAGTCACTCATACCCGAGGCCCTTAAGTCTAAGGAAGCTGAGGCTGAGGCGGCAGAGGAGAAGGAAGAGAAGGCCATAGAGCATAAGCCCGTCATCGACTTCGATGATTTTGCAAAGATGGAGCTTCGTGTGGGAGAGATCATAGCCTGTGAGGAGGTGCCCAACTCAAAGAAGCTCCTTAAGGAGACAGTCAAGCTGGGCTCCGAGACCCGCACCATACTTTCCGGCATCAAGAAGTGGTACAAGCCTGAGGACATGGTGGGCAAGAAGGTCATGGTCATCTGCAACCTGGCTCCCAGGAAGATAGCCGGTATAGAGTCCCAGGGCATGCTGCTCTGCGCAGAGTCCGAGGACGGAGAGATATCCCTCATGACTCCCGACAAGCCTGAGTCCATATCCGGAGGAGACGAGATAGGCTGAGTCGCATCGGGCCGGACAGAGCCTGGCAGACAGCCTCAGGAGAGGCCCTGTATCCGGTAAAAGAGAGGACAGATGGCAAGGACTATAAAGCTTGAATTCAATAAAAGACGCTTACGCGGTTTTTCAGGCAATCAGTTAAAAATGATTGCCTGTTTTCTTATGCTCTGTGACAGCATAGGCTTCATGCTCATAGAAAACGGGGTCCTATACGGACTCAATCCGGAGTACTGGAGCCTGGCCCTGGCTACGGAGCTAGGACAGAGATGGTACACCCTGGCCAGGGTGCTGCGCTTCCTGGGACGGATGGCATTTCCCATATTTGCGTACCTTGTGGCAGAGGGCTTCATACATACCTCAAATCAGCGCAGATACATGATCAGGATGCTGCTGTGTGCATTCATATCGGAGGTGCCCTTTGACCTGGCTACCAGACATGTGGTGTTTGACCCGTCCTATCAAAATGTCTGCTTTACCTATGTCATAGCACTGGCAGCCCTTTATTTCATACGCAGGGCACGCAGATACCCCCTTCCTGTCAGGCTGCTGATCATGGCACTTGGGGCGGCGTTGGCCTTCCTGCTGAGATCGGACCTGGGGCCTGTGGGTGTAGTGCTCATATGCCTGATGTATATGCTGCGCAATGACCGCAACGCACAGCTCGTCACAGGAGCGGTGGTAAGTGCGGCCGAGAGCCTTGGCTACTACTGCATATCGGCTCTGTCCTTCGTGCTCATCAGGTTCTACAACGGCAAGCGGGGATCCTTCCCCATGAAATATTTTTTCTATATATTCTATCCTGCGCATATGCTGGCCTTTTATGCGCTGGTGTATTTTGCAAACAGGTAGGTGCCGTGATGGGACCTGCATGAGCATATTTGGGAGCAGCTTATGATATTTGACACACATGCACATTATGATTCAAGGGAGTTTGACGAGGATAGGGATGAGCTCATAGCCTCTCTTCATGAGCACGGTATAGGAAGGGTGGTAAATGTGGGCGCCCGCCTGGAGGGCTCGCGAAACAGTGTCCGTCTCTCTGAGCAGTACGATCACTTCTATGCCGCAGTAGGAGTCCATCCGGATGACTGCGGAGCCATGGAGGAGAGCTGGATAGACGAGCTTCGGGAGCTGGCGTCCCATGAAAAGGTGGTGGCCATAGGGGAGATCGGCCTGGATTATCATGGGTTCGGGGTCTACGAGGACAAGGTGGACAAGGAGACTCAGAAGCACTGGTTCTGGGAACAGCTCATGCTGGCAAAGGAGCTGGCGCTGCCGGTCATCATACATTCACGTAACGCCTCAGAGGATACCCTCAGCATCATGAGAAAGGCCAGAGAGGAGGGCATAGAGCGGGTGGTCATGCACTGCTACTCCTATGCCAGTGAGGCCGCAAAGGAATATGTGTCCATGGGATACTATCTGGGCTTTGGGGGAGTGGTCACCTATGAGGGACAGCGAAAGCTCACCAAGGTGCTGGAGCATGTGCCTCTTGATCACATACTGCTGGAGACGGACTGTCCATATCTGGCCCCTACGCCTCACAGAGGGGAGCGCAATTCCTCCCTCTATCTGCCGGCTGTAAGGGACAGGATAGCCCAGATAAAGGGCGTGAGCCCCGAGGAGGTCGAGCGCATCACCTGGGACAACGGATGCAGGCTGTTCTTTACAAAGATTTTACATTAAACGCAATGAGCATTTTACAAATGCCTTTTATGATAACCATCGATAAAGGAAATGACGGGCACAGTCCCCGATCAAAGATGATTATCATAGGAGGCATTTTTATTATGAAAAGATCTATAGCAATAGTAGCGGCAGCAGTACTTGCCATGGGCGCGCTTACTGCTTGCGGAAGCAGCGCGCAGGAGACCACTGCAGCGGCCACCGAAGCAGCAACCACCGCAGCAGAGGCTGCAGAGACCGAGGAGGCAGCCACAGAGGCAGAGGCAGCAGCAGAGGAGCTCTCAGGAGCAGTTGCAACTGACGGATCCACTTCCATGGAGTCAGTCATAGGCATACTTGGTGAGTCCTTCATGCAGCTTCACCCCGATGTGACATTTACATACAACCCCACCGGTTCAGGCTCAGGAATCACAGCAGTCCAGGAGGGACGCTGCGACATCGGACTTTCCAGCCGTGCCCTCAAGGATGAGGAGACAGAGGCAGGACTCAAGGGAGAGACCGTAGCGCTTGACGGTATCGCCATTATCGTAAACAACGAGAACCCTGTTACCGATCTTACTCTTGAGCAGATAGCTCAGATCTACACCGGAGAGATCACTAACTGGAGTGAGGTAGGCGGCAACGATGAGGAGATCGTGCTCATAGGCCGTGAGGCAGGCTCAGGCACCAGAGACGGCTTTGAGTCCATCACAGGCACCGAGGATCTCTGCCAGTACCGTCAGGAGCTCACCTCCACAGGTGATGTTATAACCACCGTTTCCCAGAACCCTGCTGCCATCGGATATGCTTCACTTGCATCCGTATCAGACCAGACAAAGACTCTTACGGTCGACGGAGTAGAGCCCACTGAGGATACTGTCAGGGACGGAAGCTACAAGATCCAGAGGCCCTTCGTGCTGGTGACAAGGGACGGCGAGGCACTTTCAACTCAGGCTCAGGCATTCTATGACTATGCAATGTCTGCAGAGGTAGCAGACCTCATAGCTCAGGCAGGTGCAGTGGCTATCCACTGATAAAATAGATGTATATAGCCCAGCAAAAGAAGATCGGCAGACTCAGCAGTCTGCCGATCGTTACGGATAAAAGGAAAAACATGAACAGGCACAAAAACTTAGAATCGATAGTACAGCTCATCTTCCTCATACTTGGCCTGGTGACCATAGCCAGCGTGCTGCTGATCACCATATACCTCATCATAGCAGGCATACCGGCGATCAGGGAGATAGGCCTTGTGGATTTCCTGTTCGGCGATGAATGGGCATCTACGGCAGCCGAGCCCAAGTACGGCATACTTCCCTTCATACTGACCAGTATATACGGCACTGCAGGCGCCATGGTCATAGGCGTGCCGGTAGGATTCATGACAGCAGTATTTACAGCCAAGGTGGCACCTCCCAGGGTAAGGATGGTCATAGAGGAGTCAGTCAGCCTCCTTGCAGGCATCCCCTCTGTTGTATACGGCCTTGTGGGCATGCTCATACTGGTGCCGGGCATTAGGAAGATGTTTGACATACCTGACGGAGCCAGCCTGCTGGCGGCCATCATAGTACTGGCCATCATGACGCTCCCTTCCATCATAAATGTATCCATCACTGCACTTGAGGCGGTGCCCAAGGAATACGAGGAGGCATCCCTGGCCCTCGGAGCCACCGAGACAGAGACATTTTTCAGGGTGTCAGTACCGGCGGCAAAGAGCGGCATAGCAGCAGCTGTGGTCCTTGGCGTAGGCCGTGCCATAGGCGAGGCCATGGCGGTCATGATGGTATCGGGAAATGCGCCTAACATGCCGGATTCCCTGTTCCAGAGCGTGCGCTTCCTGACTACTGCAGTGGCCAGCGAGATGTCCTATTCATCCGGACTTCAGAGACAGGCCCTGTTTTCCATAGCATTGGTGCTCTTCCTTTTCATCATGCTCATCAATGCGCTGCTCAACTTCCTCATGAAGCATGACAAGGAGTGACGTTATGGATGCTTCTACAAATACAAATCAGATAAAAAAGCCCTTATCCTTCAAAAGGAAGGCTTACATAGGTACCATGTCCTTTCTGATGTGGCTCTGCGCCCTGATCACCTGCGGACTGGTGGTGTTCATACTGGCCTATGTGCTGTTCAGAGGACTGCCGAACTTATCCTGGGGATTCGTATCCACGGCGCCCAGCTATCTTTCGGGAAATATAGGCATACTGCCTGACATACTCAACACCGTATACATAGTGCTGGCATCACTGATCATAGTCCTGCCCCTGGGAGTAGGAGCTGCGGTATACCTGACCGAGTATGCCACCAACAAGAAGCTTGCAGGCATCATAGAGTATGCGGCTGAGACCCTTTCAGGCATACCCTCCATTATATACGGACTCGTGGGCATGCTGTTCTTCTGCCAGTTCTGCGGTCTTCAGACCTCACTGCTTGCAGGAGCCCTGACCCTGGTCATCATGAACCTGCCCACCATCATGCGTACCGCCCAGGAGAGCCTCAAGACCGTGCCCCAGAGCTACAGAGAGGGCGCCTTCGGCCTTGGAGCAGGAAAATGGAGAGTCATAAGGACAGTGGTGCTTCCCAACTGTATCGATGGTATCATCACCGGATGCATACTTTCCACCGGACGTATACTCGGTGAGTCGGCAGCCCTCCTGTTCACCGCAGGCTTTGCACATGCGGTCAATGGGCTCTGGAAGGGCCTGCACAGCGCCGGCGCCACCCTTACGGTCGCCCTTTACGTGTACGCAAAGGAGCAGGGTGAGTTTGAGGTGGCCTTCGGCATAGCAGCCATACTGGTCATACTTGCACTCATACTAAACCTGGCAGCCAGGATGGTGGGAGCATATTTCAAGAAGAAGAGAGGATGAGCCGGACGGCTTGACATTTTCAGGAGCACAAGGGAATAGATATGGACAATAACAGTATAATTTCAGTAAAGGACATGTGCCTGTGGTACGGACAGTCCCAGGCACTCAAGAACATAACGCTCGACATCCCCGAGCATGCCATAACCGCTCTGATCGGCCCCTCCGGCTGCGGAAAGTCCACCTTTCTGAAGTCGCTCAATCGCATGAACGACCTGATACCCGGAGTCAAGATCACTGGCAGCATCCAGTACAGGGGAAATGAGATCTATGATCCGCAGACGGATGTCAATGAGCTCCGTCATCAGATAGGCATGGTGTTCCAGAAGCCAAACCCCTTCCCCATGAGCATCTATGACAACATAGCCTATGGGCCCCGTACCCATGGCATCACAAAGAAGGCTGAGCTCGATGAGATCATAGAGAGATCCCTCAAGGGTGCAGGCATCTGGGAGGAGGTCAAGGACAGGCTCAAAAAGTCGGCCCTGGGACTTTCCGGAGGACAGCAGCAGAGGCTCTGCATAGCAAGGGCCCTGGCGGTAGAGCCGGATATACTCCTTATGGATGAGCCCACCTCGGCGCTGGATCCCATATCCACCTCAAGGATAGAGGACCTGGCACTGGAGCTCAAGGAAAAGTATACTATCATCATAGTTACACATAACATGCAGCAGGCAGTACGTATCTCCGACAGGACCGCCTTCTTCCTTCTGGGAGAGATGGTTGAGTACGGCGATACGGATCAGATATTCTCCATGCCCAAGGACAAGAGGACAGAGGATTATATCACGGGAAGGTTCGGTTGATCGGGGGTAGCTTAAGATATGAGAAACAGATACGACAGACAGCTCAGCACGCTGAATGAGATGCTCATACGTATGGGCTCCACCTGCGAGGATGCCATCAGTCAGGTGGCTCTCGCCATGCAGGGCAAAAAGGAAAATGCCTTTGAGGGCACGGATTCGGACATCACGGCCCGTATCATAGAGAAGGTGCATCAGACAGAGAGCGAGATAGATCAGATGGAGAAGGATATCGAGAGCCTCTGCCTGAAGCTCCTGCTTCAGCAGCAGCCCGTGGCCACAGACCTCAGGGTCATCTCCGCCGCACTCAAGATGATCTCTGACTTGGAAAGGATAGGCGACCAGTGCTCAGACATAGCTGACATAGTCACCTTCCTGAGCTCAGACCACGTAAAGAACTTCAGCTCCTCAGTAAATATCCAGGAGATGGCAGCAGCCACCATGAAGATGGTGACCATGGCCGTGGATTCCTTCGTAAACCGCAACCAGGTGCTGGCTGAGGGAGTCATAAAGGCCGACGACCATGTGGATGAGCTCTTCATGGGTGTCAAGAGAGAGATCATAGACCTGATAGGCAAGAATCCTGACAGCGGAGAGGCCCTGCTTGATCTCCTTATGATCGCAAAGTACTTCGAGAGGATCGGAGACCATGCCACGAACGTGGCCGAGTGGGTGGTATTTTCCATCACCGGCGTACATACCGACGGCAACACCGCCTCAAGAGCACACTGAGCTTTTTCATTTTTCACTCCTATAAATCATAAAATAGAGCCGGGCGCATGCCCGAGGGCCCTTCGCCTCTTTGAGGCAGCAGACACCCTCAGGCATGCACCCGGCTCTTTGCTCCTGCAGCATTGACATTTCCCCATATATATCATACAATTAAATCTCACGCAGCCGGGGAGATAGCGGTGCCCTGTATCTGAGATCCGCTTTAGCAGAGGTGATACCCTGCCGAGGGCAGTATATCGCATGGCAGTTCTCTTTCAGGGCCGTTGAAGCCGGGGTCCCGCGCAATAGGAATTTGTGAACCGTGTCAGGGCAGGAATGCAGCAGCACTAAGCAAAGACTCTTATGTGCCGTGGGAGTGCCTTAGCAGAGGTCCTTGAAGGGGGATACGCATGTCTTATGCCGTTCGACGCAGGGTGCGTGATTTTTTATTACCATAAAATTCAGAAGCATTTGACCTATGACTAAAAAGCTTTCAGACCCCAAAAACACCATAGAGCTTATAAAGCAGAACCAGTTCGCCTTCAAAAAGAAGTTCGGCCAGAACTTCCTCATAGACGGCAGGGTCCTTGACCGCATAGTTCAGGGAGCGGGCATCACAAAGGAGGACGACGTGCTTGAGATAGGTCCCGGCATAGGGGCCCTTACTCAGGTGCTCTGCGAGGCGGCCCACCATGTCAGGGCGGTGGAGATAGACCGGGAGCTGATCCCCATCCTGGAGAAGAGTCTTTCTGACTACGACAACGTGGATGTCATAAATGCTGACATCATGGACACGGAGCTTCGCGACCTGTATCCCGGGCCCTTCAAGGTGGTGGCCAATCTTCCTTATTATATCACTACGCCCATAGTCATGAAGCTGCTGGAGAGCGATGCGGACATAGAGTCCATCACCGTCATGGTGCAGAAGGAGGTGGCGGAGCGTATGCAGGCCGCCCCCGGAGGCAAGGACTACGGAGTGCTGACCTTGTCAGTGGCCTATCATGCAGAGGCTGAGATCATAGCCAATGTGCCGCCGAACTGCTTCATGCCGAGGCCCGATGTGAGCTCGGCGGTCATAAAGCTCAGAAGGAGATCGGAGCCTGCCGTGACACCAAGGTCTCCGGATCATATGTTCAGGCTCATAAGGGCAGCATTTTCCCAGAGAAGGAAGACTCTGATCAATGCAGTGTCGAATGATGTGAGCCTTGGAGCATCAAAGGCAGAGCTGGAGGCGGCCCTTCAGGAGCTCGGCCTTGACACGAGGATAAGAGGCGAGAGGCTTTCCCTCCAGGACTTTTCGGACCTCTCGGATATACTGACAGCTTAAGAGATACAGAGGTATATTTATATTATGAAGATATGCGGATTTATGAAGACCACCCTCCTGGATTATCCGGGACATGTGGCATGTACCATATTTACAGGGGGCTGCAACCTGCGCTGCCCCTTCTGTCACAATTCAGAGCTTCTTGATCAGGATCTTCCCTCAGAGTACTCCGAGGAGGAGATCTTTGCGTTTCTGGAGAAAAGGAAAATGCTTCTTGAGGGAGTGGTCATCTCAGGAGGCGAGCCTACGCTACAGAGGGATCTTGCCGATTTTGCGAGATGCATAAAGGAGGCCACGGGCCTTGACATAAAGCTGGATACAAACGGCACCGATCCGGCGACCCTCAGGGCCATGATCGAGGAGGGACTTGTGGACTTTGTATCCATGGATATAAAGAGCGGGCCCTCAGGCTACATGAAGGCGGCAGGGCTCCCGGAGGAGGCCTCTGAGCGCATACTTTCAAGGGTCAGGGAGAGCATGGACATACTGAGGAACGGCTCTCTGCCTTATGAATTCCGTACCACGGTGGTGGACGGCATCCATGTGAGGAAGGACTTTGAGGAGCTGGGCCCCTTCATAGAGGGCTGCGGCAGATATTATCTTCAGTGCTACAAGGAGAGCGACATGGTGCTTGATCTGGAGGCGGGCTTTGGCTCACCCTCGAAGGAGGAGCTCCTTGAATATGCGGAGCTCGTGCGCCCCTATGTGGGGAGCGTAGAGCTTCGTGGCATAGATTGAACTTGAATTAGAGCCCCCCTGATGATAAACTTAAAAATATCAAAATGTTTTTCACAGGGATGTGATAAGGGCCTTGGGCCCTCAGCTTCATGAAGCCATATAGGCAGAAGGGGGATACTATGTTGAGAGTAGGTTTTCTGACCAGCGGCGGCGACTGCCAGGCGCTCAATGCCACCATGAGGGGCATAGCAAAGGCACTCTATACCATGTATGATACTGAGGTCGAGATCATCGGCTTCGAGGATGGCTATCGGGGACTTATATACGGGGATTACCGTAAGATGCAGCCCTCGGACTTTTCCGGCATCCTCACGAGAGGCGGTACACTGCTGGGTACCAGCCGCACACCCTTCAAATATATAGATGAGCCGGATGAAAATGGTCTCAACAAGGTGGAGGCCATGAAAAACACCTACAAGAAGCTGCGTCTCAACGCGCTTTGCGTGCTTGGTGGCAACGGCTCTCTCAAGACGGCCAACAGGCTCTCCCAGGAGGGACTCAATGTCATAGGCCTTCCCAAGACCATAGACAACGATCTCTGGGGCACTGAGGTCACCTTCGGCTTCCAGTCTGCAGTGGACATAGCCACTGCGGCCATAGACAACATACATACCACAGCCGCATCCCATGGCAGAGTGTTCATAGTCGAGGTCATGGGACATAAGGTAGGCTGGCTGACCCTCAATGCCGGCATAGCAGGCGGCGCTGACGTCATCCTCATACCCGAGATACCCTATGATCCCAAGAAGGTCATAAGCGCCATCAGGGAGAGGAACAAGTCAGGAAAGGGCTTCTCCATACTGGCAGTGGCAGAGGGTGCCATCACCAAGGCCGATGCCAAGCTTGGCAAGAAGGAGCTCAAGAAGAAGAGAGAAAAGGGCAAGGTATATCCTTCGATATCCTACGAGCTGGCTGACCAGATCAGCGAGGCGCTGGGTACGGAGGTGCGTGTCACTGTCCCCGGACATACCCAGAGGGGCGGCGTGCCCAACGCATATGACAGAGTGCTCTCCACCAGACTGGGTGCAGAGGCAGCCATGTGCATAAAGCGGGGAGAGTTCGGAGTCATGATGGCCCGCACGAAGCAGAAGATCACGACCGTGCCTCTGGCAGACATAGCCGGCAAGCTCAAGACCGTCGATCCCAAGTCAGACATCATCAAGCAGGCCAAGGCCGTAGGTATATCCTTCGGAGACTGAGGACAGGGCCTGACATCATTTTAAAGAGTATATAGCTGCATGGCGTATCAGGCATTGTATCGTAAATGGCGGCCTGCCGTGTTCGAGGACGTATGCGGACAGGAGGCCATAGTTACGACTCTTAAAAATCAGATAGTGGCGGACCGCATAGGACATGCATATCTTTTCTGTGGGACCCGTGGCACGGGCAAGACTACTCTGGCAAAGATCTTTGCCAGGGCAGTCAACTGTGAGCATGCTGCCGAGCATGGGGGAAGCCCCTGCAACGAGTGCAGTGTCTGCAGAGCCATAGCCTCCGAGGGCTCCATGAATGTATTTGAGATCGATGCTGCCTCAAACAACAGTGTCGATGACATCCGCAGGATAAAGGAAGAGGTGGAGTACCCTCCTGTGGAGGGCAGGTTCAAGGTCTACATCATAGACGAGGTGCATATGCTTAGCACCTCGGCTTTCAATGCGCTCTTAAAGACCCTGGAGGAGCCGCCGGCCTATGTCATATTCATACTGGCCACCACTGATCCTCAGAAGGTGCCTGCCACCATACTGAGCAGATGCCAGCGCTATGATTTTAAAAGGATAAAGACAGAGACCATAGAGGCAAGGCTGTCACAGCTTTGCTCTGCCGAGGGACATCGGGCAGAGGACCGGGCCCTCAGATATATAGCAAGGAGCGCCGATGGCTCCATGAGGGATGCCCTCAGCCTGCTGGACCGCTGCTTTTCCTTTATAGGGGAGCGAGAGCTTAGCTATGATGCGGCCCTGGAGGTACTGGGAGCTGCGGACATCCGGGTATTTTCAGAGCTTTACCGGGCCATATGCGGAGGCGACATAGAGGGGGCCCTCAGAGAGGTATCTGAGACCGTGTCCGCAGGCCGGGAGATAGCCCAGTTCGTAAATGATCTCATCTGGTACCTGCGCAACGTGCTCCTGTGCATGAGCGCTGACGACCCGGAGGACATACTGGATGCCTCCGATGAGGATCTTGCCAGGTTCCGGGAGGATACAGCCCTGGCTGACAAGTACAGACTGATACATATCATGCAAAGGCTGGCGGAGCTTTCAAACCGCCTGAGGACTGCGCCCCAGAAGCGCACCCTGTTTGAGGTGGAGCTCATAGTCCTCTGCACGGAGGGCGATGCTGTCGCAAGGCCGGCAGCAGCTGCAGCGCCCACGGCGACTAAAGCCCATACGGAGCCCGAAAGGAGACCAGAGCCACAGGCAACAAGGCCTGATCCGGTGCCCTGGGATACTACAGCAGAGATGCGGACTCCAGTCACAGCGCCCCAGAGGCCTGAGCCCGTGGCTTCATCCGGGGATCCGCTGGACATCATCAGGCGCAACTGGAGCATGCTCGTGCCCCAGCTTTCGCCTACCAACAGATACGTATATGAAAATGCCATCCTCAAGGAGGAGGGCGGCAGGCCGGTGGTGGTGTTCAAGTCCAGCATGAATTTCAAGATAGCCTCCACAAACAAGGAGGAGAATGGGCTCACAAGGCTTTCGGAGCTTTGTGAGGAGCAGCTGGGACTGAAGCTCCGCTTCGGAGGCAGAGTGGCAAGACGAGGGGAGATCGAGGCCCAGGCGGACCACATAACCGACGAGGAGTTGGCGCGGATAAACTTCCCGGTGGATATAGAGGGATAAGCGTGGGGAGACTCAGTATGGCTGCCCATAGGGAAGGAAGCGGCAGACAGTACATAAAAATTTAAGTATACAAACCCCGCAAACTTATTTAAAATAACGCAGTATAGAACATTTTCAGGAGCATAGATATGGCAAAGAGAGGCGGATTTCCGGGCGGCATGATGCCCGGCAACATGAATAATCTTATGAAGCAGGCGCAGCGCATGCAGCGTCAGATGGAGGAGCAGCAGAAGGAGCTGGAGGAGAAGGAGTTTACAGCCCAGTCCGGCGGCGGGGCGGTAAAGGTCACCGTCAGCGGAAAGAAGGCCGTGACCGCAGTATCCATAGATCCCGATGCCTGTGATCCCGATGATGTGGAGACCCTGGAGGATCTGGTCCTTACGGCGGTAAATGAGGCCCTCAGACAGGCTGATGAGGCAAACGCACAGATCATGGGCAAGCTGGCAGGAGGACTTGGCGGCTTCGGAGGCCTGAGCATCTGATGGATTATTATGGAAGCCATATAAACCGGCTTATAGAAGAACTGCAGGGTCTTCCGGGCATAGGAGCCAAGACAGCACAGAGGCTGGCCTTCCACATCATAAACATGCCGAAGGAGCAGGTCCGCAGCATGGCGGACGCCATGGTGGATGCCAGGGAGCATGCCAACTACTGCAGGGAGTGCTTCACCCTTACGGATGAGGAGCTCTGCCCCATATGCCAGAGCCAGAGGAGGGACCACAGACAGATCATGGTGGTGGAAAACCCCAGGGATCTGGCGGCCTATGAGCGTACGGGCCGTTATGAGGGAGTCTACCATGTGCTTCACGGAGCCATATCCCCCATGCTGGGCATAGGCCCCAACGACATAAAGCTCAAGGAGCTCATGCAGAGGCTCCAGGGACCGGATGGACAGCCCGGCTGCGACGAGGTCATCATAGCCACAAATGCCTCACTTGAGGGAGAGACCACGGCCATGTATATCCTGAAGCTCATCAGGACCCTTGGCCTGGATATAAAGGTCACCCGCATCGCCTCAGGCGTGCCGGTGGGCGGCGATATAGAAAACACGGACGAGGTCACCCTGGAGAGGGCGCTCCTCGGCAGGACGGAGATGTGATGGACAAGTACGAATTCAACATAAAGGTAGATCAGATCAAAAAGAGAGTCGAGGAGGGAGACTATGGCACTGCCATGAAGATAGCTGATGCCATAGACTGGTCCCGGGTGCGCAACATCAACCTGCTGACCCTCGCTTCATCGGTCTATGAGGAAAACGGCAAATACGACGAGGCCAGGGACAAGCTCCTGATGGCCTTTGAGCGTGCTCCCGTAGGCAAGCGTCTCCTTTACAAGCTCTGTGAGCTCTCAGTAAAGGCCGGAGACCTGGAGGAGGCCAAGGACTACTACAATGAATTCGTGGATGTGGCTCCCGATGACGCCGGAGCCCATATCCTTGCATATATGATACTCAGAAAGGGAGGCGCCTCCCTGGATCAGCAGATCACGGAGCTTTCGGAGTACACGACTACTGATCCCGATGAGAGATGGCTCTATGAGCTGGCAAAGGTATATGACGAGGCCGGATACGGAAGGGAATGTGCAGCAGTCTGTGACCGCATAGCCCTGCTTTTCGGTGCAGGCAGATATTCGGAAAAGGCCATGAAGCTCAAGGCCAAGTATACCGACCTTACGGCTGCCCAGAAGCAGATCCTCGGAGATGAGAGGAAGAAGCCGGAGGCCCCTGAGGCTCCCGCGCCCGAGGAGATCAGCGATGAGCTGGCAGCCATCAGATATGAAAATGAAGACGAGGCCTTTGAGCAGTACCTGAAGGCCTGCGGACTTGATAAGCCCCTTGAGCCCCAGGAGGAGCCTCAGGCTCCTTCAGCTGATATGACAGCGGAGCTTTCAAGGGAGGTAGAGAAGCTTACGGCGGAGCCGGAGGCTGAGATACACGATACAGAGGAAGAAAGGACCATCATCCTGGATGAGTCCAGAGTGAAAGAGCTACGCAGCTTCATACTGAAGGGCGGAAAGGCAGCAGCCACAGCGGCATCGGCGGCCCGCATGGACGCTGAGACCGCCAGGAAAAATGCCATGAAGCAGGCGGCAGGCATAGTTGCCGGACGTCCCGCAGTGAGCATCAGCGTGGAGAGCGTGAAGCCTGTTCCTGCACCCGGACTTCCCAAGGAGGTCATAGCACCTGTGGTGGAGGCTGACAGAAAGGCTGAGGCAGCGGCCGCAGAGCGCACTCCCGTAAAGATAGACAAGGTGGCAGCCGAAGCTCCCGCAGAGGCTCCGGCAGCAAAGGAGGCTGAGAGCCAGACAGCAGCTGAGGCGGCAGCAGAGACAGCGACAGCGCCTAAGGCGTCTCCGGCGGCCGTTGAAGCTCCCCAGGCTGAGCCTGCCGCAGAGCCTGCGCCTGCTACAGAGCCCACGCCTGCCGCAGAGCCCGCACCTTCCGCAGAGCCGGAGGTGGAGACATTGCCTACGGAGCCTGTCAGGAAGCATCACATGATCATAGAGGCTGAGGATGCAGAGTCAGGATTTGACATAGCCAGGGATGAGCTCAAGGCCATACATAAGGAATTCAACATACAAAATGCTGCCCTCAAGACCACGGCAGAGAAGCTCAATCAGCGCGGCCTCACCGATGCTGTGCTGGAGCGCATAAAGGGCAAGGATTTCATAGTCGAGCATGCGGGCGACCTGAGCCCTGCAGTGCTGGACAGCATATACAGGATACTCAGGACCGATGAGAGCGGCACCATAGTGGTGCTCATAGACGTGCCCGAGGGACTGGACCGCATAGAGGCAAGGAAGCCGGAGATCTTCGGACTCTGCGACCTGGTGTCGGACTTCGACGAGGAGTACGAGGACGAGGGAGATCTGGATGAGGACGATGCAGATGACTATGATGACTCCGACGAGCCCTACGATGAGTCCTATGATGATGAGGACGACGAGGATGATTATGAGGAGCCCTTTGAGGACGATCCTGAGGAGGAGCCCGAAAAGCCTGCAAAGCGGGGCAGCAAGAAGCAGAACGTGGAGCTTCACAGCAACCTGAAGGTCAATGCTCCCAGGGATAAAAATGAGGAGATGGAGATAGACGACTTTGCCCAGTACTGCTGTCAGTACGCATCTGAGATAGACTGCAGCATCACCGGCAAGAGCATGCTGGCCCTTTACGAGCGTATAGAGCTCATGGAGGAGGACAGCATACCCCTTACCAGGGCAAATGCAGTCAGGCTCATAGAGGAGGCCGCCGACAGGGCGGAGAAGCCTCCCATCGGCAAGAGGCTGAAGGGCATGTTCAGCTCCAAGTACGACAAGAACGGACTTCTGATACTTAAGGAGGAGGATTTTATATATTGAGCTGCAGGAGGCCCAGACATAGGCGGGCCGCGGCTTTAGGATATGGATATACTTGATAGCATAAGAGGAAAAGAGGTTTTTCTGGTGGTGGTCATATTCCTGACCGCCATGACGCTCTACGGACACTACCGGGGGCTCATACGCATGCTGCTCTCAGCGGCCTCCATACTCATAGCCCTGGCACTGGCGGATCTGGTGCTTCCCCATACCAGAGCCTTCCTCATCGAGGAGGGGATACTTTCGGGACTGACCGAGAGCCTGGGAAAGGGATTGTCGGACAGCCTCATAGAGGGCTCACAGCTCATGGAGCCGGGCGGGATCTATGAGCTCATAGGAGTTGACAGACTCATGGAAAATGCCGCACAGGCCCTGGGAGAGGTGGTGCTCAATATCATCTGCTTCCTGGTACTGTTCATACTGATCAGGCTGATACTTCGGCTGCTCGTAAAGGTATTTGACCTGATCACGGCCCTGCCGGTGGTATCGGGACTCAATCAGCTCGGGGGCGCAGCCATAGGCCTTGCGGAGGGCGTCATCTATGTATGGATGGCTATGGCCATAGCGGCCCTTACGCCCACCTGGTCATTGAGCGCAGCCATACTTTCCCAGACGGAAGCAAGCGAGTTTTTAAGCTTCATATACCAGAACAATCTTATCATACAGTTCATCCTCGGCATCTTTGGGGTATAGGGCCGGGGAGCATATTTATGGAGGTGCGATCATGGCATTAGCTTATAAGCAGGACGAGGGCGAATTTCACATCCACGTAAAAAAGGGAGAGGTAGGACGCTACGTCATACTTCCCGGAGATCCCGGAAGATGTGAAAAGATCGCGAAGTATTTTGATGAGCCCGCATTTGTGGCTCAGAACAGGGAGTATGTGACCTATACGGGCAAGCTCTGCGGAGTGCCTGTCAGCGTCACGTCTACGGGCATAGGAGGCCCCTCAGCATCCATAGCCATGGAGGAGCTCATCCACTGCGGAGCTGATACCTTTATAAGGGTAGGCACAGCAGGAGGCATGAAGAAGGAGGTCATGGGCGGAGACGTCTGCATAGCCACCGGAGCCATACGCTTCGAGGGCACATCCAAGGAGTACGCTCCCATAGAGTGGCCGGCAGTGGCAGATTTTGAGGTGACCAGAGCCCTTAAGGATGCGGCAGACAGACTGGGGTTCAGCAACCATACCGGCGTGGTACAGTGCAAGGACAGCTTTTACGGTCAGCACAGCCCGGACAGCATGCCTGCGGCGGCCATGCTCAGGGAGAGATGGGATGCATGGCTCGACATGGGAGCCCTCTGCTCCGAGATGGAGTCGGCAGCCCTCTTTACGGTGGCTGCAGCCAGAGGCGTAAGGGCAGGCTCGGTGCTCCTGGTCATAGCGAACCAGACCAGACGAGAGCTGGGACTTGAGGACCCTCAGGTCTATGATACCGACAGAGCCATCAGGGTGGCCATAGAGGCCATCAAGGATCTCATACAGAAGGAAAAGGAGCAGTGAAAATGTCAAAGATAAAGAGAGTATTTCTGGTAGTGCTGGACAGCATGGGCTGCGGTTATGAGCCTGATGCGGACAAGTTCGGAGATGTGGGAGCCAACACCCTTAAGAGCATCAGGGAGTCCGACAAGTTCCATTGTCCCAATATGGAGAAGCTGGGACTTTTCCATATAGACGGATTCGAGCCCGATCCCGCAAAGGATGACTATGTGGGTGAGCCCGAGGGTGTTTACGGCAGGTTCCAGGAGATATCCATGGGTAAGGATACCACCGTGGGACACTGGGAGATAGCAGGCATCATCTCTGAGAAGCCCCTTCCCACCTATCCCAACGGCTTCCCCAAGGAAGTCATAGAGGAATTTGAGAAGCGTACAGGCAGGAAGGTCATCTGCAACCTGCCCTACTCAGGCACTGAGGTCATAAAGGACTACGGAGAGGAGCATCTTAAGACAGGCGCTCTCATAGTCTATACCTCTGCCGATTCAGTGTTTCAGATAGCTGCAAATAAGAGCATAGTGCCTCTGGATGAGCTCTATCGCTACTGCCATATAGCCAGGGAAATGCTGGTAGGCGACCATGGAGTGGGCAGAGTCATAGCAAGGCCCTTCGAGGGCACCTGTGCCGCAGACTTCAAGAGGACTGCAGAGCGTCATGACTTCTCTCTCATGCCTCCCAGAGATACCATGCTGGACGAGCTTCAGAAGGCCGGCAAGGCATCCATAGGCATAGGCAAGATAAAGGATATATTTGCAGGCAAGGGCGTGGATGACTGCGAGTACACCACACCCACCGTGTCAAATGCAGACGGCATGGAAAAGACCTCAGCTCTCCTTCCCGTGGACTTTGAGGGACTCTGCTTCGTGAACTTGGTGGAGACCGACATGATCTATGGACACCGCAGAGACATAGATGGCTATGCAAATGCCATCACCGAGTTCGACAAGTGGCTCGGAGAGTTTGAGAAGCAGATGAATGACGACGATATCATCATGGTCACTGCAGACCATGGCTGCGACCCCGGATTTACCGGTACCGACCACACCAGGGAGTACATCCCCTTCGTGGCCTACGGCAAGGCTCTTAAGGAGGGAGCAGGCCTTGGCACCAGAGTCGGCTTCTGCGACATAGCCAAGACCATACTTGATATCTTCGATATCGACGCTCCCGAGATCCCCGGAAAGAGCTTCAAGGCAGATATCGTAAAGTAAAAATGAGCAGAGTCACCGTCATAATACCAAATTATAACGGACTCAGATTTATGGAACCGTGCATGTCTGCGCTCAGTGCGCAGACATACACGGACTTTTGTGTACTTATAGTGGATAACGGCTCCACGGACGGCTCAGTGGAGTGGATAAAGGCCCGCCCTGAGCTTAGGGCTATACTCCTTAAGGAAAATACGGGCTTTGCGGGGGCTGTAAACATAGGTATAGAGGCAGCGGATACGGAGCTGGTCCTGCTCCTAAACAATGACACTGAGCCTGAGCCGGACTTCATAGAAGAGCTTGTAAGGGCCTTTGATGAGGACAGAAGAGGCAGGCTCTTTGCCGCGTCTCCGCGCATGATACAGCTCTATCATAGGGAGCTCCTGGACGATGCGGGAGACGGCTACAACCTCCTTGGCTGGGCCTTCCAGCGGGGAGTCGGCCAGTCAGTGGAGAGCCCGAAGTTTCAGCGGAGGACTCAGGTCTTTTCCGCCTGCGCAGGTGCATCCTTATATCGCCGGGACCTGCTTTCACGCATAGCCATAAAGGGAGAGCAAAGCTACGAGGGCAGGGATGGAGAGAGCTACCGCTGCCGGGAGTATTTCGATACGGAGCATTTTGCCTATCTGGAGGACCTGGATCTCAGCTTTCGGGCCCGCATAGAGGGCCTTGACATACTCTATGTCCCCGAGGCCCGCATATACCATGTGGGCAGCGGCACCTCAGGCTCAAAGTACAACTCTTTCAAGGTCAGGCTGGCTGCCAGGAACAACATCTGGCTGAGCTACAAAAACATGCCGCTCCTCATGCTGATCCTGAACCTTCCGGGACTCCTCGTCGGCACTGCCATAAAGCAGGTATTTTTCATAAGGAAGGGCTTTGGAAGGGACTACCTTCGAGGGCTTTCCGAGGGGATCACCGGACTTGGAAGCTGCAGGAGACGGAGATTTGAGCTTCGGAACCTCTTAAGCTACATCCGCATAGAGCTGCGCATGATCGGGGATACATTTTCCTATGTGGAGGACTTCCTCCGCAGGAAGCTGTGATGGGCATGAACGATATAGATCCCAAAAAGACATATGTAAATACGGCGCTCATAGGGGCCAATGTGCTCTGGTTCTTCTTTCTGACCAGCCAGGGACGCACGGAGTACGACATGACCATGATGCTCCGCTACGGAGCCTGCTATGAGCCGCTGATAGTATATGAGCATCAGTACTGGAGGCTCCTTGCGGCCTGCTTCATGCACTTTGGCATAGCCCATCTGGTCAACAACATGCTGGTGCTGTTTGCACTGGGCGATGTGGTGGAGCGGGAGCTGGGGCATCTGCCCTACCTCGTGGCCTACCTTCTTTCCGGCATAGGGGCCAATGCCATCTCCACCATATATAACCTCAGGCTCGGACGATACGTCGTATCCGCAGGAGCCAGCGGAGCGGTGTTCGGAGTCATGGGCATGCTGCTCTGGATGGTCATACGCCGGGGTGGGACTGCATTTTCAGGCATGTCAGCCAGACGGCTCATGGTCTGCATAGCTCTCAGCATCTACCTGGGAGCCGTGGATGGAGGAGTTGACGTGGCCGCCCATGTGGGAGGCCTGATCTGCGGAATATTGATCTGCATGCTGCTATACAGGACGAAACGATGAGATACAGGATAGATTCCATGAGTCTCCGGGGCGGAGAGCTGGTCATAGACGGCTGGGCCTTCGGAGCATCAGACATAAGATACGAGCTTAAGCACGCTGACGGGAGCAAGCTTCCCGCCAAGGCAGTCAAAAGGGAGAGGGCCGATGTCACGAAGCGCTACGGCGCTCCCCTCATGTGCGGCTTTACCATCAAGGCCGCCTTTGACCGGAGCGATGAGGCCTGGCTCTGCCTGACGGACGGCAGGGCCCGGAGGCGTGTGCATATAAATGGAGACATACTTGAGAGACGAAACAGTGCCCACAAGACCGGCATGGCGAGGCTCCGCAGCCTCATGACCCCGGAAAAGCTGGACAATGCCCTTCAGTTCCTTAAGGAAAATGGCATGAAGGCCTTTGTCATAAAGGCCCGTAACAAGCTCAAGGACCAGGGAGAGGACTACGACTACCCTCAGTGGGAGAGGCTGACCTCACCGGATGCCCAGGAGCTTGCAAGGCAGAGAGAGGAGTCCGGCAGGCTGAGATTTTCATATGGAGACGGCTTTTCCCTGGGAGAAGGAAGGACTCAGCCTCTCGTAAGCATAGTCATACCTGCCTACAACACACCGGCCAGATACCTTCGCATGCTCTTTGATTCCCTGAGGGCTCAGACCTATGGCTGCTTCGAGGTCATAGTCTCGGACGGCTCAGAGGGCGATGAGAGCGTCAGGGAGGTGACGGAGGAGTACGCTGCAAAGGACAGCCGCTTCCGCTACCTGGGGCTTGGAGGCAACAGAGGCATAGCCGGCAATACAAATGCCGGCCTTTCAGAGGCCCATGGCGACTACATAGCCCTTTGTGATCATGATGATGAGCTTCCGCCCTATGCTCTCTATGAGGTGGCCAGGGCCATATCGGAGCACCCGGAGGGACTTTTCTTCTATACGGATGAGGACAAGGCGGACTTTGACGGCAAGGCCTTGTTTGAGCCACATTTCAAGCCGGACTATGACCCGGAGCTCCTGCTCTGCGTAAACTACATATGTCACCTGAGCGTCATAAGGAGAGATCTCCTTGAGAAGGTCGGAGGCTTCAGGCCTGAGTTTGACGGGGCACAGGACTATGACTTCTTCCTGCGCTGTACCGAGGAGGCTGAGGCTCCCGAGCGGGAGCTGCTGAGGAGCTACAGGGCCCTGCTGGCGGAAAGAGACGCCATGTCTCCTGACACAGACGCAGTCAGGATGCCGGAGGACGGCTCCGGTGCGGGCGCAGCCAAACTGACTGCAGGAGGGGTGAGCGCAGAGGAGGTCTCGGAGGCCTGCGGCTGCAGCATCGGGACAGCGATAGAGCTTTTATCGGGCCGCTTCACCTCGGAGTGCATCATACATATACCGAAGGTATGCTATCATTGGCGCTATCACAGAGGCTCCACTGCCTCTGATCCCAGGGCCAAGCTCTATGCCTTCGAGGCGGGAGCCAGGGCCATAAAGGCCCACTATGAGCGCCTGGCAGCCAGGACAGCAGCTGCTTCAGCCACTGTCCAGCCGGCCACTGCCCCTTCGGCCACGGTGTCGTCAGCATCCGGTGCGGAGATGCTGCCGGTGCCGGAGAGCGTGGACAAGGGCGTGACCTACGGCTACTATCAGTGCCGCTTCCCCATGCCGGAGGAGGGTCCCCTGATCTCGGTGCTCATACCGAACAAGGATCACATAGATGACCTCAGGACCTGCATGGGCTCCATAGCTGAGCGCTCTACCTACCGCCATATAGAGTTCATAGTCATAGAAAACAACTCGGAGGCTCCGGAGACCTGGGCATACTATGAGGAGCTTGAGCGGGCCGGGGAGATAGGCGGCCTGCCGGTCAGGGTCGTGCGCTGGGAGCGGGAGTTCAACTACTCCGCCATCAACAACTTCGGAGCGGGCTTTGCAAGGGGCCAGTATCTGCTGCTACTCAACAACGACGTGGAGCTTCGAGAGCCCGATTCCATATGGGAGATGCTGAGCTACGCCATGCGGAGGGAGATAGGCATAGTCGGAGCAAGGCTCTGCTATCCCGACGATACCATCCAGCATGCGGGTGTCATAGTAGGGCTTGGCGGCATAGCCGGAGCTGCCTTCGTGGGCAGCCATGAAAAGGAAAATACCTACATGCACCGCATGATGTCCCTGCAGGATCTTTCCGCAGTGACCGCAGCCTGCCTGCTCATACGAAAGGAGACCTACGAGGCCGTAGGAGGGCTCTGCGAGGACTATGCCGTGGCCTTTAACGATATAGATCTCTGCATGAAGGTTAGGAGGCTGGGGCTTCGGGTCGTATATGACCCCTACGCGGTATTTTATCATTATGAATCCAAGTCGAGGGGCCTGGAGGACACTCCGGAGAAGGTCATGCGCTTCAATGGGGAGATAGCCATATTTGCCAGCCGATGGCCTGACATACTCAGGAAGGGAGACCCCTATTACAACCCCAACCTGACCCTCAGGAAGGCCAACTTTGCCCTCAGGGACCTTACGAAGGAAAAGCCCGGAGAGCCCTATGAGCTTGAGCTCGATGTGGAAAAACAGCTCAGGACCGTCCTTGCGGAGAAGCGCAGGCGTGGCGGCTGAGACCGGGCCATATAAATGAAGAAAGCACTATAGATCTGCAGTCTGGCCCCGGAAACGGGGCCATTTTGCCTGTAATTAGCCATTTTTTCCTAAAATTTTAATAAAGTTTCAATAGCATTAACATTTTCACTCATGTATAATAGTCCAAAGTATGTGTCGAGGTATGCGCTTTTGACAGATAGATGATAAAAAGCAATCAGACAAAATTCAATTATCTGCACGTCCTGCTGGATGCACTGGTGATCTGCCTGTCCTATGCGGCAGCCTGGTACCTGATGATAGGCCGGGATCGTGGTCCGGGAGCGCCGGGTACACTTCCGATACATGTGTACTTCATGGCGCTCATCGTGATAGTGCCCGTATACCTTATACTCTATGCCTCCTTCAATCTGTACGCCCCCAAGCGCACCAGATCCAGACGGTCGGAGTTTGCAAACATATGCAAGGCAAACATCCTGGGACTCATGCTGTTCACCTTCGTGCTGTATGCAGGCAGGAACAGGCCCATCACGGGACCCTATCTGGTCAACTTCTCCACGAGGATGATCGTAGCCTTCTTTGGCATAAACATCGTCCTGGAGAGCATTTTCCGGAACCTGCTCCGCACGGTGCTTCACAGGATCAGAGCCGGAGGCTTCAATCAGAAGCACATACTCCTCATAGGCTACAGCGATGCGGCCAGGGGCTTCATAGAAAGGGTAAGGCAGACTCCCGAGTGGGGCTATCATATATTTGGCATACTGGACGATGACCTGGAAAAGGGCAGCATGGTGGACGAGGTGCCGGTGCTCGGAGAGCTGACAGAGCTTCGGGGCATACTGGCGGCCAACAGCCTCGATGAGATAGCCGTGACCCTGCCCCTTAACAAGTACGAGTATCTCAAGCCTGTGGTCAACATCTGTGAGAAGTCGGGAGTACACACCAAGTTCATACCCGATTATCAAAATGTCATACCCACCGTGCCCTATACCGAGGACATGGAGGGACTGCCGGTCATCAACATAAGGCACGTGCCGCTTACGGAGCCGGTCAACGCCTTTGCAAAGCGGGCTGTGGACATACTGGGGGCCCTGTTTGCCATCATACTGTTCAGCCCCATCATGCTGATCACGGCGCTGGCCATAAAGCTGAGCTCTCCTGGTCCTGTCATATTTTCACAGGAGAGGGTGGGACTTCACAACAGGCCCTTCAAGATGTACAAGTTCCGCTCCATGTACGTGCAGCAGCCGGAGGAGGAGAGGACACGCTGGACCACCAGGGGAGACCCGAGAGTCACGCCGGTGGGACATTTTATCAGGCATACCAACATAGACGAGATGCCTCAGTTCTTCAATGTGCTGAGAGGTGACATGAGCCTGGTAGGACCCCGTCCCGAGCGTCCGCAGTTCGTGGAGCGCTTCAGGGAGGAAATCCCCCGCTACATGATCAAGCACCAGGTCAGGCCCGGTATCACGGGCTGGGCCCAGGTCAACGGCTACAGAGGAGACACATCCATACAGAAGCGTATAGAGCATGATCTCTATTACATAGAAAACTGGACTATGGGACTGGACTTCAAGATACTGTTCATGACCATATTCAAGGGATTCAAAAACGCATACTGAGCCTGCAGCGGCGGAGCCCTGCGGGACAGGACAGGAAAAGCCATATGAGTTTGGAAGAAGATATAAATAAAAAACGCAGGACCGGAGGCCATGTGCCTCAGGAGCCTGAAGATCTTTTTGATGATGTGGACATAGAGGAGGAGCTTTTTGACGATGAGCCCCTCTTTGATGACGAGCCTTCAGATCAGGACTCCGACCGGGCTTCCGAAGCGGAGAACTTCGATCTGGATGCCAGCTATGTGCGCCGCAGACATCTTGAGGATGAGGACATACTGAGCGACGAGGGCATGGAGGACAAGCTCCTTTCAGGGGGGCTTGGCAGGAGCAGCGATCGCAGACACAGGCCTAGGGAGCTCAACTCCCCCGGCTCCGTGCTGGAGAGCAGGGAAAGGCGCAGCGAACGGGACAAAAAGAAAAAGTCACGCATAAAGCGGATCATCATCTGTGCCCTGGTGGAGCTCATCACCCTGGCAGCTATATTTGCATACGGCTATGTGCTCCGTACCTTCAACCTTATGGCACGTACGGATGTGGACATGGCAGCAGTTGAAAATGACAACATTTCCTTTGAAAAGAAGCAGGAGATGGAGGGCTACTGGAACATAGCGGTATTTGGACTGGACGCATCCAAGCGAAACTCGGATGTGGTCATGATCGTCAGCATCAACCAGGATACGGGAGACATAAAGCTGGTGTCGGTGTTCAGGGACACCTATCTCAACATCAGCTCCAAGGACCAGTACAACAAGATCAATCAGGCCTATGCCCAGGGCGGGCCCGAGCAGGGACTGGCTGCCCTCAATAAAAACCTGGACCTCAACATCACCAGCTATGTCACCTTTGACTGGGCCACCATAGCGGAGATCATAAACCTGCTGGGCGGCGTGGACGACATAGAGATATCCAGGGCTGAGTTCTATTATATAAATGCCTATATCACGGAGACGGTAAAGGAGACAGGCATAGCCTCCTTCCAGCTAAAGAGCGCAGGCACTCAGCATCTGGACGGCATACAGGCCGTGTCCTACGCGAGGCTGCGTCTCATGGACAGCGACTTTGCCCGTACCGAGAGACAGAAAAAGATCATCAAGGCCTGCTTTGAAAAGGCCAAGACCGTGGACTACTCAGTGCTCAACTACATCATGCTGACCTGCTTCCCCAAGGTGGAGACGAACATATCCCTGGGAGACGTGGTGTCCATGGCACAGGGCATACTCAGATACAAGATAGCAGACACGGGCGGATTCCCCTGGTCCAGAGGCGATGCCCGCATACCCAATAAGGGAGCCTGCGTCATACCTACTACTCTGGAGTCCAATGTCAAGATGCTCCACGAGTTCCTGTTCGGAGACGAGGACTATCAGGTATCCGATGCGGTGCTCAGATACTCTGAGAAGATCAAGCAGGATTCCAACCTCTATAAGGAGGGCACGCCCATAGAGTCCGTGGCTACGGATCAGGGCGTCATCCAGAAGCCCAAGACCTCTGCAGCAGAGGATGCCGACGGAGAGGAGAGCGGAGACGGCACCGAAGCACCCACAGAGAGGGAGCAGTCCGAGGAGGGCTACACCTTCGGAGTGGACGAGGACGGAAGGCTCATATATCCTACGGATGAAAATGGAGACTTCGTCATACCTACTGACGAAAACGGCGATGTGATCTATCCCACAGACGAGGATGGCAACGAGATCAGGGAGGGCGCGACCTACGGCACCAGACCTGAGCGTCCTACCGATATACTGGAGGAGATAGAAGGAGATGCCGGATCAGAGATAGTGGACGATGAGGGCAATGTCATAGGCACGAGCCCCACCAGAGAGTCCGGCCACAGCACCAGGCCGACGACCAGGCCCGGCGACAGCACGAGACCCTCAGACAGCACAAGGCCTGTGGAGACCGATGAGGCGGGGCGTCCAATCATGAATACGGATGACGGCCCTGGCCCCGGCGAGACCACGACCTCCTCTCACAGGGAGACTACCGTAGCCCATACCACGGGCAGCTCCGGAGGCAGCACTCAGTCACCCGGAGGCAGCAGCTCGGGCGGCAGCACCATCACGGACATACCCGATGAGCCCGTGACCGTGCCCCAGACCACCCAGGCAGTCACTACTCCTACGGCAGCACCCGGCGGCCCCGGAAGCAGCTCAGGCTCCGGAGGCAGCAGCTCCGGCACTTCCAACTCAGGCGGCCCCGGCAGCTCCACATCGGGCGGCTCAACTGCCGGCCCCGGCACAGGCGGCGTAAGCATAGAGGGCGGAGTATCCTCTGTGACAGGCCCCGGGATGTGAATCATATAAACATGTCAGAAAGACCCTTTATCCTTCAGATATAAAACAGTCTGGAGGGTGGAGGGTCTTTAGGCCATATAGGGGATTCAGATATTTTCATATATGGGAGATGCTCCGGAAGCAGTAATCAAAAGCTCTCGGTCATTCGGAAAGATACTGCAGTGTCTTACCATTTCTTTGTGTATTGTTTCTGACAGATTCAAAGCATGATCTGTACGTCTGAACAATGAAAAGAGGACCCACAGTCTTCCGAGGCCATAAGAGGCATCTAACTTGCTGCAGCTTTTCAAGCAGGATGACAATTCGATCTTGCTTTCATCAGTTATGCGTATTTTCGCAGAAGATACATGGTTATAGACTCTTCCTCCATGAGCGCAAAGATTCCTGTATTCAAGAAACAGAAACAAGGAATCAAGAAAGAGTTCTATGGTATATCGATTTATACGGTCTGGCGATAGCGGATAAAGCTTTTGTATTATATCTTTTTTTATCTCTGGTTTTTGAAGCCTTATAAAATTAACTAAAGTACTGAAATATAAACTTTTAAAAAGCACCCAAGGAGGTACATTTCCATACTTTTCTCTATGATGCTTTATAGGATCTTTATTTGAACAGCAGGTTTTCTTAAGGATGTCTATGATCGCAGGCAGGGAAAACTGATATAGCGTTGATCTCCTGTTTTGATAATGCGCTAACTTAAGATATTCATTCTGATCGGTCGAGATCTGCTCAGCTATGACATTTGCAGTAATTGATTTCAGGCTTTCTTCAAGATCAAGTAGGATGATCATGATCTGATTCCTTATAACATGATCCATACAGAATAAAGAGTATATATGCTCAAAGCTTATACCCGTATTATAATGCTCTGATCCGCTTGGATCCCGATAAGTATAAAGATCCTTATAGCCATTGATGATGTTGTAGTAGCCATAATCGGACAGAACGGTCCTTGCCAGCTCTTCGGATCCAAAAAGGAGTCCACGGGACTTGAGAAGGTCTATTTGTTGGGATATGGTCGTGTGCTTTTGAATGGTCCTGATCATAAAAAGAGTCCTAAAGCTTATGCCTTAGAACCCGATAATGTGACCGCCCAGCAGTCATTTCCTAATTGATATCCTAAGTATAATAAGCTTTGAAAAGATTGTCAAGTTAGATGAAGTTGCGAAATGATTATGATATAGATCGAAATCAAATCAAAATTTGATATATAGATAGAATATATAAAGTATATCATGCTCTGTTTTAAAATCCAAGCGATTATTGACAAACTCGCCCCGGGCACATTAATATATTTCACAGAAATTTGTGAATTTGGACACAAATTAAACATATTACTAAGGTAAAACAGAGCCATAGCAAAAAATGAAAGCTACTGGCGGGTGCGCCGAGACGCCCCGCCTTATCACAGAGGAGGATAAGAAAGAACATGAAAAGGTGGATACAGATCATAGCGTCGGCGCTGGTCTTTGGCCTGATAGCAGGCGGAGTCATGGTAGGGCTCAACGTGGCGGCTACCAACTCAGGACTTGTGGCCCAGAGCCAGCCTCAGCAGCAGATAGAGGAGACCCAGCCCGAGACAGAGGCTGAGACCAGTCAGGAGGAGTCCGAAAGGGAGAACACAGGCGCAGCAGCGGATGTGACAGCTGCCGAGGTCCTGGACGTGTCTGACATAGTCGAGGATGCCATGCCTTCGGTAGTCAGCATCACAAATACCATGCTGATCACCCAGAGAGGCTACTCCAGCATATTTGATTATTTCTATGGCGGAGGCCAGGCTTATCAGTATGAGGTGCCCGCTTCAGGCTCAGGCATCATCATCCAGAAGACTGACAACGCACTGCTCATAGTTACAAATAACCACGTGGTAGAGGATTCAAATGAGCTGTCCGTGACATTCGTTGACGGCACCACAGTGGATGCACAGATAAACGGCACGGACGCTTCCATGGATGTGGCAGTCATATCAGTGCCCATCGCAGACATCCCCGAGGAGACTCTGGATGCCATAAAGGTGGCAAAGCTCTATACGGAGGATGATCTGAAGGTAGGACAGGGCGTCATAGCCATAGGCAATGCCCTGGGCTACGGACAGTCAGTGACCGTGGGTTACATCTCAGCTCTTGACCGCGAGATCAAGACCGATGAGGGTACTAACTCAGGACTCATACAGGTAGACGCAGCTATCAACCCCGGCAACTCCGGCGGAGCGTTGCTCAACATGAACGGAGAGGTCATAGGCATAAATGAGGCCAAGGCCTCAGGCACCAACGTAGAGGGCATGGGCTACTCCATCCCCATATCCAAGGCCATGACCGTCATCCAAAACCTGTCCAAGGAGCAGATACCCGAGGAGGAGCAGGGAGCCTTGGGCGTATACGTAAGCACCATATCCGACTCAGCATCCCAGATGTATAACCTTCCTCAGGGAGCCATGATCACCGGCTTCTCTAATGAGGAGATGGAGGGCTACGAGGACACCGAGCTTACCCCCAGCGCAGCAAAGGAGGCAGGACTCAGAAAGAGCGATGTCATAACCTCAGTCGAGGGCCAGGCCGTAGGCTCCGGAGACGAGCTTCAGTCAGTGATCAAGTTCTATGCGGCAGGCGAGACTGTCTCCGTCACCTACGAGAGACTCATAGACGGCGAATGGACCGAGCAGACCGCAGAGATCACCCTCAACCATAAGGCAGGCACAAAGTCCGGTTCGGGCAATGATGCCGGAGCCGAGGGCGGCGCAGATCTGGGCCTCCCCGACAACGGACTGGACGAGAGGAACGGTTCCGGAAACGAGAAGCTTCCTGAGCCCGGCGACATACAGGTGCCCGAAGAGAGTGGAGCCGAAGAGCCCGAGTCACCAGAGACTCCTGAGTCAGGTTCCGACAGCGAGGACGGCTCTCAGGACTCCGGAGAAGGAGACATATACGATCTATTCAGAGAGTTCCTTGAGCAGTACGGAAACTAAGCCAGGCTGCAGAGCAGGAGATACTCCTGAAAATGTCAAATGGCCTCAGGGCCACATATGAATGCACTATAACGAGGACCACCGCAGGATAACGGTGGTCCTTTTGCGTCCGGATGGAAAATTAAGTAAATCCGGCAAAATTAAGGAACAACAGTTCCTTAAAATGTTACTTAATTTTTGAAATAGATTACCTAAAATGGCTAAATAAGAAAAATATTTCCTTAATTTGTTTCTTAATTTTGAGTTTAACAAATTTATTTCCTTAAAACTTGACAACAGTTCCTTGATTTGTTACTAAGTTTTGATTTTAAGTAATTGATTTCCTTAATTTCTGTTACATGAAATGAGGCTCGTATAAGTGATTATGAGATGCTCATGGTGGTGCTTACCATCATAGCTATCATCTTCAATATACGAAAAAGGTAACCGCCATTCCCCAATGACACGGTTACCTATCGTAACTGATTATTTGGGCTAGACCGTCTGCACAGTAGCCTCTTTACAAACAAAATTATAAGAGCAAAGAAAGCCGTTGTCAATGGTTGTGAGCGAATACGGTTGACGTCAAAAACTGTTAAGAGCAAAAACCAGCAGTATGTAAAGGCCCAAATCCTTACAAATCATTAAAAAAACCGTGAAAAGGAGCGATTTTTCCGGCGCAGTATGCTATAATCTCTTAGCTAAAGAAAAATACAAAGGATGAAATATACATGAAGTACAGACTTAAGACCATAAAGATGCTCATAGCCGCAGCGGTGCTCGGTGCCGCGGCGCTCATGACCGGCTGCGTGCCCCAGGAGAGGACCTCGGTGGCCATAACTCCTGACCTGGAGGGAAGGGCCGGAGCAGACATAGATTTCGTACAGGTACACAACGATGTCATGGAGGCCTTCGGAGATGCAAGCCCCTACGTATTTATCACGGACTGCGTGGTGGACGGCACCAACGAGCCAAAGACAGTGACCATCACGGCTACCTGCCTTGATGAGGCCGTGGAGGAGGATGCGGAGCACTTTGCTGCAGCTGCCATCAGGAGGACCTCGGCGGCCATGGCCGTACAGGCTGTGGAGTACGAGCCCGGAGATCAGACCGACTTTGGCAATGTCTGGGACAGCTTTGAGCTCAAGCTCACGGTAAAGAGAGACAGCGCTCCCGAGGGAGAGTACCTGCTGGAGCTTGACATACCCGCAGGAGAGGAGATACCCCTGGATCCCGACTACGAAAGCTACGAGGAGAGCTGGGAAGAGCAGCGGGACATGATACTGCAGAACACAGTATATTAAAGGAAAATGCATAAGGAAAGCAATGCCGGCGCTGAGGCGACGGCTTTTGCTGTATTTATAGGTAAAGAGTTCAGGAGGGCAGGACAGGGCATAAGATGAAGGAAAGCAAGGCGAAAAACATCATAGGAAAGCTTACGGAGGCCTATGTGGTCTTTTTTGTGGTGGCATTTCCCCTGTTCGTACATGACAAGTACTTCAGCATACTCAACGACAAGTTTTATCTCTTCTGGGTGAGCTGCGCCATGCTGGTGGGAGCGTCGGTCATAGTGGTGCTCGCCTGCGCCTTTACGGCATCGGGCAGATCATCCGACAAGGCGTCAGAAAAGGCATCTGGAAAAGCCACAGGCAAAAGGGGCTTTGGCGGCATCCGGCTGACACTCAGGACCCCGGACAAGTTCTTCCTGGTGTTCATGGCGGTGAGCATAGTCTCCACCGCAGTCTCCGAGTACCCCTACGAGGCCTTTTGGGGACAGTACGGACGCTATCAGGGCCTGTTTACCTGGCTGTTTTATGGAGCGCTCTACGTGCTCATATCAAGGTTCTACAGGGCTAAGCGCAGGCACATGGACCTGTTCCTTGTGGTCGGAGCACTGCTGTCCCTGTGGGGCATAACCGACTACCTGGGCTTTGACATATTTGGGTGGAGGGATGCCATAGGGGATCCGGACTTCCTCTACAGCTTTTCCTCCGGCATAGGCAACATCAACTCGCTGACCCTCATGTTGGCTCTCTATATGGGGGCTTCGGCAGTCATGTTCCTGTCAGAGCAGAGAGGCGATGGGACAGAGGCGGTGAGCGATCGGCAGAGCCTCATACGTAAGGTGCTTTATGGGGCGACACTGTTCCTCAGCTTCATGGCTGAGATCATGGCCCTTTCGGACAATGCTGTCCTGGCCGTAGGCCTGCTCCTCTACCTGCTACCCTTCTATGCCTGGAGGGACAGGCGGGGAGTGAGGGATTACCTCCTGGTGCTGACCCTTTTTGCGGGAGCCCTGTTTTTGTCGGGACTCCTCAGGACTTATATAAATGACTACAACTGGGCGGTCTACAGGGAGACGGGAGAATATCCCTTCGACCTGGCTCCCGAGAGCCTGAGCGGCATACTCATGTCCATAGCTACCACTCAAAATGTCATCTGCGGGCAGCTGACCATCATATGCCTCTGCCTGGCAGCATTTTCATATTTCCTGAGCATATCGGGCTACAGGCGGAGACAGAAGTCGGAGCTCTCCACCTATACCTATGGAGACTATGAGACCGAGAGCCTGGGCAGGACTCCCAGATATATCTGGGGAGCTTTCGGGGCACTGTGCCTTGCGGCCATCATATGGGTGTTTTACGATGCCAACACAGGCGGGCATCCGGAGATATATGGCCCCTATGCCAACATTTTCATATTCAGTGACTACTGGGGCACCAACAGAGGCTACAACTGGAAGCTGCTCTTGAGCTACTTTTTGGCATTTCTCCTGCTTCGGAAGCTGATCGGGGCCGGGCCCGAGACCTACGGGGTCTATACCAGCGTGAGAGACTACTACACCATGATAGAGACCACCAACGAGACCTATGACTCCCCTCACAATGAGCTCCTGCAGCATCTGTTCAGCGTGGGCATCATAGGCACCATAGGCTACTACGGCGGGCTGATCACGGCTACACTGAGGGGCATCTTCGGAAGGGAGGCCAACGCCATATCCGCGGCCTGCGGCTTCGGAGTGCTCTGCTATACGGCAGGAGCCATGATAGCCATCAGCGCACCTACGGTGACCCCCATGATGATACTGCTCCTCTCCATATGCGTGGGAGAGAGCCATAGAGAGGACAGAGATCAGGGCGACAAAGCTGGAAGCAAGAAGCCCTCAGGTACATCTAAACAGAAGAGATGAACATCAATCATTTACTGGAAAAAAGCATAGATGAGCTGAACGATGCTGAACAGCGGGATATAGTGGCTGAGCTTAGAGAAAGGCTTGGGATCGAGCTTGCAAGGGATGACCGGAGCGGCATATATGCCAGGACTCAGACCGACATGGCTTATAACTCCAACAGGATAGAGGGAAGCACACTGACTCCTGATCAGACCGCATCTCTGTTTTATACGGGCACAGTCAGGGCTTCGGCCGGGGAGGTCTACAGGGCCAAGGACATAGAGGAGATGACCGGGCATTTTGCCATGTTCAACCATATGCTCAGGACCTTTAAGGAGCCTCTATCGGAGGAGCTCATAAAGAGCTATCACTATCGGCTCAAGGCAGGAGTCTTTGAGGATGTGGCCAATGGCTATCCCATAGGGGAATATAAATCCAGACAGAACATGGTCGCTGACATAGATACTGCGAGGCCCGATGAGGTGCCAGAGCGCATGAGGGAGCTCATAGCCTCGTATGAGAGCGGGGCTGAGATAACTCTTTCGGAGCTGGCAGCAGTTCATGCCGACTTTGAACATATCCATCCTTTCCAGGATGGCAATGGCAGAGTGGGCCGTATGCTGCTCTTTAAGGAATGTCTCAGGCAGGGCATAGTGCCGGTCATCATAAGGGACAGCGACAAGGCAGAATATTCTATGGCGCTCAACAGAGCCCAGAAGACGGAAGATACGGACGAGCTTTGCGCCTTTTTCAGAAAAGAGCAGCAGACATACCTTGAGGAGCTCAGGAAGTTCCTGTGGGTATATGGGTAAATGCAGCTGTAGGGCAGATGCACACAGATCAGAAGTAAGTCATAGGGCTTTATGTGGTTCTTGAGCAGAGCAGGATATAACAGAGGTAGAGATTGATCAATATAGATAATGACAACGTATATAGTGACAATGCGCACAAGGACAGCGGCCTCATAAGCGTGATCATGCCGGTCTATAACTGCGAAGGGACCCTTAGGCGGGCTGCGGAGTCCATACTGAGCCAGAGCCATGGGGATATGGAGCTCATACTGGTGGATGACGGATCCACGGACGGGAGCCGGGAGGTCTGTCGAGATCTGGTGGACAGCTACGACAGGGTGACGGCCATAAGGGAGTTAAACAAGGGCCCGGCGGCTGCCCGTAACCGGGGCCTGGAGGTAGCCAGGGGCCAGTACATAGGCTTCATGGACGGAGACGACGTAGCCCTGCCAAGGATGTATGAACTGCTCCTTTCGGACCTTGAGTCCACAGGCGCTGATATAGCGGTCTGCGGTTTTGAGGGAGTTGAGGAGCCTGCAGAGAGCCCAGCTTCCATGCCGGTGACCGCTGGTTCTGCTGTGGCTATGACCGCAGCACCAGGTAGGCTCAACTCCTCTGGACAGCAGGGGCAGCATAACAGTGCATGCCACGGGCAAAACCACTGCCAGAGCCAGGAGCCAGAGCTCCTGACCGACAGGGCCAGCATAGAGCGCAGGCTTGTGGATAAGTATAAGGGCTTTGGATGGAGCCTGTGGAACAAGCTCTACCGGGCAGAGCTCATCAAGGACATATGCTTTGATGAGAGCCTGCACATATGCGAGGATCTGAGATTCAACGCAGAGGCGATAGCGAAGGCCGGCAGCCTAAGCCTCAGAAAGGACAGACTCTATCTATACAACACTGGCTCGGAGGGCCTCAGCAAGGCCCCTGATACAGATCACTATGTGGCAGCAGCAGAGGCCATAGACCATACGCTTCCGCTTCTGACAGACCGGGAGGCGGCAGACAGGCTTCGGGCAGAGGGCTTGGCCCAGCTCCTCATGGGAGCGGAGACCGCCCTGCTTACGGGCAGACAGTCGGAGCTCAGGGACATAAGGAAGCTATGCCAGGGCAGAGCCAGCAAATCAGCAGAAAGGTATCTGAGAGCCGATGAAAAGCTCCTCCTTCGGGCGCTGCTGGCATCAAGGGGCGCTTACAGCGCCATCTACCACATGGAGCTCCCCCTGAAGCTTCTTATGGGCGGCGGTGTGCTTTATAAGAGACATAAGCGCAGGGCGTAGGCAGTTTCCTTGCCCAGGGATATATAAGATGGTATAATAATTCAGATATACAGGTTTGAATATCAGGAAAAATCACTGGAAGATCCAGATCAGGGAAAGGAGGACAGCAATGATACATTCTAATTGCAGGAAGCTCCGATTGAGTGGATGGCTGAAAAACAATCATCAAAAAGCATATGATACACCACTTAAGTTCCAGAAGTTTTTACTGTTGTATGAGGCCTTTTCAAAAGTATCTGGGGAGAAAAGCGACTTTTCCAATCTGAAGGGCTATGAAAGAGGTCCTGTATTCAGTACTGTATGGGGAGATTACACAAAGGAGAGGAATGCTTTCGACAAGAGTGCAGACAGAGCATTTGCAAGTTCACCTGAGCTGATCGATAATGAACGAGCTGAGAAATGTGCCTTTATAGTCAGCACTTCAACTGAAAATGAACTTTCCGAACTGACCCACAGCTTTAATCTGTGGAATTGCAAAAAGGACAGGATACTTGCAGGAGAGTATCAGGTCGCCCTTGATGAGAAGGATTTCAATGACCATGATGTCAATATGGTCAAGGTCCTTGATCAGATGTATCCGATCGAAGAGATAAGAAATTCCAGGATCATCAGTACAGACAGACATTATTTTGTCTTTCATCAAGACGATTATGCCAGACTGACAGAAGAACAGATGGACACACTGTTTGCCATAAGCAACAGTGACGATGAGCTTCATAACCCAGTTTATGTTGAGATAGATGAGGATGGGAGGCTTTTGATTGATTGACAGACGAGATGTGATCAGGATGAAGATCCCATATCCCGGGATCAGCAGCAAGCTGGCGATGTATACTCATATGTATATCTGTAAAGAAACAGACTATAAGGCATATGAATATATAAAATGCCAAAGTCTGAAGCCTTATATGCTGGTAAACAATACTATGAGACATTACTGGGATGAGGCGCCGGATATAGAGAGAAATCCGTTTCGACATACTACAAGGATAGACTGTGACAAGACCTTTGGCACAGAAACAGTTTCTTATGACGATGAGCTGAAGACTACTTCAAGACCAGATGTATGCAAGGAACTGTTTGACAAAGTTTTAGTAGAACTGGAAAAAGACGGATACTCCAGGATAGCTCTGGATGAGGACGAGCTGAGAAGGATCAATCACTTGATCAATTGATAAGGTGTCTATGATCGAAGAAATAAACAACTCATACTCCATCCTCATGTCAGTCTATCAAAAGGAACTGCCTGCCTACCTTAGGGCAGCCATGGACAGCATGCTGCATCAGACCATGCCCACTGACGACTTCGTGCTCATGTGCGACGGACCGCTGACAGAGGAGCTTGATCAGGTCATAGCAGAGCAGCAGGAGGTATGGGGGCAGAGACTGAGAGTCATAAGGCTTCCGGAAAACCGGGGCCTGGCAGCAGCTCTCCGAGAGGGAGTCAGGGCCTGCAGACATGAGCTCATAGCCCGCATGGACAGCGATGACATATCCATGCCGGACCGCTGCGAGAGACAGCTTGAGGCCTACAGTGAACAGCCTGAGCTCAGCCTGCTGAGCGGCACCATAGCTGAGTTTAAAGAGGATCCGGAGCACATAGAAAACTACAGGAGGCTCCCTGAGACCCATGATGCCATAGTGCGATTTGCAAAAACACGCAATCCCATGAACCATATGGCGGTCATGTTCAGAAAAAGCAGCGTGACAGCGGCAGGCAGCTATCAGCCCATAGGGTTATTTGAGGACTATGATCTCTGGGTACGTATGCTCATGCAGGGCTGCAGGGCAGCCAACCTTTCGGAGGTATTGGTCAAGGCCCGGATAGGCAATGGCATGATAGCAAGGAGAGGCGGTCTCTCATATGCTGAGGACTGCCTGAGACTTCAGAAGAGATTTTACAGAGCGGGCTTTATAAGCCTGCCTGAGGCTGTGATGAACAGCATCATACGAGGCGGAGTAAGCCTGGTGCCCTCAGGGGCCCGGGAGGCATTTTACAATAAGGTGCTCCGCAAAGGATAGAAGATATAGCATGACAGACACTCTGCACCGGGAACGGTGGAAAAAGATCATAAAGCTCCTGGCGGCTGTGACCATCATAGCCCTGGAGACCGGCATATACTGGGTGGTATGGAACGAACACGTCAACCCCATGCTGGAGTTCCCCTTCTGGAGGAGGGGCAACTGGCTCATGGTGGCCCTTTATGCCCTCCTCATACTCTTTTTCAACCAGATGTACGGGGGCCTCAAGGTGGGCTTCCTGAGACGTGGCAACCTCATATACTCCCAGTGCTTTTCCGTGACCTTTGTAAATGTCATCACCTACCTGCAGATCGCACTTATCGACAAGCGCTTCCACAACGTGCTCTATATGCTCGGAGTGGAGCTTGCGGACATAGTGGTCATAGTCATATGGTGCCTGATATTTGAGCGGTTCTACAAGAGATTCGTGCCGCCCAGGCGCATGCTCCTCATATATGGAGAGCGTCCCGCCTTCAAGCTCATGGAAAATATCAATTCCAGGGACGATAAATACATACTGGCAGGGGCCATAGACATAGCCGCAGGCCTTGACCGGATATACGAGACCGCCAGGGACTACGATGCGGTGGTGCTGGGAGATATAGATTCCCAGCAGCGAAATGAGCTCATAAAGACATTTTACCGCATGGACATGAGGGTCTATATGGCTCCCAAGATAAGCGACATCATCATAAGGAGCGCCACGGAGCTCAACCTCTTTGACTCTCCTCTCTACCTGTCGAGAAACGACGGACTGAGCCTGGAGCAGGAGATAGTGAAGCGCCTGTGCGATATAGTGCTGTCGGCACTGGCCCTCATCATAGCATCGCCCTTCCTGATCATCATAGCACTGGCCATCAAGCTGGAGGATCGGGGCCCTGTCATATACAGCCAGAAGAGACTTACAAAGGGCGGCAGGGCATTTGACATATACAAGTTCCGTACCATGGTGCCCGATGCGGAGAAGCTCAGCGGTGCAAGGCTTGCATCGGATCACGATCCCCGCATAACCAGAGTGGGCAGAGTGCTCAGGGCCTGCCGCATGGATGAGCTCCCTCAGCTCTTTAACATACTCAAGGGCGACATGAGCATAGTCGGCCCCAGGCCTGAGAGGCCTGAGCTGGCCAGAGAGATAGAAGAGCAGATACCTGAGTTTGGCCTCAGGCTCAAGGTCAAGGCAGGACTTACGGGCTACGCCCAGTTTTACGGAAAATACAACACCACCGCCTATGACAAGCTCAAGCTTGATCTGACATATATACTCAACTATTCATTTTTGCTGGATCTGAAGCTCATGCTCCTGACCCCCAAGATACTCTTCCTCAAGGAGAGCTCGGAGGGAGTGAAGGACGATGTCATAGGAGAGGCCCAGGCCCTCAGGGGCCTGACGGAGAGCGAGATACTGAGCCGGTTTGGCAGGAAGGATCCTGTCACGGGGCGGGGACCCAGGAAGAGCTCCCAGGGCAAGGAACGCATGGAAGGAGCAGGATATCATGGATAAGCTCCTGACAGTGGTGGTGCCTGCCTACAATGCAGAGGCCTACCTTCGGGACAACCTGAGTTCCCTTTGTTTAGAAGGTGCCCTCGAGGACACGGAGGTACTGGTCATAAATGACGGCTCCACAGACGCTACTCACGACATAGCCATAGAGTATGCGGAGCGCTTCCCTGATACGGTCAGAGTCATAGACAAGGAAAATGCAGGCCATGGCTCGGGCATAAACAGGGGCATAGAGGAGGCCAGAGGCAGCTACTTCAAGGTGGTGGATGCGGACGACTGGGTGGAAGAGGAGCCCTATCTGAAGCTCCTCGGAGCACTCAGGGAGCAGGGCACGGACATAGTGGCCAGCGGATTTTACTGGGCCTACGACGATGGTAGCAGACATAAGGACAGCTTCCAAAGAAAGGCAGAGTTCAAAGAGCCCTTCAAGGGAGTGGAATACGGCAGAGCATATGACTTTGATGACATAGCCCATAAGCTCTATATCAAGATGCACTCCATGACCATCAGGACGGCGCTGCTTAAGGACATGCTCAGGCAGGGACAGCGCATAGACGAACACTGTTACTATGTGGATGCAGAGTATATACTCTATCCCATACCCGGGGTGCAGACCGTGTCCTTCATAGAGGACTTTGTATATATGTACCGCATAGGCCGCCAGGGCCAGAGCGTAAGCCCCGACAAGATGAGACAGAATGCCGAGAACTACGACAGAGTGCTGGCATCACTGCTAAGCTTTCACGAGGCCTGCCGAAGCGGCAGCATAGTCTGCAGCCAGCAGAAGCTCCACTACATAGAGCAGGTCACTGCCCGCATAGTGGCAGGCAAGATAAAGATACTGCTCAGCATGCCCCGCAGCAAAGAGACCAAGTCAAGGCTTAAGTCCTTCGATCAGGGCCTTTGCAGAGACTACCCTGCCATATATGCCGCAAACCAAAACCGGGCGGTGGAACTGCTTAGGAAGAGCCGATATGGGCTTTATGGGGTGGCGGCGGAGATACTGAGATATAAAAACAGATCATAATATATTAAGGAAAAAGAGTATGGAAATGCAAAGCAACGTCAAAGTATCAATAGTAGTTCCTATCTATAATGCAGAATTATACTTAAAGCAGTGCTTGGATAGTATAATAAATCAAACATTAAAAGAAATTGAAATTATATGTGTTAATGATGGCTCTACGGATAAGTCGGCTAAAATTGTAGAAGAATATGCTAAAAAGGATAATAGAATTAGAGTAATAACAAAAACGAATACCGGATATGGCAATTCAATGAATATTGGATTTGATGCTGCGGTAGGAGAATATGTTGGTCTGATCGAATCAGATGATTTTGTTGATAAAGAAATGTTTGCAACATTATATAATGTTGCTAAATCCAATGATTTGGATGCAGTAAAGTCTAGTTTTTTCTTTTATTATTCGACACCTAAAGAAAAAAATGAAAAATATGAAATAGTATCAAAAGTACTTGCAAGAAAAACATTTTGCCCTACTACTTTTTTCAAAGCAAAAATGGAAATGGTAGAATTTTTTAATATTAAGCCCAGTATATGGTCGGCAATTTATAAAAGGAATTTTTTGATATCTAATAATATAAGGTTTAACGAAACTCCGGGTGCGTCATTTCAGGATTCAAGTTTTAATTTTAAAGTTTGGACATTGGCAGAGAGGGTCCAATTACTGAAGGAAGGTTATGTTCATTATAGGCAAGATAACGAAGCATCATCTGTTAATTCTCCAAGTAAAGTTTTTTGCGTTTGTGATGAATATGAAGAGATGGAAAAGTTTTTAAAAAAACATCCAGAGAAATATCCAGTAATGGAATATATTAAAAATAGAATTAAGTTTGATAGTTATATGTGGAATTACGAGCGCTTATCAAAGCGCTATAAGTATATTTTCATAGAAAGAATGTCAGAAGAATTTAAAGAAGATATGAAAAAGGGATTCTTGGACAGAGCTTATTTTGAAAATTATAAATGGGATACGTTGATGGAGATAATTGAAGATCCAGTTTTATATCATACAAAACGAATGACTGGAAATGGAACTATCTTGGATAAAGAGACAAAGGATATATTAAATTCAAAAACCTATAAAGTAGTGAAGGTAATGACTATCTTTCCAAGAAAACTTAAAGGCGGAATAAAATGTATTTTGGACCATGGCGTTGTTTATACAATTAAACTAACAATCAAAAAGGTTAAATATTTTCAAATGTAATTAAGGTTATGGAAAAGTCAATTAAGTTTTCTATCGTTATAGCAGCCTATAATGTTGCAGATTATATAAGTACCACTTTAAACAGCCTGATAAATCAGACTATTGAAGATATAGAAATTATATGTGTTAATGACGGAAGTACAGATAATACTCTAGACATATTAAATACATATAGTCATATAGATCATAGGATTAAAGTGATTAGTAAGCCAAATGGCGGAAGTTCTTCTGCAAGGAATATAGGACTTAAAGCGTCTCAAGGTAGATATATATTGTTTGTAGATGCAGATGATTATTTAGTAGAAGTTGCGTGTGAAAGACTATATTCTATGATTCTAAATGATAATCCGGATATCATCATGTTCGGTGCTAATATATTTCCTGAGTATCCGCCAGCAGCCCCATGGTTATGGTGGAAGCTTTCTACGCGGGATGGGATATTTGAAAATGATTCTATCAGAGTATTGCTTGAAGAAAATGGAGCTTATCCTTTTGCGTGGAGAAATTGTTATAGAAGAGATATATTGGTTAAAAATGATATAGCTTTTCCAGATAAGATTAGATTTGCTGAAGATACAGCTTTCCAATTCTGCGCATTCCCCTTTGCTGATAAAATAGTTTCTAGCGCTGAAAAGTTGTATAATTACAGATGGTATAGGGAAGATTCCTTGATGCATAATACTGGGAAAGATTTGATAGAAAAATATAAATGGCATGTTAAAACTATCCAGTATATTGCGGATTATTGGGAAAGGAAAGAAATATTAGAGGACAATGCATTCGAGCTTTTTAAATGGTCAATTATCTTCGTTGCAGGGAAAGAGTTTTATGGAATTAAGAATTGTAATGAGAAATTTATAATCGCAAAAACTTTATATCATATATGGTACAAATATAGATGTTTACCATTAAAAAATAAACTGCCACTTAAACATAGAATAGCCTTTGAGTATATTCATAGTTTGGCAAGTAAGGAAGTTTTTTATGAAGATATGGATAGATAGAATCAATGCCTTTTTTAAGTATAGAGATTTATTAATACAGTTAGTTACCAGGGATATTAAATTAAAATACAGGAGAAGTTTTTTGGGATATTTATGGAGCATCTTAAATCCATTAATGATAATGGGAATTATGGTGCTGGTTTTTTCTAACATGTTTAGATTTAATATTGAAAATTATCCGGTTTATTTAATTGTAGGCCAAAGCTGTTTTAATTTTTTTACAGAATCTACAAATCAAGCAATATGGTCTATAACAGGAAATGCGGCATTATTAAAGAAAACATATGTTCCTAAATATATTTTTACTCTCTCAAAGGTTACGAGTAGTTGTGTGAATTTGTTGTTTTCTCTCGGCGCTATGTTTATTGTTTTTATATTTTGTGAGGTTACATTTACACTTAAGTATTTGTTTATACCAATAATTCTTGTTCAACTTTACTTATTTTCTTTAGGAGTAGGGTTGTTTCTTTCTGCTACCAATGTTTTTTTTAGAGATATTCAATATATATATGGTGCCTTAACCACGGCGTGGATGTATGTAACTCCGATTTTTTATCCTCTTGAACAATTGCCAGATAATATTCAATGGATTATTAAACATTTAAATCCACTATATTTTTATATTGAACAATTTAGAGGAATTGTGCTAAACAACCAATTTCCTACGATGTTTATATTATATGGTGGGATAGTTGCTTCGACTTTAGCTTTATTTATAGGTAGTTATATTTTTATAAAGCATAAAGATAATTTTATATTATATATATAAGAGATGATTATGGATAAATGTATTATTGATATAAATAATGTTACAGTTAGATTTAATATAGCTTCAGAACAAATTAATAATTTAAAAGAATACTTTGTGAAATTTATTAAACATGAGCTGATGTTTAAGGAGTTTTTTGCGCTTAAGGATGTTACTTTTAGAGTAAATAAAGGAGAATCATGGGGAATTATAGGCACTAATGGTTCAGGAAAATCTACGCTTCTAAAAGTAATAAGTGGTATTTTTAAGCCTTATAAAGGTTCAATCAATACTTATGGATCAATTGCTCCTTTAATAGAATTAGGAGCTGGTTTTGATGGGGACTTAACTGCAACCGAAAATATATTTCTAAATGGAGCTGTTCTCGGCCATAGCAAAAAATTTATGATAGATCATTTTGATGAAATAGTTGATTTTGCTGAATTAAATGATTTTTTGGAAATGCCAATAAAGAACTATTCATCAGGTATGGCTGCTAGATTGGGCTTTGCAATTGCTACGGTAGTTCGTCCAGATATATTAATATGTGATGAGGTATTATCTGTTGGAGATTATGCTTTTCAACAAAAATGTGAAAAGCGTATGAAGGATATGAGAGACAATGGGACTACTTTGCTGTATGTCTCGCATTCAATGGATTCAGTTTTAGAGGTGTGCGATCATGCTCTTTGGCTTGATAAAGGAACTGTAAAGATGATTGGAGATGCAAAGACTGTTTGCAATGAGTATATTAATATTATGAAAGCCTAATTTATAGTATATATAAAGAGGAGTGAAAATATGAGTGATAATCTTTTGACTATAATTATTCCGGCTTACAATGCAGAAAAATATATTGCTTGTTGTATAGAAAGTGTGATAAATCAGACAAAGCAAAATTATAAACTGATAATTGTAAATGATGGTTCAACAGATAGTACGGAGAATATTTGTCTATACTATAAAAATCAGCATGGTGATAAAATTGAATATTATTATCAGGAAAATCATGGCCAAGGCGAGGCAAGAAATAATGGCTTATTAAAGGTTAATACACCATATGTTACTTTTCTTGATAGTGATGACTGGCTAAATATAAAGTATGTTGAAGAATTTGAACATTTTATAAATAAGACTGATGAAGATCCGGAGATTATATTTACTTTGCCTTGGATTCTTGATACTAATACAAATTTGATTCATCCTTGGTTAGATAAAGAGTTATTTGATCGCATTTTTTATGACAATTATGGACTGACTTATAGAAGCACTAATGCTAAAATTAGTCCAGAACTATATGCATTGGAAGTAAATGCTTGTCGAAAAATATATAAAATGTCATTTTTAAAACGTGTTAAGTTCTCTTTTCCTAAGGACTTGAAATGGGAAGATGTGCCAGGGCATTTTTATTTATTACATTATGCAAATTCATGTATGGCTTTACCAGAAATTGGTTTTTTTTATAGGATTAACCATGGAGGACAAACTACAACAAGTAACGGAAAAACACGGATGGATACGTTTCCGATTTTCTACAATTTAATCAAAATGGCAGACGACTGTAATTTTAGTCAGATTGAAAGAGCTTATATTATTAGACTGTTGCTTATATTTTTAGATTGGGGAATTAATGTTGTTAACACTGAATATATAACTCCATTTTTAAAAGAATGTCATACGATTCTTATTAAAGTGAATAGTGATGATGTTAAATACTATTTAAATAATATTTCTTATAATAAGGATAAGGATTCTAAATTCATTTCAGATCTTATAGGATCTAATTATATGGTTTTAGATGATTACATTAAAAGAGAAAATCAAAGAGAAATGAATCAATATGAAACAAAGAAAAAAAGCTTAATTAAAGGCGGCTTGCAATGCGTATGTGACCATGGAATAAGTTATACTTTAATTTATACATTTAGGAAATATATTTTAAAATCTTTTAGATAATAATATAGGTGATGAAATGAATGAGATAATGTGTTTTTTAAACAGTCATTCGGAAATAAAAACTGTAGTATATTATATTGATGCATATTATGGGATTTCGTTCCTTAAAAACTTCAATGAATATACAGTTGTTAGCAAAATCATAATTGTATGCAACACATTTACTATATATACTAAAGTACAAAAAGCTTTCAAAGAATCAATTAGCAATAAAGAGAGATATTTGTTTGATGTCCAAATAGTTATGGCTGAAAATTTTGCTATTACCGAGAATAATTGGGCTTTTTGTGCAGAACAATTATCTGACAAGATGTCGCTTTCTTTGTTGGATTTGCATCCAAGTTATATCTTAATAAATTTGGAAAGCAAAGATTTAAATGCATATACAATATGGGAATACTGTAGAAATTTTTCTCCATATATTCAGATAAAAACAATTAGATATAATGCGGAACCTCAGATGATGATTTGGGATGGACACAAAGAAGATATAGAATTAAGTGTAATTTTTCCCGTATATAATGTTGAAAAATACCTATTTCAATGCTTAGAAAGCATAACAAAATGGAAAGCTATATATGTAGAGTATATTTTTGTTAATGATGGATCTACGGATAAATCCAGAGATATTATTTTAAAATACGCCCAAAATGATAGTAGAATTAAAATAATTGACAAACAAAATGGTGGATGTGCTTCAGCAAGGCAACTAGGTTTAGAGAAAGCTAAAGGAAGATATATTGGGTTTGTTGATCCAGATGATTTTATTGACGAAAGCATGTTTAAAAAATTATTGAGAGCTGCTTTGATAGGTTCTTATGATATTAGCTTTTGTGGTTATAATGAATATTATGAAGATACTCAAAATATGAGACAAGCTGAGGATACAATTTTATGGCCTTATTGTTTAGGAACAGCTGATAAAAATATAATTAATGAACTTATATTTTATTGTAGAGTTGCTATATGGAGGGGAATATATAAAGCGTCTTTTCTCAGGGAGAATAGTATTCACTTCTACACTAAACTGAGGCGATTTGATGATTTGCCTTTTAAAGTTGAGACTTTTGCTTATGCAAAGTCTATTATTTCTATACCAGAGTATTTATATTACTATAGATTATCGAGACCTGGTCAAGATGTTTCTGCAAATGATGAAAGGTTATATGTACATTTTGATATTTTTAATTATTTGAATGAATCAATTTGCAAAACTAAAAATCAAAGATTAATTGATTGCTTACAATTGTGTAAGATTCAAACACATTTATATGCTTTGAATAAAATATTGCCAGTTTATTTTGATGATTATTTAAGACGGGCACAAGGTGATCTTAATAGTACCGGAGATTTTGAACGTACATTAAGACTTGTTTCGCGTTATCTGGATGAAAATATAGCTGAAATTTATAAATCGTTAATGTTAGGACAAAAAGAAAGACTTTTAAAATTGCTTAAGATGAAGAAGTAGGCGTATAGCAATTGATATTGTATAAGGTTAGGTAAATTAACAATGAAAATAATTAGTGAATATGAAATTAAAATTTCTTATATTAAACTAGTAATATTTGCTTATTTATATATGATTTTACCTATAGTTATCTTTCTTTGCGGGTGGATTAAACCATTTATAGGAATACCTGCGACATTTTTGTTATTGTATTCATTTTATAGAAATATTAAAGATAATTATAGATTAGACGAAAAAATACAAGTAAAAATTGTTCCTTTGATTTTTCTTGTTTTAGGCCTTTTTATTTGGGTATATACATCTGGAATCGGAGGTTTTTGGCCGCAAAAGGCTGATTGGCATTGGAGGAATGCCTTATTTAGAGATTTAATAAATTTTTCATGGCCAGTAGTTTATACCGAAACAAATAATGCATTGGTATATTACTTTAATTTTTTCTTACCAGCAGCTTTAATTGGCAAAATTTTAGGCTGGAATATAGCCAATATTTGTTTGGCGCTATTTACAACTATAGGTATTATTCTGTCTGCTTTATTAGTATATAAGTGTGTATGTAGTAACCAGAAGAGATATATTAGTCTATTTACTATTTTGGTTTTTTTTGTAGTATGGCAAGGAATGGAATGCTTAAGGTATGGTATTATAAATTTATTTGAGTTAAACGCTGTCAAAAATTATGAGTTTTCTTCTAATAATACATTATTGCAGTGGGTTCCTAATCAATCGATAGTTCCATGGATAGCCATCCCTTTATTTCTACAAAATAAAAAGATTAGTACATATATATTTTTAGGCATGTGTGTGTTTGCTTCGGCACCTTTTCCGTTTATCGGCTTTTTTATTTTGCTTGCCGGAGATGGATTATTTCAATTATTTCGATCTAATGATTACAAGAATTGGTTTAAACAAGTATTTTCAATTTCTAATGTCGGTGCTATTATTTCTGTTTTTATCATTTATGGTTTTTTTTATTTGTGTAATACAGCTGCAAATGGATCAAGTAATATTGGAGGAATAGGCTTTTATTTTCCTATTACTAATTTTAGTATAAAAGACATTTTACAATATTTAACTTTTATATTTTTTAACGCAATAGGATATTCCTTGCTGATTTTTAAACGATTTAAGAAAGATCCAGTCTTTTGGATAATAAATATATCATTTATAGTTATTCCAATTATTAGAATAGGCACTGGTAATGATTTTGGGATGAGAGCTTCAATTCCAGCTATGTTCATTTTAATGATTTATACTCTTGACTATTTTACCAATGTGGATTGTATAAATTTTAAATTATATATACTTATTGGATTGATTGCGATTTCTTGCCAAAATATATATAATGATTATATTAGTAGATTTGAATCGATTTATAAAAATAATGAAAATGTATCAACTATATTACAGGATGGAATAATTACATTTTCAAATAAAATTAATAATGCGGATTATTGTGGTATGAAACCGGTTAATTTTCTAGCTAATAATTATGAAAACACTCTTTTTTATAAGTACATTGCTAAGTCAAAGACAAATATGGAAAAGGGTTTGGACTCTAAAGTAGTAAAAGAATTTTTGCGTGAAAATGAATTTAATCTTATTTCTGGATCGTATTTAATTAGAAATAAAACTAATCAGAGTAACTATTTATCTTCGGATGATAGCAATTTAAAATTATCTTCCAATCCTGATGTTAATATTGCTATTTCAAATACTACTATGGGTAGGGGTAAATATGAAATATATGTGGTTAATTTTGGAAAAGTTTTGGTAGGCCCGTCTAGCTCTAGCGAGATAGCAACAATTGATGTTTCTGACCAGATCTGGGGGATTAGTGAAATAAATAACCATCAGTTGGTTGATATTTTACCAGCGGACGAAAATTATTATTTTATAGTATTTAATGATAAGTATGCTTTGTCTTTAGTTGATAATAATGTTATATGGGAGAAGATAATGTATACTGATAATCAGAAATGGAATTTTACTTTAAGGTAGTTGTTTTAGAAAGGATTTGACATTATGGAGTACCTTAAATTATTCAGATTTAAACATTGGATTAAAAACATATTAATTTTTATGCCTCTTTTTTTTGCGGGGGAATTATTGAACCCCAATATATTGTTTTCAACATTTTTGGGCTTTTTATCGTTTTCTATTATGGCATCGAGTATTTATATAGTAAATGATATTTCTGATATAGATAATGATAAGAATAATCCTTATAAATGTACAAGGCCTATAGCTGCTGGAAAAGTTACTATATTGCAGGGCTCAATTATTGCTTTAACTTCTATAATAGTTAGCCTAATTATTGTATTAGCTTTTATAAATAATACTTTAAATGTTATTATAGCTTACGCTGCATATTTATTAATTAATATAGCATATTCGGTATTTAAATTTAAAAACATTCCAATTGTAGATGTATTTATTATAGCATTTGGATTTGTATTAAGAGTATATTTTGGGGCAGCAATTGCCAATGTAGAAATATCACCATGGTTTTACCTTGTTATTATTTTTGGCGCGTTATATTTGGCACTTTCTAAAAGAAGAGGTGAATTTAAATCACTAAATGTGAAGAAACGTAAAGTGTTAACTTATTATTCATATGATTATCTAAACAATAATATGTATATGGCACTTACAGCCTGTATAACGTTTTATTCCTTGTGGTGTTATGAGATGATCAACGTGTATCATGGCATTATGATTACTATTCCTGTAGTTTTGTTGATTATTTTTAGATACAATTTACTTATAGATAAAGATGAATCTACGGGAGATCCTACGGAGGAGATTTTAAAAGATAAGTTTTTGTTAATAATGGGGGGGGCTTTAGTTATTTATTTATTATCAATAATATATATTACTTGAAATGGTAATTTTGATGAACGTATATGATTATTTCGGCTTCTCTAGATTTTTGTTAAACCTATTAAAAGATTTGTACAGATTGATAATGTTATTGCGTAAGTAGTTGACTCTAAAACTGGAAAATTCCTTTTTCCAAATTGTTATAGTTTTGAGAAGGTTAAAAGGCTTAGACAGATTTATCAGAATTCTTATCCAGATCGTTTTTATTATTAACCCAAATGATTATGAATCAAAATACTAAAAATCGTATAATGTGGATAGATATTGCTAAAGCCATAGCTATTCTAGCCATGATCATAGGCCATACATTCTTGTATGGGACTACAATAAGAAACTTGATCTTTTCATTCCATATGCCGTTGTTTTTTATTTTGACTGGCTTTACTATGAAAGACCTTACAGGGTGGAAAGATTATTTAAAACAGATAAAAAAGGATATTATTCGGATAATCGCTCCATGTATGGCTTTTCAAACTATAAATCTGTTATTGGTTATTTTTATAAATAGAATTGAACCTGGAGAGGCGTTCTTACATTTTATTTGGCAACTTATTTGGGCTTCTGCGGTTGATGTCAATGGATATCCTGCACTAGGGGCTCTTTGGTTTTTGGTCGTTTTATTTTGGAGTAAAACATATTATTCACTAGTAAGGCTATTATTAGGGAAAGACTATTCATATATCATATTTCTATTGGGAGGGGCTTTTGGAATATTGCTTTCACTGTATCATATTTATTTGCCTCAGTCTTGGGATATAGTTTTTATAGTAGCTCTTTTTCTTTGGATTGGAAGATATTTAAAGGATCATTTAGGTATATTTGAAAGATATACAGAAATCATAAGTATAGTGGCAGTTTGTATTTGGACTTATTTATGGGTAAAAGGTATTTATATAGAAATAGGCACACGATCGTACCCAGAGTCAGTATTATGTATTATTGAATCAATCTGTGGATGTTTATGTATTTTTACGTTTTCAAAAGCATTAGAATACAAGAAGATATTAGCGGGTTATTTGTCATATATAGGAAGAGCTACACTCATTATTCTCGGAGTTCATCATCTTGATAGATGGGCCTGGGGGATTATATACTCAGACTCAATTATATTGTTATGTGTTAAGCGCATTGTTTTTGACCTGGCATTTTCTATGCTTATAGTATACTTAATTGAATATGTAAAAAAAATATTTCAGAGAAAAAACAGTACCTAACATAGTTTTTCTAAACTGGTAACTTAATAGGATAAATATACTATGAACGTTTATGATTTTGATGGAACTATTTATAATGGGGATAGCACAATTGATTTTTATATATTTTGTCTTTTACATAATTTTAGAATAATAAAGTGTTTACCTCACCAGATTAAATTCTTTATCTTATATAAGCTTCATTTATGTAATAAAAAAAAGTTTAAAGAAGAATTCTTTTGTTTTTTAAAAACACTAGATGATATTGAATTAATAATAGATTGTTTTTGGAAACAAAACTTTTCTAAAATTAAAGAATGGTATTTGAAAAATAAAAAAAATTCAGATGTAATAATATCTGCGTCACCTGAATTCTTATTAATAAAACTAAAGCCCATACTCAATATAAATTGTATAATAGGGTCTATAGTAGATAAAAATACAGGATGCTTTATTTCTGAAAACTGCTATGGTTACGAAAAAGTAAGGCGTTTTAAAATAATATTTAAGGATAGTATTCCAGAAGAGTTTTATACTGATAGTAAAAGCGATTTGCCCATGGTAAATTTCTCAAAAAAAGCCTTTTTTGTTCATGGAGATAACTTATATGAAATTTAAACGGAATCCTTATTTAGACTTTTATAGGAGCATTGCTGTCATATCAATTATCTTTATTCATACTGTCTTTCATTCAGGCGAAAGATATGTGCCGCATATATTTCAAACTTTAGCACTATTGATAGATGTCCCTTTTTTTATGTATCTTACTGGATGGAGTGCAATTTATAACTCCTCTTTAGCAAAAGCCTTCCTTCGTATTTTTAGAATTATATCGCAGTGGATTTTTTTTGTGATATTTGTCAATGGAGTATTATTAATATTTAACTATAGAGACTTCAATAACTTTCAAGATTTATTTAAAGCATTTTTGTTCATGGCTTATCCAGACACTCTTTTACCATCTATTGCTTGGTCAATATGGTATATGCCAGTTTATTTTAAAGTTTTAGTAATAGGTAATTTATTATTATGTTTAGTTGATTTTTCTAATTTAAGTAATATTAAGATTGTTTTTTCATTACTAGTTGTATTAATAGCATTAAATTCAATAGGGGGGGGATATTATCAGACTGATATTTTTTACTTATTCTTTTTCTTGCTTGGTTATTTTTCGAGTAACTATAGTATTAAATCTGGTGCTTCAACGCTTTTTATAATTTGTATTATTATTTTAAGTTGGATTACTATTAGTTTTTGTTTAGAAGTATCCCCACTAAATTTACAAGCTCTTAAATTTCCACCGAGTATAATATATGGGTTAGCTTCTTTAATTTCAATAGTTACTTCACTGTTTTGTAAAGGCAGAATTGACAAGTACGTAAATAATAAAATAATTAATTATATAGGAACAAATGCTATTTGGTTTTACTTTTGCCAAGGGATTGGAGGATCATCGTTATATTATATACTACCTTATTTTAATCTGCCTTGGTGGAGGAAATTAATAATTGCATTTCTAATTAATTTAAGCATTACCTTTTTTTGTACAATGGTAGTAAAACATATTTATGAATTTTGTGTTAATCTAATTAGACATGTAAAAAGTCTTTTTTTCAAATATTTTAGTAATAGAATTGTTCCTTGGAATAATTAACTTATAATTGCTTATATCACTTCAATATAAGAATCTCTAAGAGGTTTTGAAAAGTGCTGTTCCAGAAGATAGGAAACCATGATTCCGGTGGTTGCTGTTAGAGTCGGGAGTAAATAACTAATTATAGTCGGTCGCAATTAGCCAATTCCAGCCAATCAAAGAAGACCAATACACCAGAGATGTGTTCAATAATAATTAGTGATTTGATTGTTATAAAATCTAAGTGTAATAGTGCCATACCAGTGATTGAGCAAGGGTGAGGGGTAGTTCAAGGGGAGAAAGAAGTTACGTATGAAATTGGAGAGGAAAGAAGAACATAAGCTACAACTCTATATTATTGCATTTATATTACCTTTTTTAATAATATCAATAGTCTTTGTAGCCAAAGGCTTTTTTCAAATATCATCAAATTCTAATTTAGCTTCAGATTTATATTTTCAATATATTGATTTTTTTTCATGGTTTAGAAACACTGTATTAACGGATGGCTTTATCCCTGCTTATTCTTTTTCAATATCATTGGGAAGTTCTACGATAGGATTATTTGCATATTACCTGGCTTCTCCATTAAATTGGCTCGTTCTATTGTTTGAACAGTCAATGCTACCTTATGCTATCTTGTTGATTACAGCATTGAAGATCGGATTAGCTGGATTAACGATGTGCATTTATATTCGCAAACGTTTCCCTAATTTACCAGCCTCATATGTTCTTATGGCAGCACTTGGTTATGCTTTGATGCATTATAATATCGTTCAAGCAACAAATATTATGTGGATTGATGGTGTATATATGCTGCCGCTTATATTACTTGGTGCATATCAGGTGGTAAAAAGGAGATCAGGTATACTTTTAGTTGTTACAATTTGCTTGTCAATTCTTTTCAACTGGTATACAGCATATATGAATTGCCTGTTCGTCTTCTTGTACTTTTTATATGAAAGTATATTGGAAAGCAGTGATATTAAAACTATTTGTAAAAATACTATAGTCTTTTGTTTTTATGAAATCAGTGGAGTATTTTTGAGCTGCTTCGCTTTTATTCCTGTGATTCTTGCTATGCTACAGGGCAAGACGGATGTTGAGACTTCAGGTATATTTAACCTTAGGCTTCGAGGAAATCTGCTGAATATAATAGAAGGCTTTTTCCCTGGATCAGTAGAGGACGATACCACTCAGACCTTATTTTTATTTTGTGGAACTGCATTTTTTATATTTTTAATACTGTATTTTATTCATTCATATATAAATAAACGAGAGAAGATCGTGACAGCACTTTTCTTTTGTTTCATGCTGGCTTCTACACAGATATTAGCTTTGGAAAATATTTGGAATGGATTTCGATATGCAGCAAGCTATTATTGCAGGTTTTCTTATATTGTGACATTTTTGGTGATCTTTATCGGACTTAAAGGCATAGAAAGCCTGTTATTGCAGGGGCAATTGTCAAAAAAGATTTTAATATATCTTCTTATAGTTATTGCTTGTTTACACTCTTTTATCAAGGTAGATCTGCCAGATGGTATAGGGCGGTACAGTGGATATATCTATATCTTGGCCTTGTACGCAATTTGGATAGCTGTGTATGAAAAAAGGTTTGCAGGGCAATTATTGCTTGGCATAACGGGATTCGAGCTTCTGTTTAATGCAGCTTTAGTATACCGAACAGGTGGAGAATCAATATCTAAACATATTGAATATGTCGAACAACAAAATACGCAGATTAAATTGCTAAGAAATTATGATGACTATAAAGCGAATGGCAATTTTTATCGGCTTGAAGAGACCATGAACAGGCAGATGAGACAAAATGGAGTTGCTGCTGCCTACAATGACTCTATGGCTTATGGATATTACGGGCTAGCAAACTATGCTTCTACAACAGCTGGCGGCCCTGTCCATTTTGCTACAGATCTTGGCTACTACGATGGTGAAGCATTTATTATACCGTATTCTGAATCTATCCTTCCTTCAGATAGCTTGCTGGGAATCAGGTATGTTATGTCCCAAAGAGACATACCTGGATATAAGAAGGTAAAGGACCTAAGTTTCGGGCTGAACGGTAAAGACGTATATAAAAACCCTTATGCGCTACCCTTGGGGTTGTTGTCTTCAGAGGATATTCTTGTGGAGACAAACCAGGAAAATCCATTTTTGTTTCAAAATGAGATTTACTCTAAGATCCTTGGGAGAGCATGCGAAATATTCAAACCGGCTGAATACTCCAAACAAAAAAGTGGTAATAGTATACGGATCAATACAGAGACCACAGGAAACGAAGAGGATATTTTGTATGTATATGTTGATACAAGTTCATATGACTTGCCTGTATATATAGATGGAGCATATCGGACCAATTATCAAAAATGGTTATCCTATAAGACAATATGCCTTGGGTATGGAGATATAGAGCATGAGCTTAGATTTGATAATGTAAATGAAAGCGCGGATGATTTTAAGGAACATCTTTATTATCTTGATATGGCAGTGTTCACAGAAGTGATTGAAGAGCTAAAGGCTAATGGCTTTGACCCTGAAATCGTGAAAGATGGATATATTGAAGGCGTGTATCATTCAGAAAAAGATGGCTATCTAACACTTACTGTTCCATATGACAGTGGGTGGGATATTACTGTCAATGGCATTCCAGTAATAGTACAAAAGGGAATGAATACCTTTTTGACGGTTCCTGTGAAAAAAGGTGTTAATCATATCCAATGTATATATGAAACACCTGGAATACCCTTAGGGATCGCATTTAGCGGGATCGGCTTACTAAGCCTGATTTTCCTTGAAGTATATCGCAAGAAGGCAGCTGCATAAAATATAGGAGTATAACGTCATGGAATCACTTATTTCAGTAGTTTTGCCAGCTTATAATGAGGAAGGGAATATTGCATTAGCTGTAAATACTCTTACAGAGAAGTTTCGAACTGAGAGCTTTCACTATGAATTGGTTTTTGTAAATGATGGCTCAAAGGACAAAACTTGGCTGGAGATCGAAAAAGCAAAATCCATGGATCCAGAGCATGTAAAAGGTATTTGCTTTTCCCGTAACTTTGGAAAGGAAGCTGCAGTTTTTGCAGGACTCAATTATGCCGCAGGAGACGCAGTTGTGATAATGGACTGTGATATGCAGCATCCGCCGAAGACAGTTCTAAAAATGTACGAACTTTGGAAGCAAGGATATGAGGTAGTTGAAGGAGTAAAACTATCAAGGGGTAAAGAAAGTGCGATTCATGGATTTGCGGCAAAGACCTTTTATAGAATAATTTCTAAAGCAACTGGCATAGATATGGCCAATGCCTCTGATTTTAAACTATTGGATAGAAAAGTGGTTGATATATTGAGGCAGATGCCTGAACGTAATAGCTTTTTCAGGGCACTGTCATCTTGGGTCGGATTTCGAACTGTACAGGTTGGCTTTGAAGTTCAGGAACGTCAGAGTGGAAAGTCAAAATGGTCAACAAGATCATTGATCAAATATGCTATTACAAACATTACCTCTTTTACGTCGCTGCCTTTACAGCTGGTCACTATGAGTGGCTTTTTTGTCCTGCTCTTTGCAATAATATTGGGAATTCAGACCTTGGTACGTTATTTCAGTGGTCACGCAGTAGAGGGATTTACGACAGTCATTTTGCTATTGTTATTTATAGGAAGCGTGATCATGATCAGTCTCGGTATTATTGGCTACTACATCGCTAAAATCTATGATGAGGTAAAGAAAAGGCCTAAGTATATTGTGTCGGAGGTTATATAATCTTTGTTGAGATGTATCGATAACGATGCAATGGTAGATTATAGTGAGGATTAAAAATGTCGGCTATTGTAACTTTTTGCCTTAAAGATGGAATAATAACGGGAGCAGATAGTGGATTAACAATACATGATTTAATTGACTTATAGTAAAAAATAGGTGTAATATGGTTGCTGAGTATTCCGGTCTCTATGGTTCTTCCTCAATTATCCGTTTTAAATCTTTAAATATAGATGCGCATATAGTATAATCATCTCAGTGTATTACAGAGGAGATGATTTGGTGATGGGATCAGAGAGCAGTCTATGTCTGGATAAGTTTTATCCGGAAAAAGATCTGAAAATAGTAGACGCCAGGGAGGAAAAGGATAAGATCATAGTACAAATGAGATCAGTATCCGGATCCTCCAGATGTCCTAAATGCGGATGCGCCACAGATAAGTACCATGGAATGTATCGTCGCAGGGTCCAGGATCTGCCGATCCTACGGAAAGGAGTTCAGCTTGAGATCTCAGCTCATGAGTATGAGTGCATAAATGACGACTGTGAAGTCACATCATTTGCAGAAACCTTCAATGGATTTGTTGATACATACAGCCGTATGACGGAACGATGCGCTGATCTCGTATGTACACTGGCATTGGAAACCAGTTGTGAAGGATGCGCTCGGATTTGCAATACATTAGGTATCAAAACCAGCGGAGACACAGTGATCAGATTGCTTCTGAAACGATATGATTCCCTTCCGGCCCCGGAAGCAGGCGATGTGATAGGAGTGGATGATTTTGCATACAGGAAGAGACACACCTATGGGACCATCATCGTGGACGAAAGGACGCATGGACCGATAGCCTTATTGGATGGAAGGGATGGAGATACATTGCGAGGATGGCTAAGACACCACAAAAATGTCAAGGTCGTAACGCGTGACAGAGCAAGCGCCTATGCAAAAGTGATCGAAGAGGAGTTACCGGACGCGATGCAGGTAGCGGACAGGTTCCACCTGCACCAGAACCTTCTTGAAGCTATCAAAAAAGCCTTGAATCAAGAACTTCCGGCAACGATAGACATCCCGCATGCAGATGGATCCACCGGTCCGGAACGGAAGTGTAAAAAAAATCGTATCCACTGTGGATAACTGTCTTGGATTTTCAAAAAAACGTTATCAAATGATCTGTCAGATACAAAAATATTTAAAAGAAGGCTGCAGTTATCGTGAGATCGCAAGGAGGATGGGGATAGGCCGGAATACGATCGCCAAATATCGTAAAGGAGATCCGAAGGAACTGAGCATGTATGGTATCAGGCAAAGTAAGCTGGATCCCTTTTATGATCTCATCATCCAATGTTTAAACTCCGGATGGAGCAAAAGCAGGACGGTAAAAGCGATATATGAAAAAGGTTATTCCGGCTCAAAGAGCAATGCTTTTGAACATTTATGCATGATAGAGCAGAAGGAAGAGAAATGCTTTGAGCCACAGCCATATGTCCGGACCATGACAGAGAGCTTAAAATATAAAACAGGCAGTACAGGAAAAGAGGCAGATCACATCACACGTGAAGGAGTGTTCCGGCATATGTGGATGGGAACGGAACTGACGGATGATCATAAGGGATACATTTATGAAAAGTATCCGAATATCCGGGAACTGCATTGCTGTATAAAAGAGTTCAGAAATATATTCAGGAAACGGAATGTTCCGTTGTTATATTTATTTGTGGAGAAATATAGTAAAAGTAAGCTCAGACCGCTGAGGAGCTTTGCTGACGGATTAAGACGAGATATTGATGCAATAGAGAATGCAGTAGCTTATAAGTATAGTAATGGTTTTGTAGAAGGAACTAACAGCAGACTCAAAATGATAAAAAGGACAATGTATGGTCGCTGTGGCAGGCGATTGCTGGAGGCCAAACTAAGATATATAAGAAACAAAAAAACGGATAATTGAGGAAGAACCGCACCGGTATATTCAGTTGCAGAGAATTAGAACGCCAGAATATTTAAAGTTGGACAATTATATAACAAATTGAAATAGATTGTTTCATGTATTTATAATGTTATAAGGGGTAGCAATAAACATAATATGAAGGAGGATTTTTATTGTGAAACCCGAATTTTTAGAAGACTTAACAATAGACAATATCGATGACTATATTAGAGAGGCAAATGAAATTAAAGCATACTTTGATAATCTTGAATCTCCAGTAGATATAACAGATGCTTTAGAATACAGAAGTAAATTTCTAACTATTGATAATGGTAAAATTACATTGTATGTTCCTACATATAAAATAGAAACAAACTGTAATAAATTTAATAATTATAAAGATAAAGATAAAATTATTAATTTAATAAAATCCTTGAATTTTAGTGATGAAGTTATATTAAGAGAAGATGCCGATATAGTTTGTGAACAGAATAATGTATGGCCATATACTTTTCTAATATGTTGTGATATTGATAAAATTAATATTATTAAAGATGAAGTAATTAAACAGCTAAATTATATAGAGGTATCATTTATAATTAGACCACATTATCTGTATTTTACTTTGTGCAACGTAGTAAAAGACGGAAAAATTTTTCCAGTTAAAGAATTTTAAGTAAATTTATCTATTTTCATATAGAACGTAGGAGTGGATGGAGTGTATGATTTCACTTCGAAAGTGAAATGATATATAAAAGCTAGAGAAGATGAGCCATATCGATGTAGGTGTGATGCTACTGGTTAGAATAGATACTATTAAGCCTAAAAACCCAGATCAATGATCTGGGTTAAATTTTAGCAACAAGATAAAATCTATTAAGGGGGCAATTGCGTTTGATGTGGTTGGAAGGTATTATGTAATAGAAAAGGATAGGTTGGGATAGAGATGAAGAGAATTCGTTATAAAGGAGATTCATATTTTGGGTAGAGCAAAAATGAGACGAAAAGCAAAACAGAAGATTAAACGACTTATTAAAATTAGGCAGGGGAAAATTGTTCCATTTACAATAGCAAATTGCCCAAAAACATTAAGAGGAATTACTAACCGATATGAATACAAAGTAAACGTACATCATTGTTCTTTTGCTAATGCTAAATTTTGCAATGTTAGATACCGAGCAGGACACATTACTCAATCTTCTTTTAAAGGAACAGTATTAACTAAAGTTGATTTTATTTGTGTAAATTTGAAAGGAAACAAATTTAAAGGAACACAGTTTACAAATTGCGTATTCTTGGGCTGTAACTTTGAAAACACAGATTTTAAAAATGCAACATTTCATAATACTTATTTTATAAGTTGCAATCTTAAGAAAACTAAAAACTTAACTGTATCAAAGGGCTTGCAGATAATTAGCCATTATCCAAAGTTAAATATATCAAGTACATTTGAAAAAACCTTGCATTTAATGAGTCTAAATCTCAAATTAGAAAAATACAGTATATTGACAATTGACAAAAAGAAAAATAACCATTGGTTAATTGATTTATTGTTAAACAAGTATACAGAAGAAGAACTAGTTTATTTTTTCAATAAAATATTAGCAACTAATAAAAATCAATTTTATACTTTCCACGATTACATTTTATCTCTTTCAAATTACTATAAAAAGTGATACAATGAATTTGTCTCGCCTCGGATAAGAGAAATCTTTGAAATCCATGTCGGAATTTGGGGACTAGTATGCGTGGATAGTATTCGGGAGGTGTTGCCTATGATAAATGATTTTATTATGGTTACAAGTTTTATTCTATTTTTGTTACAGAAAATGTTTGAAACTATCCCTCCTCGATTACTCGAGGTAACAAAATGAGAAATAATTAATTGAAATCATAGACGTTCAAATAGGAACGTCTATTTTTGTTTAATTACTATCAGATAAGATGTTAACTTGGAAGATATGAAGAAAATGGTGTATATTAGGATTGAATTTCTAGATAATTGATTTATAGAGGCTTTATTATATAGTTTAATATATGATTATTAATGGAATCCTTATATTAGGTATAGTTGAAAAAGAATAGGAAGGAGGATATTCTCAAGTGGAAAAATATCTAAATAATATCAATAACTTTTATGGAGATGTTACTAAAGTACAAATTCAACAAGGTACAGTTGATTCTTCGCAAATTCAATTAAATATCGCAGATTTGGATTATACTAAAGTAGCTGAAATTATCAATGAGATAAAAAAATATGATTCTATTTTTGATGATGAGTATGGAGAAACTGCTAATAAAATGCGCAGTATACTTTCTGAAATAGAGGAATTGGTAATAAAGAAAGAGAGCCCTAATAGAATAATGGTGTTATTAAATGACATTAAAAATCTGTCTATAGGTGTAGCTGGTAGTTTAATTGCCTCTGGTATTGTTAGACTGGTGAGTGGAGTATAGAAGATATATGAGTGGTATAGTAATTGAACTTCAAAGAGAAGCAATAGATGAAACTGTTTCAATAGAATCATTGATAAGAAAGGCATATCTTGTTGCTAAAAAATTAAAAATAAGGAAATTTGAAGATTGGACTTATCAAGAGCAGAATGGATATAAAAATGAAATACCGGAATATCGAAATATTGTAGGAGAAATAAAGGCATGGAATTCATTTCGTGGATGGATTCCAATGATATTACCTGCTGAAGTAGCAGATATAACTTCTAGATTTCCTATGTTCAATTCAATTTCATCAATTTTAGACTTGTATAATTCTAATGATGATATAGTTATTTTTTCTGTAAATGGGACACTGACAGAATTTTTTAATAACAGCACAGATTCTATACCAACAAAATATGCTTTTTTTGTTTCAAAAAGTGAATTATATAGGATTATGAGTACTGTTAGAAATAAAATATTGGAGTGGGCATTACTCCTTGAAGAAAATGGAATAGTAGGAAATGGGATAACATTTACAGATTTAGAAAAACAAATAGCGATAAAGTCACCAATAATTAATAATTATATTAATAATTTTTATTCTAGCGTGTCAGATATTGATATGAAACAAGGAAGTAGTATGAATTGATGCAATAGGATACACACCTTGATTGTTTGCTATAGATTGATTGGGTACACCGTTGTTTTTCTTTATCAGTGGGTATCTGCTCCTGGATCGGGTATATGATTTTGACCGGGCTAAGACATTTTATCGACGCAATCTCCTTGGACTCATCATGACTGTGGAGATATGGATAGTCATTTACAACATTTTCAATGCTATATATTATGACGCAGCGTTTTCCTTAGGCGAACTGTGGAGGAATATGCTATTCCTGAAAGCCACCAACATGAGCCACATGTGGTACATGCCGGTGATCATAGGGATTTACCTGTTCATTCCGCTGATCGCAAATATGCTGCATTCGATCGATATCCAGATGCTGACTTTGCCTTTTTCCATAGCATGGTTATGTATATTTGTTGTTCCGGAGCTGGACCTTATAGTGCAGTGGGGGGGGGCACCAGCCTATAGCGGCGCAACCTGACATGAGCTTTAGCGGAGGATGCTATGGGATCTATCTGATTGCTGGATATCTGGCGAAGAAGGGCGTATTTGACAGGCTTTCCTCTGCTGCATTGACTCTATCCGGCGTATCCGGCTTTGTGGCCACCGTCCTGATCCAGCTCCTATCTTATCATCATGGCATCGGGTACAATGTGTGGTATAACAACGCCACCCTGTTTATCACTGCCTTGAGCATACTCCTTATTGGGCTGAAGTTCCTCCAAAATGGCCTCGGCCCTGTAGACCGAGCGGTTACATCACTGGCAAAATGCTCATTTGGCATTTATCTTATCCATAACCCAATTGTTATGTGCCTGCGCAGGCTCATCGTGACACCATACAATTCAATAAAGACCATAGCCCTTTTTATCCTGACATTGGCGATATCTTGGGCAGTGGTATGGGCAATCAGCAGGAATAAGGTGCTGGCGAGAGTGATGTTTAACATGAAGGGGTAGGGCTGCATGTCGCTAGTCCCGAAAGTGCGGTGAACTATAAAGCGTAGCATTATTATATCGGGACTTTTTAAGTCACATGTCCAGACTGTATTCTTTTTAAGGGAGAAAGATACAGGAGTAGGAACCTTAAGACTGGAGCCATTACCACTGGAAGAATCCTTATCAAAAAAGCTGTTGATCATAGACCGTAACGACCAAAGATAAAACATGGGGCTGGTGTATTGGTCATCTTTGATTGAATGAAATTGGCAAATTACGATCGACTATAATTGACCAGTTGCTCTCGGCTCTAACAGAAGAATGTAAGTGGGTGTACAATCGATTTGTTGACATTTTTGATATCATAATATGAACTGTATTGACGTTTTATGATATTTATAGTACCATATATCTATCAAGAAACCTTTTTCGCTTCCTTTTGTATTTGCTAAATTACTGATGATGAGGCTTCAATATACTTTTGCAAAGCTTCTGATTAATGAAGGCTATTTTGGCAGATACTGCCAAATGCCTGCAACAAGAGAGCATCGGAAAATACACACTCTTTTATTTTTCCAACTAAGTAAAATTAAATCCTGAGAGCGGGATACTCAGGTGCTTGGTATGCGCTCCTATTTGAATAATAATTGAGGTAATATTTAATGACTACTATTTCTATGACTCGACTGGCAGAGACTGTTCAAAAAATGCGGAAGGATTTAGGATTGACACAACAAGATGTGCAAGAAAGAACAGGAATTAATCGTCAACTAGTTGGTCGAATTGAAAAAGGGGAATTTTTGCCTTCTCTACCCCAGTTGAATCTCCTTTCTGAAGTGCTTCATTTTAACATTGTGGATTTATTGGATACCAACTTTGGACAGGACTTAATTTATGAAATGAGAGGCGAAGCACGCAGTCCGGAAGAAAAGGAAGGCATAGAAAAACTTTTTTCTATGATGAGTTTCTTGAAATCTCAACAGCTATTAAGGAGCAAGTTATCTAATGGCAATGAGTAAAATCCCTGACAAAACTCAGTCAGATATTGCAAAGCAAGCAAAACAGCTAAAAGGACGGCTTTCTATCGGTGATGAAGCACCAATTGGTAGCGATTTTCCATCAATCCTCCAAAAGCTAAATATTATTTTATTAGAATGTCCGATTAAACGTACGGGTAGCAATTCTTTTTCAGCAATTTTCTGTAGAACAAAAGTTGATGGAAAAGATGTAATGTTCCTTGGTGTCAATACTTGGGATTACTACGATAGACAATTGTTTGCTATTGCTCATGAACTATATCATTTTTTAAATCCTAGTCAACCTCATATTAGTCGTGATGATGATTTTGATGATCCCATTGAAAAGCAAGCTGATTGGTTCGCTGCAGAGCTTCTTTTGCCACTTCAGGTACTAAAAACGCATGTGTTGGACACATTTGGGAAACGCGATATCAATGAATATTCTCGTCCTACACTTCTTCGCTTTATTGCACGACTTCAGTGCACTTGGTGGATACCCTATAAATCCATTATTCACCGCCTTTATGAGGCAGATGCAATTAATGAAAGCACATATCAAGAGCTTTTTGCAGTAGATGAACGAAATTCATCAGGAATGTATTATCGAATTGGTGACGCAACAGCACACGAAACTTTTAGCTTGTTAAACAAGCAAACCAAAAGTTGTGGGACTGATAGCGCGAATCTTGAAGTTTGTTTAAGAAACTTCGAAGATGGAATTATCTCTGAAGAAGAGTTGTATGATGGTTTGCAACTCTTTGGTCGTTTTCCAGAAGACTTTGGTATATCATTCATCGATACAGACGAGGATGATGAAGTCGAAGTCAGAGGTGCCAAAGATGAATGTTAATTTGGTCACTTCTAATCCTGGATTTCTTGACTTATTGGAAAATCCAGCACAACGAATCGTCGTTGATGCAAACTTTTATTTGCCTCCAGATCGGATGAAAATCGGCGCTAGACACAGGTATTCTTTTGAAGATTACCGAAAAGCATGGATTGAACCGATGCACAGAAATTTTCCCAACATAGCTATACATGAGGCAGTACTTGATGAACTTGTAGATGATCAATCTGTTCAGTTTGCACAAAATTGTCTTGCGACAACTCCTCCAATGCTACATCTTTTGTGTGATTCAGATTTATCAGAAACAGAAGAAGCTATTCGCCAGACCAAGGAAAGGATTATTGCGGCTTATACAAACTATGATCCCTACCGCGATAATAAGGACGATCGGGGTGAGGTAAAGAGTTTGGCGCATATGGGAGCGGTAGGATACCTCTATTTTTCAACACATGATTCGACTGCTCTAAAACTGATTGAAGATGCTGAAAAACTAGGGACAACTCTTGATGGTATTCGAGCCATTCATTTCTACGAAGGAATCTATTATTTGCTCAAAAAGGGTGATATTGATCGGGCAGTTGCACGAAAATTGTATCGCTATCATTATTACCTGACAAAAAGAGAAAAACAAATTAATGCAAGTTGGGATGAATTCTGTATTGGTATGGACAGGCTTTATCCCCCAAAACTATTCTAGCGGGACTGTTGCAAAATAGATGAAAAACATCTATGGAGAAACAGCTCCTTTTTTGTGTAAAAGCAGAAAACGGACTCTGAAGAGCCCGCCCGCTGTGGTAAAATTGAAGTATGACAAAATATCAAAAATACCATAAAAAGTATACAGGATTTGGGGATGCATATCAACTGGTTTTATCACTTGCTTTAATTCATCAAAGCCCTTTGCTATTATTATTTGTAGTCCGTTACAATGTCTTTCATTATTCATTTATTCTCCTTCTGCTGATGAAGTTGAAATAAAATTAAAAAGAGTAGTATCTGCAGATGCAGTGGATATGAAAAAAACAGGCCGGACTGAAATCGTTAATTGAGTTGTTCTGGACGGTAGAGTAATAAGAGAGTGGCAGTATAGTTCAGAGGTACGGTTATTTGTTATGTGAAAATTGATGATATACATACCACAAATTAGACAAAAAACAATAGTAATCAACAAATTAATGTGATAGAATTAACCAAGGTACAAAAGAGGGGGGATTAGGCGCGATGAATAGAGAAATCTATTTGAAGAACATAGCAGAGAGCCTTGCGCTATTAAGTAAAGAGGTAACTGTAAGAAATGCCATTAACCTCTATGATATTAATATTGTTGCGGAAGATTTTTTCTCAGGGCTTTTAAATTTAATATATGGATTTGAATTAAGAAATATTAATCATTTGAAAAAAAATGCAGCAGCTATTGATCTTTTTGATCCTAAAAATAAGTTATCAATTCAAGTGACATCAGATAATGATAGCAGCAAGATTAAGCATACGATCAATAAGTTTAAAGAGAAGGAATCTTATAAAATATATAATAGACTGATTATTTTGATATTAACCCATAAGAAAAATTATACAGCAGACTTTGATACAGAAGGAAAATTTTCATTTGATAAGAAAAAGGACATATGGGATATAGAAAGTATTATTAAGGATGTCAGTAAGTTAGAAACTAAAAACCTAAAAGAAATCAATGATTATCTTTTAAATGAATTTAACGAGAAATATTATGCTGGACAGAGAACACAAGCAAATGAGATTGACACAATAATAGATTTAATAGAATATATTTCACAACACAGAGAAGTTAAAAAACTTCGAGATACAGTAATTGATCCTGAATATAAAATATATAAAAGATTTCGTGAGTTTGCAGAGAATATAATTTCAGAATACACAACATTACTAACTGTTTATGGTGAGGCAGTAGAGATAGTAAACGAAACATTAGGAATAGACGAGGCACAGGATATTATAATAATGCTCTATTTACAAGATATTAGTATGCAGATTTTACAAGAGTCTCAAAATGATCCTATTATGGGCCTCAATAAATTAGTCGCATATTTTGAAGAGAAGTTGAGTATAAATGGCAAGAAATATGATAGAATGGCAATAAAATTCTATTTGGTTAACGAGATGATTAAATGTAGAGTGTTTCCAAATGAAAGAGGTGAGTATAATGATGGCAAATAGTAATGCACTGAAATCTTCAGCTATGTATATTGGCTATATTATACTCAAAGAGATTCAGAAACGAAATGCAGATAAAGTATCTATTTTTGATGTTTCTAAAGCTTTGACAAAGGCTGGGATTACAAGTAGTAGACAGCTGATACTCGGTCTTTCGTTTTTATACTCTGTTAATATTGTCGATTTTGAGGAGGCGAATGTATGGATAAAGAAATAAATCGTATTCGTATTAATCGCCTATACTCAGAAAATAATTTTTTTGACGAAATTGTATTTCATGATGGAGTAAATCTCATTTTGGGCGAGAAATATGATAATAGTTCTGTGAAGGGCAGAAAAACAAATGGAGTTGGAAAATCTATGAGCATTGAGTTCCTGGATTTTTGCTTTTTAAGCGATTATGATAAATCAAGAATTGCCAAGATTCCAAAAGAAGTATTTGATGTGGAAGAATATGTAATGCTTGATTTAGATATAGGGGATGATGCAGTTACAATTAAGAGAAATAGAAAAGAAGCGGATAAGCCAATTATTATAAGGAATGGTAAAGCCATATCCTTTGAAAAATTCCAAGATGCCAGAGAATATTTAACGGGACTTATATTTTCAAAATTAAATGGAAAACAAGTTCCGAGTTTTAGAAACTTATTCTCTATTTTAATGAGAGATGAAAGATCAGAATTTACAGATATTATTAAATGTCATGATTTGACTAAAAGAATTCCTGATGATATAAGCGTACATTTATTTATGTTGGGATTTTCATTGGAGTCTTACCGCAATTCATTAGGTACTATTAAGGAAATAGAAAGAACAACAAAGATAATATCAGAAAATAAGAAAGAATTAACACAAGGTGGACAAAAGAAAATATCAGATGTGAGAGCTGAATTAAATGCATTGGAAGATGAATTACAGAAAATGGAAGACGCTATTGAAAGTTTTAAAACGAATGAGACTTTTGATTCTATGGAGGCAGAAATTGTAGAATTAGAGAATTTGTTAGATCAGTTACGTAAACGTCAAAAGGCTTTAAGACATGACTATGAAAAGATAAGAAGAATGCCAAAACCAGAACAAGTAGATGAAAATGAAATTGAACTCGTTTATAACCAGTTTAAAAATGATTTAGGAAATGCTGTTGTAAAGTCCTTAACTGAAGTGGTTGGTTTTAAAAACAAGATAGAAGAGTTTCAAAGGACATTGGTTAATCAAAAGGCTAGGGAGTTAGAAAACCAGTTAAAAGCTATTGCGGAACAGATAAGAATCTTAGATGATGAATACTCTGAAAAGTTGAAAGTTATAGATAAGAAAGGCGTGTTGAAAAATCTAAAGACTAGCTTAAAGATATATGAGACTAAGAAAGATGCACTCTCCCATACTAAATATTTATTTGATGAATATGAGAAAAATGATAAGAAGAAAAAAGCATTAAAGCTACAAAAATCGCAGGAAATCATGAGGATTGATGAAGAAATTGAGAAAAATAGTGAAATTATACATAGTTTTATAAATACTATTTTAGAAATTCATGAATCGATCATGGGAAATAAAGAATGTTCGTTCGATATACAAACAATTGATAATGCAAGGAGCAAAACACCTGTGGTATTAAATTTACGCATTTATGATGATGGAAGCCATAGCGTGGATAGAACTAAAGTATTTATTTATGATATGGCATTGTTGTTTAACCAATATACTAGGCAAAGACATCCGTTATTTTTAGTGCATGACAATATTTTTGATGTTGATCAAGATACTCTGGTTCAATGCTTAAATTATGTTTATAAACAAGAGGAACAATTTCAAGATTTTCAGTATATTCTTACGTTAAATAGGGATAAAATCGAAAACGAAGAACAAAGAAAATTAATAAGAATGGATATTGATGAACATCAGGTAGCAATATTTACGAAAGAAAGAAAGTTCTTAAAACAAAACTATCAGGAAAATTGATATTATGGTGGTGTGAAACTATGATGGTGCTATAATCTTTGGGTACTAAAAATACCCCTAAAACAGTATAATATGGATACGAAAATTGTGAAAAATCCGCTAGAAATACCACGATTACACAATGACTTTGAGGTATATGAATGACTTCATTTCCATCACTATTATCATGTCGGCTTACAACACCGAAAAGACTATAGATAGCTCTGCCAGATTCGTTTTCGGGCAGAGCTTTATTGATTATGAGTTGATCATAGTCGATGGCCACAATACAGATGGGACTCTGGAGGTGATCAGCGCTCTCATAGCTTCTGAGAGTCCAGAGGTTCGGGATAGGATCCGCGTTGTGTCAAATGATACCAACATGGGTGTCTCCTATAGTCGCAACCGTGGCATTGAGCTTGCCAGATATGATTGGATAGCATTTTTAGACAGTGATGATCTGTGGACTGAGGATAAACTAGCGAAGCAAGTCGAGCTTATCAGACAGCATGACGATGCTGATATCATTTTCACAGGAAGTGCGTTTATAGATGAGAGTGACAGAAGGTCAGGCTATATACTTGGTGTTCCGGCAGATATAGGGTTTAAGGAGCTCCTTAAGCAGAACCTTATATCATGTTCCTCTGTGCTTGTGCGGAAGGGACTGCTCATAGCCAACAAGATGAGATATGATGAGATGCATGAGGATTTCCTTTTGTGGCTTACCCTGCTGAAGAAGGGCTGTAAGGCCTATGGTATAAACGAACCGCTGCTCATATATCGACTGTCCAGTGGATCCAAGTCGGCAGACAAAAGGAAGGCGGCTCTCATGACATTTCGAGTGTACAGAAAGATGGGGCTTAGCCTTGTAGCGTCGCTGTATTATTTTATGATATACTCGGTCCGTAATCTGAAAAAGTACCGATCCATCAGGAAAGGCTTTGAGGTTTATGTATGAATGATACGGTAGCTGTTGTTATCGTTACCTACAATCGAGAGGCAATGCTGAAGGAGTGCATAGAGGCAGTCAGATCGCAGACTATGGCATGTGACATCCTGGTCATCGACAATGCCAGCACAGATGGGACTGGGGCTCTTATCGAGGAGCTGCAGAGAGAGGAGCATCCATCCTCCTGCCTTAGGTATCACAATACGGGCGCCAATCTTGGTGGCGCCGGCGGATTTTGCGTAGGGATGAAGCAGGCCTATGAGCTTGGCTACAGATATATCTGGCTGATGGATGATGACTGCATCGCTACGCCTACTGCTCTGGAGGAGCTGCTGAAGGTCGGAGCTCAGCATGATTCATTTGGCTTCCTGGCCAGCAGGATCATCTATGATGATGGTGCATTGTGCGAGATCAACATGCCCCGAGCGGGGATGTTCAGGAAGAGGTATTATCCGGATCGGAAGTCTTATCGGTGTGACCTGGCCTGCTTTACTTCAGTACTGTTTCCGCGCTCTGTGGTCGCTGAGCTGGGCCTCCCCATCAGGGACTTTTTCATATGGAGCGATGACTGGGAATACACTAGGCGCATCTCCCGCAGGCACGCCTGCTATGCCTGCATGGACAGCATCGCAGTCCACAAGACTCCCAGCCGTCAGAGTACCAGCATCGTCACCGACAATGGCGAACGCATCGACCGGTACAGATACATTTACCGCAACGATGTCTATATCTACAGGCGCGAAGGCCTCCCCGGCATCCTGTATGTGATCCTCCGGGACCTCGCCCACATGGCCCGCTGCCTTCTCTTCTCCCGCCACGACAGCCTGAAGAAGTGTGGTATCATCCTGCGCTCTACTATGAGGGGCTTTGGGTTTAAGCCGCGGGTGGAAAGGGTGTGAGTGAGAGTATATCATACATATTTAAAGCTCTCACTTTTCGATAGATGCTCTTCAAAACCTTTGATCATGGTTCTTGTTGACGATCAGCCGTCCAGCAGCCAGTCCACAAGGTTCAGAGACTTGATACCATCATAGGAGGTGTCCAGCCCCGGCTCAAGGGACAGCACGATCTTTTCGTAATTGTCCCGGATCTTTTGCAGCGGGGCGAGCTCCCGCTTGCGGACATCCTCGCTCTGCATGGATTCTGTTACCTGGATGTAGAGCTTGTCGTCAGCGGTGGTGGCGATGAAGTCAACTTCCTGATTGTCGATCTTTCCGATGGCCACATCATAGCCTCGGCGGAGCAGTTCGAAGTAGATCACATTTTCAATGGCGTGTCCGCTATCCCGATTGCGGACTCCCAGCAAGAAGTTTCTAAGCCCTATGTCCACGATATAGTACTTGCCCAGGGTGCGCAGGTACTCTTTACCTTTGATGTCAAACCGCTTGATCTCGTAAAAAAAGTAACTTTCTAGCAGGGCGCCGATATAGGCCTGCACCGTGTGGGTGCTGGGAGTTCCTTTGCGTTTACCGTCTTCCAACAGACCCTCGTCCATCAACGTGTTTCCTATGGAAGAGGCGGAGACGCTGCTACCTATGTTATCCGCAAGGAACAGGATGATTTTACGCAGAAGCGTAGGGTCGGTTATTTGACGTTGACCGCGCCGCTTTTCCCGCTCCAGGATATCCCGCACCACCACGGTAGAGTAAATGCCTTCCAGAAGGGACAATGCCTTTTCCTGATCCAGTCCGATGTCTGCGATCCCAGGCATCCCGCCAAAACGCATATAGGCGTCAAACACCTCCCGCAGGTCATAGCGTTCACCGTTTTTATCAAACACCTGTCGACGAGTTCCGCCCAGGGCGTTGCTGGTTTCCCGCACTTCAAAGTTATGGAAATCCAGAAATTCCCGGAAAGAAAGCGGCAGCATTTTGATCTCCACGCATCGTCCGGAGAGATAGGTGGAATACTCGGAGGACAGCAGGTAGGCGTTGGAGCCGGTAATGTAGATGTCGCAGTCCAGATCCACCCGGAAGGAATTGACCGCATCTTCCCAGGCGTCGATTCGCTGCAGCTCGTCAAAGAAGAGGTACATCCGCTTGCCCTGAACGGCTTTCTCCTTTACATAGTTGTATACCTCATCTGAGGTCATGCTCCGAAAATCGTGGGATTCAAAGTTCATCTCCACGATCTGCTCCTGTCCTATGCCGATTTCCCGCAGGTGCCGGATCATCAGCTTCAGCAGACTGGATTTGCCGCAGCGACGGATGCCGGTAATAACCTTTATCGGTTCTGTGTCCTGGAAACCGATCAGCTTTTTCAGGTATCGATCACGGTTCTTGAGCTCGTGTGATTCTATCATGGAACATTCCTCCTGTCGCTTCTATCATCTTGGCGCCACTATCATACTGTCGCAACCATCATAGCACAAATATTTAAAATAATAAAGTTTATGCTATCAAAAGCATAAACTTATAATTTTTGACAAAAAATGCATTGACAGACAAACAACAGACCCCGGCCGCCCTAAACCGAAGCTCCCGTATCATTGCCACAACGGATCGCTACGGATAAATTGGCAGAGGTCAGGATCCCCCGGAGTATGGAATACGAAGAGCAGGCTCATCCTGACACCCTACAATTCAATAAAGGTCTTAGTTCTTTTTATCCTGACATTGGCGATATTCAGGGCAGTGGTATGGATGATCGGCAGAAATAAGATGCTGACGAGGGTGATGTTTTATATGAAGGGGTAGGGTGTATTGGTGTCCATACCGAAAGTGTGGTGATTCATAAAGCTGCAATTTCTGAGTGCAGCGAAGCTGATGCATTGCCAGTGCCGGTGCCGATAGTACTGATGAACACTTCAGCTGTTACACTACAGACTATGATCCCAGGTCAAGAAAGGGCTGGGGCTTGATTCTTTGTGCGGTAAAGATGAAATTTGAAAGAGATAATTGCTTTGGTCGGGTTTGGATGGTATTATGGAGGAAAGGTGGATGGGGGATAATGGAGAGTATATCATACGGTTTTAAAGAATTAGAATTTCAATATTTCTAAGATAGGAGGGATAAACATTAGATTCTATGAAAACCATAGTTTATCATTATTGTGATGTGAATGCCTTTCTGAACATTATTCAGTCAAAGAAATTATGGCTTTCAGATGTCATAAAAAGCAATGACGAAGAGGAGGGCAGATTTTTTATAGAAAGAATTGGATCAAATTCGTGATTATGTACTAAAAGTCGCATAAAATCCAATGTTTGACAAGGCCCGAACCAAATGAAATTTAATGTTACTTGGACAAAGTTTGAGCCAGCAACTCCGAGATGTGTTGAAAAATAAAACGGTTGGGGATGGTAATTATTATAATGCTGAAAACATTTCTATCTCTGTCCTTGAATGGTCAAAAATTATTCAGGACAATAAGCTTAAATATGAGTATCTTCGTCAAAAGTTAAATCATCAGTTGAGTGATGACCCTAACTTTACATCGGATTACCTCCGTATCAAGCATGTGGAATTATTTCCGGCTGAATAAAGCGCGACAAATAATTAATGCGATTGAGAAAACAGCTAACAGAAGCAGGGAAGAGGTGCAAAATCAACTAGCATGCTTATGATGAAAAAACATCTAATAATCTTATGATGGGCATAATTAAGTGTAATAAATGAAGAAAGTAATTGGTATGTTATGGTAAAAAATGGCGATAAGAGATCACAGACGTTTTATGCGATGAATATCAAACAAGCAGAGATACAGAAAAGTAGGTATATAGATAGTGTTAATAGGAGAAAATGATGAGTTACGAGATCGAGGAAGTAACTGAAAAACCAGAAGGTTGGCCAGCAAATGCAATTGAGTGTCAATTGGATAATGTACAAAAAGCGTTGGATGAATTTAAAGATAATCCAAGCTATAAAAACAAAGAAGTTTTAATTTCATTAGTTTCTGACTATGATCTCAATCAAAGATCTATGGTAGGACTTTTTAGAAATACAGATTATGAAGTGGCATGTATAAATGCTCTTTTCTTAGAGGCAAATTTTATTCAATGTAATACGCTTAAAACATATCTATATGAATTAGTCGGCCATAAAACAAGACTACAGAAAATTATGTCATGGATTTCTGAGACAAATGTAACGTTAGATATAAAGCCATTTGAATGGTTATTTCCATCTTTAAAATTATATTATTATACCTATCAGAAGTTTACGGTTGAAAAGGATAAGAGCTATGCTGAACAGTTGATTGAAGTTATTGAAGATATAGTTAAATATTCAAAGAGTCATTATTCGGAGAAGGAATATTTAGAGAGCGTAGCAAGAATTACACAAGCTTTTGTTTCTTTACTTAATGATATCAGTTATTTTAGGTGTGAAAAGCGTACAAGAATATGGGCGTTTAGTCATGATGAAATATATAAATTATTTCAATTGGAATCAAAACTTATAAAGATTTGTGACGATTCACCGGTAAAACGTCCTTTAAAAGGCGTGCTTATGACGAGTATTAGTAATTATATCTTGAAATCAAGAAATAACTACAACGAGGATTATATTTGTAAATATATTAGTTCTGAGGTTGCAGAAAAGAGCATAAGCAACCATCAAATTTGGATGTCAATTATTGAAAAGTTGAATGACGAACGAGAACAACGAGTAATTCCAGAATTGTTTGAAGATAGTGGATGGAATAATTATTTATGGGTACAAAATATAAACTTTACACCCACAAGAAAATATTTTGTATCTTCATTTTGCAAGTCAATAAATGATTCTCGGATGAAAAAAGAATATGGAGAATGTATTTATGGATATAAAGATGACCGTGTGGCTGAGATACTATCTCCTATTATGTATTGGCATAAAAAGGATGGATCAAAGTCTCCTGCATTTTCACAAGTGATTGCCTTTGATGTGATTTATGACAGAGAGGAAGCTAAGAAAGAAATAAATTTCCTTTGCAGACTTATATATTGTTTTGACATGAGCGATATAGATAAAAAAAAATTCTTAGAAGAAATTTTACAATATTGGGTATTATCAGTTAAAGATCCAAAATGGTCACAGGAAAGAGAACGTAGATATGTATTATTTATGTACGATGAATATGACTATATCGAGATTGACACAAGTGACGATAGATTTTTAAAGTTAAAGACAACGCTTTTTCTTGAACCAGATTTTATTCTTGGAAATAATCCCGCAAAAAAAAATATTCGATTTTTGGTTGATAACAAACGGAATGTGATTTCTATGAAACCATATTTGTTTTGTAAGGATTGTTTAAATAGAGATTTTGATATAGTGATAGGGAATAGAAATAAGAATGTTTGTCCAATTTGTGGATCTAAAAATGTATCTATTGAATATCCTAGAGGTATGAAACATAATTTTAAGCGGTCCAATTAAGCTTTAAATTTAAAGAAGGTGTGAATGGTTTTGGAGTGATTGAAATTTAAAAAATATATTTAATTATACGCCAATATATGGGGGCATTCAGATGCAAAACAATTTTCAATTTCTGATATACAACTCAGCAGAAGAAAATATATCGGTCAATGCCATTATAAAAGATGAAAGCATATGGCTTTCACAAAAGGCCATGGCTGAGCTGTTTGGGTGTAGTGCCGATAATGTATCTCTTCACTTGAAAAATATTTACAGGGAAGGCGAACTTGAGGAAAGTTCAACTTCCGAGGTTTTCTCGGTAGTTCAGGCGGAAGGCACTCGCAAAGTTGAACGCTCTTTGAAGTTTTATAACCTCGATGCCATCATCTCAGTAGGCTATCGTATAAACTCTCGTCGTGCTACTCAGTTCAGGATATGGGCTACTTCGATACTCAGGGAGTATATGACAAAGGGTTTTGTCCTTGATGATGAGAGGCTTAAGCAGGGAAAAGCAGCCTTTGGCCATGATTATTTTAGAGAGCTCCTTGAAAGGGTGCGTTCGATCAGGGCGAGTGAAAGACGCATCTGGCAGCAGGTTACAGATATATTTGCAGAATGCAGTATAGACTATGATAAGGATTCTCCGGTCACACATGATTTTTATTCTATGGTACAAAACAAGTTTCATTATGCCATTACCGGACACACAGCTGCAGAGATCATCTATGCAAATGCAGATCACACAAAAGATCATATGGGACTTACTACCTGGAAAAATGCTCCTGATGGCAGGATATTGAAGTCCGATGTAAGCATAGCCAAAAACTATCTTACTGAAAAGCAGATCAGGCAGCTTGAACGTACAGTCTCAGGGTATTTTGATTATATAGAAGATCTGATTGAACGGGAAAATACGTTCACTATGGAGGAATTTGCCACCAGCATAAACGAATTTCTTTCCTTCCGAAGGTATGATATCATGAAAGACAAGGGACAGATATCTGGACGGACAGCCCGCCTTAAAGCGGAGTCGGAATATGATATATTTAATAAGACCCAAAAGATAGAGTCCGACTTTGACAGATCTGTAAAGGAACTCATACAAAATGAGCAGCATAATAACTAACACATTTTAAGATCCTGCTTTAGTGCTGACATTTGTAGTCATAGATTCAAAAAAAGGTATGAGCTCCATGTAAATAGGCTTAATTTGCAGGTGACAAATCAATGATAGATCCGATCGCCAATAACAATAATTTACATTCTGACATCTTCCCATACCTAGAATTCTCCAAAGCCCATGGATATGTGCTTCGTATCACCGGTGCCAGTGGGAAAAGATCTGAGGTCATAGTGGATGGCTATGACAGCCTTAAGCTGCAAGGCAGATTTTATCCAAGTGGCCAGGCCATGACCTATCGTCTGCAAAATATTGCTTTCTGTGCCTTTAAGGACAAGGAAGCCGAAAAGTCATTTCGCCAGTATCTGGAAAGACTGGAGAGAGTTGGGGATGATGAAGCTTCTGTTATCAGGCATTACAGGGAGTATTTTCTGGGTATCATAGAGGCTTTGGAGCAGCCGGAGGTGCAGCAGGAGACGGATGGGGCAGAGTTTGACCTGAAGAAGCTCATGAAGGAGCGCTTTGGCCAGGTATTTGAATTGGCCGAGCGGCACAAGGATGGACTGCTTACAAGGTATCTTCTAGGAAAGCCTTTGAGAGAGGCTGTTGAGCTTGATGGAGAACCCATATTGCTTTTGAGCCGATCAAATTATTCCCAGAAGCAGGCTATAGAGAAGGCATTGACAGAAGAGCTGTCAGTTATAGAGGGGCCTCCGGGTACAGGTAAGACCACGACCATACTGAGCATCATAGCCAACATGGTCTCAAGAGGAAAAAGGGTAGTCATAGTATCTAAAAACAATTCAGCCATTGACAATATACGTGAGGAGCTCGACAAGACTGGATTGCCTGGATTTTATCTGAGGCTTGGTAACAGGGAGATCATGAGGGAGCTTCAGGTTTCCATCGCAGATAATATCAAAAACCTGTTTCTCGCCATAGATGCTATCCCTGAAGAAGAGGTGTGCGGTGTTTATCAGGAGATGTCAGAGCTCTATAAAAGGCTCAAGACCATGGAATCTGAGCTAAATGAGCTCATAGGCAAGAAAAATCATCTGCAGGAAGATCGCAACAGCAGAAGGCATCTTGAAAAGAGAAGGGAAGCCTATGGTCATGAAGCCGATCACATTAAAAGGATCTCAAAGATCAAAGACCTTGAGAGCCTGCGGACAGAGCTGGATCGTGTGACCATGGTCCTTCAGAAGCTTGACTATCAGGAAAGATATGGTCTTATAGATATGATCAGAAATCTCCTGATCTGGCATATGGGTAAGAAGAGATTTTTATCCGAAGGAGCGAAGCTTCAGATGGAGCTGGAGGACAGATATCTTTCTGGGGAGATCAAGGTACTTGAAGCAGAGCTTAAGGATGCCAGGCTTGAAGAACGACAAAAGGAACTGGCTGAATTATATGAAGGAAGCTATATCGACCTTTCAAAAAATGTGCTTAAAGCTGTATTAAAGGGATACTATAGTAGTAAAGCTTTGAGAGATGATGCCAGATCAGTGATCTCTGACGGCGAGCAGGATCTTTATAAGCGTCATAGGCGCGAGATACGTGCTATCTTTCCGGTCATACTTACTACGGCAGATGCATTTTTATACAATTTCAGTGACCTTTTAAAGTATGATGATAAGATCGATTGCATCATAATGGATGAGGCATCCCAGTGCGATCTGCTTACGGGACTTCCCATATTACAGATGGCAAAGAGCTGTGTTATAGTTGGTGATCAGAAGCAGTTGGCTGCGGTGACAAAGCCCGTTGGTGCAGCATTGCCAAAGATCGACTCTGATCGTGATCAGTTTACCCAGACTTTGCTTGGCTCCGTACAGAAGGTTTGGGAGCTTGAGCCTACCCTGCTCAGGGAGCATTATCGCTGTGATTATTCCATAATCAATTTCTGCAATAAGTATTATTATGACGGAGAGCTTATCATATATACTGAAGCGGATCCGGAAGCCATGCAGCTGATCCCTGTAGAGCAGGGAGTATACATGGTAGCTGATCTGGATGGTTATTATAACCTTAGAGAGATAGTTGCCATAGAAGGCCTGGCTGGAGGCCGGCTTGACAAGGCCTACGTCATCACTCCTTTCAAGCTTCAGGGAGAAAAGCTCAGGCAGCATTTTGGCTGCGATAAGGAAACCTGTGGCACCATACATACCTTTCAGGGACGGGGCCAGGACACGGTGTATTTTTCGACTGTGATGAATAGATCCAAAGCAGCAGATGCTCATATAAAGGGTGAGCACTGTCTGTTTACCAAGGAATTGATAAATGTGGCAGTTTCCAGAGCCAAAAAGCGTTTTATACTGGTATCGGATGCTGCCTATATGCATGGCAGCAATGCTGAGCTGAGAGACCTGATAGACTATATCAGAAGCTATGGTGCTGAGATCCCGGACAAGACAGTATGTCTTTTTGACGGGCTTTATAAAAAGATGAAGGCCTATGTGCCTCATGACGGACTGGACAATGTCTTTGAGGAGACCATTTATGGTTTTATAAGTCAATACTGTGAAACCCATAGAGGCTTTTATTGTGAGGCAAAGCATCCTTTATGTCACTTTGTGACGGACGGAACTTATCTTAGAGAGCATCCTGACATAAGAAGCTTTGTGCTACATAAAAATACACACGTGGATTTCATGATCTGCAACAGATCAGCCAATCCGGTGCTGGCCATAGAGCTTGACGGTATGCATCATAGTGAGGACGCTCAACAGGAAAGAGACAGAAAGAAGGACGAAGCTCTGAGCCATATGGGCATACCGATACTTCGCATATCCTCCAAGGCAGCACTTACCGGGGAGGAGCTTGAGAGGCTTTTAGACGGGTATCTTATGTGCAGTTAAAGGAGAGATTATATAACAGTCAAATGAAAACGCCGGCCATGCAAAACCAGCATTTTTACCAGCTCGACAGCCTCCGCGGGATCTTTATCCTGGGGATCGTTATTTATCATGTAAATGCTTCCTTTGGTGCTGCATTTTCTGAGTTCATGGCCAGGAGATTACGCAGGCTTTATCCTCTATATATCCTTACCACTGTAGTGCAGCTTTGCCTCCGCATCCTGCTGAACGAGACACCTGGCATAACGGCAAAAGCCATACTTCTTAATGTCCTGATGATCCCAAGCGGATGGATAGATGATGGCCTTCCCTTCAACACTCCTCTCTGGTTTGTCAGCGTGCTCATGCTTTGCTATATCATTTTCTTTGCCCTCTGCAGGCTCTCGGGAAAGGATGGCAGGAGATATATGGCTATGGTGATATTGCTTATGCTTTGGGGACTTGTGCTGGAGATCGGTAACTTCGACATACCCTTTTGCTATAACTACAATGGTGAAGGCCTACTGAATTTCTTCGCTGGCTGCCTGCTGCTTGAGGCGTATTCGAGTTTAGACAAGTCATATATAAGGAAGCTTTCGACTTTGGGGATGGCTGCGATCTGTCTTCTGGGTGCGTTTTCCATATTTGGCGTGTTTCGGAATATGCCTGTAGATATGCGCTTTGTCATTACATTCCTCATCTGCCCTGCTTTGATATTGGCTGCTCTGACGGTCCCTGCGCTTAGTCTGGTGCTGACGCTTCGCCCGCTGGTGTTGCTTGGAAGTATCAGCATGTCTGTCTTTTTCTGGCATGCCCCTCTTCTTAAGGCCTTTACCCTTTTGAGTCCATGGTTTGGCTTTTTTATCCATTCACCTCAGGCGGCATTCCTGGCATATCTGTTGTTTGTGATATTTTTTTGTGCATTTCCGTTGCATTTCCCACAGCATTCCGCGCAAAAATGAGTTATAATATAAATACAGGAGAAGATAGTTTCCCCGGGAGGGGCTCATATCCATATATGATATGGAAGAAAAGGAGATAGTATGGAACTTAAATTATATGTTTGTGGGCATTGTGGCAACATAGTCATGAAGCTGAAGGATTCGGGTGTGCCCGTGGTATGCTGCGGTGAGCCCATGAAGGAGCTTGTGGCAGGCACCACTGACGGAGCGCTTGAGAAGCATGTGCCCGTATGGAAGGAAGAGGACGGAGTAGTATATGTGACCGTAGGATCGGTGGAGCATCCCATGCTCCCTGAGCATTTTATCGAGTTCATAGTCCTGCAGACCAAGGACGGGGTACAGGTAAAGAAGCTTGAGCCCGGTGAGGAGCCGAAGGCAAGCTTTGCTCTGAAGGCTGGAGATGAGGTGGAGGCAGTATATGAGTACTGCAACCTTCACGGACTCTGGAAGGCCTGATGGAAGGGAGGCTCGATATCCGACAGCAGCCTGATAACAGCTCTATATCTGACAGGGTCGGCAAAGGCCTGACATAATATCTTACAGCGCCCGGCGGGACATGCTCCTGCCGGGCGTTGACTTAACTTAAGCCAGATATTATATTAGTGTCATGAGCGCCTGTGTACAAAACCGGGATCAGGAAATGATGCGGGATGGCAGGACGCAGGTACGGATGAGACGTTTGCGGACGGGAAAGAGATAGCAAAAAAGACATATTAAAGAGACATTTTAAAGAGAGATTTCAAAGAGACATTTTCAGGAGGATGACATGGCAGCATATGATTATTTGGTGGTAGGCTCGGGCCTTTACGGAGCGGTGTTTGCGAGGCAGGCGACAGATGCGGGCAAAAAGGTGCTGGTCATAGACCGTAGGCCCAACGTGGCGGGCAATGTATATACGGAGAAGATCGAGGGCATCAACGTGCACAAGTACGGAGCCCATATCTTCCATACAAACAACAGGGAGGTCTGGGACTATGTGGGCCGCTTTGCCACCTTCAATCGCTTCACGAACTCTCCTGTGGCTAATTATCATGGAGAGCTGTATTCCCTGCCCTTCAACATGTATACCTTCAACAGGATGTGGGGAGTGGTCACACCGGAGGAGGCAGCTGAGAAGATAGAGGAGCAGAGGCGAGAGGCCGGTATCACGGAGCCTCGGAACCTGGAGGAACAGGCCATCAGCCTGGTGGGTACGGACATCTACGAAAAGCTGGTAAAGGGCTATACGGAGAAGCAGTGGGGACGTCCCTGCAGCGAGCTTCCTTCCTTTATCATAAAGAGGCTGCCCGTGCGTCTCACCTTTGACAACAATTATTTCAATGCCCTTTATCAGGGCATCCCAGTAGGCGGCTACACCCGCATGGTGGAGCGTATGCTGGAGGGCATAGAGGTAAGGCTCGGTGTGGACTATCTGAAGGAGCAGGATGAGCTCAGGGCTCTGGCCGACAAGGTGGTATATACGGGAGCCATCGACGCTTACTTTGACTATAAGCTGGGACCTCTTGAGTATCGGAGCGTGCGCTTTGAGACAGAGGTGCTGGACAAGCCCAACTTCCAGGGCAATGCTGCCGTCAACTACACGGACCGTGAGACACCCTGGACCCGTATCATAGAGCACAAGTGGTTCGAGTTCGGAAAGGATGAGGAGGGCCATGACCTTCCCAAGACCGTCATATCCAGGGAGTACAGCTCCGAGTGGAAGCCCGGGGACGAGCCCTATTATCCGGTAAATGACGAAAAGAACGGTAAGCTCTATCAGGAGTACCGTGCCCTGGCAGACAAAGAGGAGGGCATCATCTTCGGAGGACGTCTTGGTGAGTACAAGTACTATGACATGGATGCGGTCATAGCCTCAGCCCTTGACATGGCGAGGAAGGAGCTTGGCTGAAAACAGCATATAAAAAGATAAGAGCTGCCCTGGATCCGATGCTGCTGGATCCCTGGCAGCTCTTTTAGATGCGTGGAGGCTTCAGTCATGTCTGGAACCTGTCTGAATCTGATCGAATATAGCTAAATACTTATGATGCGCCCTTTAAGAGGTGGGGCCTTTAAGTATCCTGATATATTTTTTTTATTCTCTTAGCAATTCTTCATTATCGTATAACGGGTAAAGCAATAAGACGGAATAAGAAATGCGTGTGGCAAGTGAAATAGATCAACCTCCAGCAGCGTGTAAAACAGATGCTGCATGCATGCCTCAGAACGAAGAACAGTATAGCTGTCTGAGACCCCTTCTGTGTTCTGAAGGGTTGTATAGATACTATCACGAATTTACTTGTTTTATCAATAGGTATCTTTGTATGTATTGCACAAAATACACAGATTCAATAAATTACATAACTTTTTGAGTATAGATATACGCTCAGCATAATTTTTGCCGCATTACAGGCAGGTGTCGCGGCGCAAAAAGGCGGGTGCCGCGGTGCGGTACGGACGTGGTGATGTGGAGTGACCGGGGATAGAGCAGACCCGTCATCAGCCGGAAAATGGCTTGGGTTTGACATAGTCGGGCCAGGATGATAAACTTTCCATGTTAAGATGCGAAGGTCTTATATTCTAAACCGCATACTTAGCATTATTATGATGCTTGTTTTTATAGTCCCGTCCATGGCCGGGACGGCTTTTGGTGCAGTCTCCTGGCCGGACGGCTGCTATGTGGCCTCGGAGGGGGCATGCGTCATGGATGCGGATTCGGGCGTGGTGCTCTATGAGAAAAACGGCTACGGGGCCTACTATCCTGCTTCCATCACCAAGGTCATGACAGCGCTGCTCACATTGGAGAACTGCGAGGACCTGACGGAGATGGTCACATTTTCCCGTGAGGCAGTGACCATAGAGGAGGACAACTCCACTATCATAGGTGCCTCTGAGGGAGACAGCCTGACAGTCCTTGACTGTCTTTACAGCCTGCTGTTCCAGTCGGCAAATGAGGTGGCAAATGCTCTGGCTGAGCATGTGGGTGCCAAGCATCCGGAGCTGAAGTCCGAGGGCGACAGCGATCGTGACGTGTTCGTAAAGATGATGAACGAAAGGGCAGCAGAGATCGGCTGTACCAACACCCATTTCAACAATCCCTCGGGACTTACGGACCCTGACCATTATACCTCACCCTATGACATGTGTCTCATCATGGCAGAGGCCTGCAGGAACGACCGTTTTGTGGATATCGAGAGCCATACCTACTGGACCCATGCGCCCATAAAGCGCTATCCGGATCCGGACGATCCCTGGAATACGGTCTATCCCAAGCACAGCATGCTGAAGCGGAACTCTGACAGGTATTATGAGGGGGCATTTGCAGGAAAGACCGGATATACCAGCTCAGCCGGCAACACTCTGGTCACTGCCTGCGAGCGTAACGGCATGACTCTGGTGGTCACGGTCATGAATGCTCACAACAACCATTACAACGACACCAAGAGGCTCTTTGACTATGGCTATGACAACTTTGAGTCTCTTTATGTAAATGACTACGACGATACGGCCTCCATGGTGGAGGAGGATCTGTCAGTATCCGGCATCTCCCTGGTAGAGGGAGTGACCCTGGGCATAGACGAGGACTGCAAGGTCACCATACCGAGAGGGGGAGAGTTTGCGGATATCACAAAGGAACTCAGCCTACTTGAGGATGGCAGCGCTCGCGTGATCTACAGCTATGGTGACAGGGCAGTGGGCAGCTCTGCCCTTTCGGTCATACCCTTTGGCGGGGATTCGGTACTTGAGGAGGCCTCGGAGGATCCTCTGTTTGACAGACTGACGGGCATTTCGGAGGCTGAGGCCGCGGAGACCGAGACTGGTCCTGAAAGCCTTGAAGCTGCAGGGCTTACAGAGAGCGTGGAGAATGCAGACGAAGAGAGCACAGCTCAGGCAGAGGCAGCAGCATTCAGTGCGGCGGAAGCCTCCCAGGAGACCGTGAGCTCAGGAGCCACTGTGGCAGCTGTACAGGCATCGTCCGAAGGTGCCTCGGCGGAGACTGCAGAGGAGGACGGTCCCATGTCCGGAGTGACCAGAGTGGTGCTCATGATACTTGGTGCCGGTGTGGTCATATTTGCAGTGGCCATGCTCATCATGCTGCACATAGAGAAGCGTGAGGCAGCAGCCAGGGAAAGGCGCAGGAAGCGCAGGCTCCGCCATACCAGGGATCTGACGGGACAGCAGAATGTCAACATGGATCTGCTGGTGCAGCAAAGCTTAAGGAAAAATAAAAGGAAAAGAAAAAGATAGGCAGTTTTACTGTGTTAAGATAAACGGCATGAGATTTGAAAGACTGATAAAATCGGGTTTGGCTGCGCTCCTTGCGGCAGGACTTCTGTCCGGCTGCGGGCTCAGCGCAGGTACTGAGTCTGCTGCGACTCCCGGGGATGTACCCTCAGAGCCTGCGGCAGTCATAAACATAGAAAATGATGCAGTGGAGGAGACTGAGGCCATAGTCCGTATGGGGCTTGACGGCGCAGTGCTCCCCACCATAGACGGAGTGACCACGGCTGCGGACAACGCGGAGCTGGCTCCCGTATATCTGAAGGTGGGAGACCAGCATACGGTGGTCAGCAGGCTGCAGGAAAGGCTCATGAGCCTGGGCTTCATGGACAACGATGAGCCGACCACCTACTATGGAGAGGCCACAGCTGAGGCCGTGAAGCATTTTCAGAGACAGCTGGACATGACCGAGGACGGCATCTGCGGCACTGAGACCTGGGATGCCCTGTTTTCTGCCAGCGCTCCCTACTACCATGCTTCAAACGGAGACTCGGGTACGGATATCATACAGATGCAGCAGCGACTGTTTGAGCTGGGATATCTGACCGATGATTCCACCACGGGCTACTTCGGCGATACCACAGAGGAGGCGGTCCGCAAGCTCCAGGAGACCAACGGCATAGGCGTGGACGGTACTGTGGGCCGCGAGACCCTGAACCTGCTTTACAGTGACGAGGTCAAGGCCAACATCATAGCCCTCGGCGAGGAGTCTGAGCTGGTAAAACGATATCAGGAAAGGCTGTCAGCCCTGGGATACCTTCGGGGCGAGGTGGACGGCAACTTTGGAAACGCCACTCAGAACGCCATCAGGGAGTTCCAGTCCCGCAACGATCTGGTCGTGGATGGATACCTCGGTCCAGGCACCATGACGGCCCTGGATTCAGGCACTGCCAAGCCCTTTGCACTGCGTGTCGGAGATGAGTCAGATTCAGTTACCTATATACAGAAGAGACTTAATCACTACGGATATCTTTCCTCGGGACATGTGACCGGATACTTCGGCTCCATCACTGAGGCGGCCGTAAAGCAGTTCCAGCGCTACAACGGTCTCGGCCAGGACGGCACCGTAGGCGTGCAGACCATGGCCAAGCTTGAGTCAGACAACGCCACAAAGAAGCCTGCAAATGTAGCACAGGCTACGGGAGGCGGCTCCTCCTCGGGCGGAAGCTCCTCATCGGGTGGGTCCTCCTCAGGCGGCTCAAGCTCCCGTCCTTCAGGCGGCTCCTCCTCAGGTGTGGGCTCAGGCGGAGCTACGGTCAGCGGATCTGCTCAGGCTCTGATAAATGAGGCATCAAAGCATCTTGGCAAGCCCTATGTATGGGGAGCCAAGGGCCCCAATTCCTTTGACTGCTCAGGCTTCGTATACTACTGCCTGAACCAGGTGGGCGTAAGTCAGTCCTACCTGACCTCCTCAGGCTGGAGGAATCCTGGCAGGTATCAGAGGATATCCAGCTTTGACAGTATCCAGGCCGGTGATATAGTGGTAGTAAGCGGCCATGTGGGCATAGCTGCCGGTGGCGGCACGGTCATAGACGCTTCGTCCTCTAACGGACGAGTGGTACATCGTTCTCTTTCCAGCTGGTGGAGGAACAACTTCATCGTGGCCTGGAGGATATTCGGATAAGGAGGATCATGATGGCACAGGAACAGCAGACCATACTTGTATGTGACGACGACAAGGAGATAGTCGACGCCATATCGATATATCTTTCCGGTGAGGGCTTCAAGGTCATAAAGGCCTATGATGGCAAGGAGGCTCTGGCTCTCATGGAGACGGAGCATGTGGATCTCATCATCATGGACGTGATGATGCCGGAGCTCGACGGCATACACACGACCCTCAAGATCCGTGAGACCTCCTCGGTGCCCATCATCATACTGTCCGCCAAGTCCGAGGACACGGACAAGATACTGGGCCTCAACATAGGAGCCGACGATTATATATCCAAGCCCTTCAATCCACTGGAGCTGGTGGCCAGAGTCAAGTCCCAGCTTCGGAGATACACCAAGCTCGGCAACATCAGCGGCGCCCAGTCCCAGGCTGTCTATAAGTGCGGCGGCCTGATGATAAATGATGACAACAAGGAGGTGTTCGTGGACGATGAGCCCGTGAAGCTCACGCCCATCGAATACAACATCCTCCTGCTCCTGGTGAAAAATGCGGGCAAGGTATTTTCCATAGACGAGATATTCCAGCAGATCTGGAATGAGGAGGCCATAGGTGCGGACAATACCGTGGCCGTACACATCAGACATATCAGGGAAAAGATAGAGATCAACCCCAGGGAGCCCAGATATCTCAAGGTGGTATGGGGAGTGGGCTACAAGGTGGAGAAGCAGCCCTGACGCTGACGAGGTGTCCCATTGAAAAAGACATTCATACTTATCATACATACATTATCAGTCCTGCTGTTCGCGGCAGGACTTAGTGTCATATACATGATATCTCCCGAGGGCTTCGGCGTGTCCTGGATAGGGGAGGAGAATTTTGCTCAGTCTCCCCAGTTCGCCCAGATGGTGGATGATGACATAGGCCTCATAAAGGAATATGCCATACTCCGGGATACCTTCGAGGAAAATGGAGAGATCTCCTACGACAAGGTCATAGTCACTGCGGAGACTCAGAACGGCCTGACCTCCTATTCGCTTCGGGAACTCAGCTCCATAGCGGCTGATCATGGCTGCAGCATGGACCCTGATACCCACAGGATCACCATATCGGCAGCAGGTGCCGATCAGGATGCGGTGGACTATCAGCTGAAGATAGGCTTCAAGGACTACGATCCGGATTACTATGCGAATAGGCCCCAGGGACCCGGCCAGGGTATCATGACCCTCAAGGATCTGAGCATAGAGGCCATGCAGACCTTTGCCAGATATTATGAGCTTAAGTCCGTATACAGCGTAGAGGGCAGCAATTTCTACTATTATATGCATTATCTCAATGCTGACGGGGCTTATGCGGATATATACAATACTGACAGGGCCTCCGAGGACATAGCCGGCATGGATAAGTATGTGCGGGTGGAGGGCAGCGGACAGAGCGGCATGTCCACCAACATAGACCCCATACCGGAAAATGCCTTCGACCTGAGTGATCATTATTCGGATCCCTTTGAGCCCAGCGACGAATACGAGCTGGTGGTGGGAGTGGATACCTCCTTCCCCTATACCGACCGCTACAGTGAGGCCTATGACTCCTACAACAAGGAGATAGACTATGTCTATGTAGGCATAGCCATGGTGCTCATAGGCGGAGTCGTGGCGCTCATAAGTCTCATACTGCTTTTCAGGGCCATGCCGGCAGGCGGAGAAGCTCTGCTGAGACCTGTGGACAGCATAGCTCTGGAGCTCTGGCTCTGCCTGGTGGCTCTCCTGGGCTTTGTGCTCACGAGGGTCCTTGGCTCGGCAGGAGGCGCGGTCATAGCCATACTTGCGCCGTCCTCGGGCTACAGATTTTTCCGCGCTCTACTCAATGCGCTGATCATATATGCCCTGTCCATATACGTGCTCAGGGCGCTCGTAAGGCGCTACAATGGAGGCGTGTTCTGGAAAAATACCCTGCTCCGCTCCTTCTGCGATGCAGTCGGGGATTTCTTTGAGAGCGGGAGCCTGGGAGCCTCGCTGCTGGCCAGGTTCCTTCTGCTGGTGCTTTTCAATGCGGGCATAGGAGCGGCGGTCATGTATTGCCTGGAGCTCCGCTTTGAGAGCGGCATATATACGGTCATATTCTGCGGGCTGCTGGCTCTGCTCATAGCGGTGGACACGGTGATGTTCATAAGGCTGTTCAGACAGGGCAGGCAGAGGGAGGAGCTGGGCACGGCTCTCAAGACCATATCCCAGGGAGAGACGGAGTATGAGGTACCCGAGGAGGACTTCAGCGGCAGGGAGCTGACCATGGCCAGGGATATAAACAACATATCCCAGGGCCTTCGCAAGGCTCTCAATGAGCAGGTCAGGGCCGAGAGGCTCCGTGCGGACCTGATCACAAATGTGTCCCATGACATCAGGACACCCCTTACCTCCATCATCAACTATGTGGATCTGATAAAGAGGGAAAATATACAGAACGAGAAGGTCAGAGCCTATGTGGATGTGCTGGATCAGAAGTCCGAGAGGCTCCGTAACCTGACGGAGGACCTTCTGGAGGCCTCCAAGGCAAGCTCAGGCAATGTGCGCCTTGAGATGACCAAGATAGATCTGGTGGAGCTGGCCATGCAGGCAGGAGCTGAGTTTGACGACAAGTTTGCGGCCAGGAGCCTGGAGCTCTGTCTTACGACGCCGGAGACACCGGTATACATACTCGCGGACGGCAGGCATCTGTGGAGGGTCCTTGAGAACCTCTATAACAATGCTGCCAAGTATGCCATGGAGCATACCCGCATATATGCGGATGTGACTGCAGGTGCGGAGGAAAACATTTTCACTATCAAAAATGTCTCTGCAGACAAGCTCAACATAAGCCCTGACGAGCTGACGGAGCGTTTTGTAAGGGGCGATGAATCCAGGCACACGGAGGGCTCGGGACTGGGCCTTTCCATAGCCAAGAGCCTGACAGGGCTCATGGGCGGAAGGCTTGAGATAGTCATAGACGGAGATCTGTACAAGGCAAATGTCTGCTTCCCGGCATACGACCCTTCCATGGAAAAGGCCATGGAGGATGTGACCGAGGGCAGCCTGATAGAGATCATATCGGAGGATAAATGAGGATAAGACACGTAAAGGGCTCTGAGGATTATGTGGCCCAGAGCCCCCTGGTCATACAGAGGCCCGAGGAGCATAAGGGCAGGTTTGCAGAGGAGGTCTTTGGGAATGCTGCCCCCATAAGGCTTGAGGTAGGCATGGGCATGGGCACCTTCATAAGGGAGCTCAGCTGCAGGGAGCCGGATGTGGATTTCATAGGCTTTGAGATAAATACCACCGTGCTTTACAAGGCCCTCAGGAGATATGAGGCCCAGCTGTCAGAGGAAGTGGATCCGGGAAATCTTAGATTCATACGGAGCGATGCCCGCTTCCTTCCGGATTATTTTGCTGAAGGAGAGATAGACAGGATTTATCTCAACTTTTCAGATCCCTGGCCCAAGGATAAAAATGCCAACAAGAGGCTGACCTCCCCCATATTCCTGGAGCATTATAAGCATATACTCAGGAAGGGCGGCAGGATCGAGTTCAAGACTGACAACCGGGGGCTTTTTGAGTATTCCCTGGAGACCATACCCGCATCAGGCTTTGAGATCACTGATCTGAGCTTCGACCTTCATAAGGATGAGAAGCTTATGAAGGACAATATCATGACGGAATATGAGGCAAAGTTCTCCGCAAAGGGTAACCCCATATTTATGCTGCGTGCCAGCATGGGCACGGCCTGATACCGGGCAGACCTGCAGGACCTTTGTCGTGTGCCTGCAGTGTCTGCTTCACGGGTCTTTCAAAAAAGTGGTTGACAAAGGCCCGGGCTTGGGGTATTATATGCTTCGTCACTGAAACAGCCTTGTTTCATGACGCCAATTTTATAAGACGCACCTTTAGCTCAGTTGGTAGAGCAGTAGACTCTTAATCTATTTGTCCAGGGTTCGAGTCCCTGAAGGTGCACGCCGGAAGTTCTGATTTTGCAGCGTTGATCTGCGGGGTTGGGGCTTCTATTTTTATGCTCTTAAATATAATGAAAACGTAATGTAGAATTTCTTGCAAATATCTGAGCCTGATAGTAAAATATCCTTATAAAACTGGGGGAGAAGAAGGACGGCCCACGTCCGGGGAGGTAGATATGGCCGACGACATCAGAGGTACGGATATCAGACAGGCATCAGAGCAGGGTCTGATGGATATGGCGAGCCTTATCAGCCGCGGAGACTATAACCTGGCACTGGTCAAGGGCAGGCAGGTAGCGGAGCAGCTGGTGAGAGGCTATGCCAAGGAAAACAGGCTTATCTATACGGATCTGGCCGATACCATAGAAAATCTTTACGGGGAAAATACCATAGGGAGAGGCTCCAGGGATGCGTTCCACACCATCAGGCAGCTGGGCAACAAGGCTGTCCATGAAAATGACAACGATCCCAAGGATGCAGAGGATTCCTATTATCTGCTGAAAAATGAGATAGAGGTATATCTCAATACGGAGGCAGGCACAAAGAACCGTGCCCCGGTAAATGTGTCCCGCGCAGGGCAGGCCGGAGGGCAGAAGAGCGCCTACAACGATGAGGCGGCAGACATAAAGTTCACAAAGCCTGCCATGGCTGCCATGGGAGATCCCTCAGGCAAGCTCCGCACCGAGGTGGAGCCGGGCTCCGGCTCAAGGAAGACCTCATCCCAGGAGCAGAAGCAGAGGAAGGGCTCCTCAGACAGGAGCACCCAGGGCAGGAAGGCCCAGGACAAGCGCAGCAAGGTGCCCACCAGGGAGGACAGGCTCAAGGCCCAGAAGCAGAACCGCAGGGGCGGTCAGCACAGAGGCATAAGGAACGGAGGCATTGACATATACAGCGTGCTCCGTATACTCATCCCTGTCATCTGCATCGTGCTTATCATAGTGCTGCTCAGAAGCTGCATAGCAGGCTCGGGAGCAGAGGAGACGACCACTACGCCCGTAGTTGAGACCAGTACGGCGCCTGTTGAGACAGAGCCTCCTACCACGGAAGCTCCCACCACCGCAGCGCCTCTCAGGTATGTGGTCACCGGCAACAACGTCAACGTCAGATATGCCGACAATCAGAACCGCATCTATGAGCAGCTGTCCAGCGGCACGGAGATAGGTGAGGTACAGGAGATAGAGGGCTCTGACTACGTAAGGTTTGAGCGTGACGGCATACAGCTCGTTATCCACAAGGATTATATAGCTCCCATAGAGAACTGATCAGGGGAGCTCTGATACAGCCGGGAGGCGGCTTAGACAGAGTATGTTTGAAAGATACTGCAATATATGCATCACCGGAGCGGTCGAGGATATCGACCGCTTCTGTGAACTTTGCCTTGGCAGGTATGAGCTGCGGCTTGAGGATGCCATGCTCGCCAGAGGTGAAGGCTCGCCCATACCCGGGGACCGGGCACTGCTCCCCTTTCAGGAGACATTTCCATATCAGAGAGAGCTCCTGTTCCTTACGGAGCTGCTTCATGAATATGAAAAGATAGTGGCAAGGGCTGCTGCCAGAGGGAGGCAGGACAGGCAAACGGGAGATGAGGACGCTGAGTCCTCCGTGGATCCGGAGCTGGCCGCGGAGCTTTCCCGGGATACGGAGGAGCTCATACTGAAGCTCCTCTCCGACAAGAGGGACGCCAAGGACAGGCTCGGGCCCCTTCAGAAGGAGTTTACTGAGCTTGAGCAGTCATTTTCCGATGAGGACGATGCGGAGCAGAAGCTCGAAAAGGGCCGCAGGCTCAATGAGCTGCATACGGATATGCTGAGGCTGAGGCAGCATATCTATGATATAGACATCAGCATAGCGGATATCCTGCGGGATCGAGGAGCTGAGCTTCTGGAGGCTCATGGATGTCTGTCAAGGCTCCGGGACGTATGCAGGGTAAAGGAGCATGGAGCCTGGTTTTACGGGGCCGAGAAAAAGAAGCGATTCCTCATATGCCTTGAGCTCAGGAAGCGGGAGCTGTCGGCATTTGCCAGGGACATGGCAGCCCTCAAGGAGTCCCAGCTGTATATAAGGAGAGACGGCGGCTGGGTAAAACCCAGGCTTTTTAAAAGATATAACCTGAAGTTATCGTTGAGAAAACCCCAGGTGTGATCCGGGAACAGGAGAGCGAAATTTTATCATTTCCTTGAATATCCTCCGAGCCTGGGGTATAATTATGCGCAAAACGCTTTAGCACTGCAATGTGCACGAAGCTTTCGCGAGATAAAGTGGCAAAGCACAAACTCAGAAGGAGGGCAGGGCCATGGGAAGCATAAAGGATTCCGTAGATTCCATCATCCAGGAGATAGTGGAGATAAGGAGAGACATCCACAGGCATCCTGAGATAGGACGCAGGGAGGTAAGGACCGCAGGTATCATCAGGGACAAGCTTAAGGAGTATGGAGTAGATGAGATCCAGACTCCCGTGCCCACAGGTACCGTGGCCATCATAAGGGGCGGCAAGGGCCCCGGCAAGTGCGTGGCCCTTCGTACTGACATAGATGCGCTTCCCGTACAGGAGGAAACGGGCCTTCCTTTCGCAAGTGAGGTGCCCAACATGATGCATGCCTGCGGACATGACATGCACTGCGCCATGATGCTCGGAGTGGCCAAGGTGCTCTGTGACCACAGGGACAGCTTTGCAGGCACGGTCAAGCTCATTTTCCAGCCCAGCGAGGATACGCTTCCCGGAGGAGCCAAGGAGCTGGTGGAGTGCGGCGTACTGGATTCTCCTAAGGTGGATGCCATATTTGGCATGCATGTCATGCCTGATCCGGACAGGATAGGACAGGTGGCCATAAAGGCAGGCCCTCTGACCACATCAGTGGATCTCTATGATGTGACCATCACAGGACATGGAGGACATGGAAGCTACCCTCATACCACCCAGGATCCCATACTTGCAGCGGCCCAGATGATAGTGGACATGCAGCAGGTGGTAGCCAGGAAGATAGACCCCCTGGATACGGGCATACTGTCCATAGGAAGCATCCACAGCGGAGACGCTCCCAATGTCATACCTGCTCAGTGTAAGTTTGGAGGAGTGTCCAGGGCTTACAGCGAGTCAGCCAGGAAGAAGATATGTGAGCAGATGTTCAAGATCGGAGATGGCATAAAGCTCATATCCGACTGTGATGTGGATATATATCATTATGAAGGATATCCTTCAGTCATAAACGATGCCAGCATGGTCAAGTGCGTGGAGGATGCGGCAAGGAAGGAGCTTGGCCCTGACGGAGTGGTGGAGCTTGACGTGCCCTTCTCCTTCAGTGAGGACTTCAGCTATTACAGCGCCATGACCGGCATACCCGCAGCCTTTTTCATGGTATATGCGGGACAGGGCACTGAGGAGGCCTATCCTCTCCACAGCCCCAAGATCATATTCAATGAGGATGTCATGCCAAACGGCATAAGAGCCATGGCGGCGACGGCCATCAATTTCCTTAACGGAGACTATTGATGGCGGGACGGCCCTTATACAGGCCGCCGATACACCGATTCAGACACAAATGCAGCAAAGGGGGACCGCAGGTCTTGAAAAAGCTTTTGTGTTTTGGATAAATCAAATTCAGCAAAGGAGAATGGAAAATGTACAACTTCGCACTTGCATTTGTGATCTGCGCCGTACTGTATCTTATAGGCGATGTGGTCTCAAATCTTACGAAGGCATGGGTGCCCTCTGTATTCGTGACGGCTGTCATAATCCTCATCGGATACTGGACCATCATACCCAAGACCCTCGTAACGGACTCCGTGCTCATACCCTTCGGAAGCACCATCGGCATATATCTGCTGATATCCCACATGGGTACGGTCATCAGCATCCAGCAGCTCCTGGAGCAGTGGAAGACCATAGTCATCTGCCTTGCAGGCCTTGCAGGCATGTGTGCCCTGTCCTTCCTGATCTGCCCCATGTTCATGAGCATGGATCTCGTCATGTCAGGTCTGCCCCCGCTTACTGGAGGTATAGTTGCCGCTACCACCATGCAGTCTGCTGCACAGGCAGCAAGTGAGGCTGCAGCTGCAGCAGGAAATGCTGAGGTGGCTGCCCAGATGGCAGAGGCAGCAGTATTTGCTATAGTCATGTACTGCGTACAGGGCTTCGCCGGCTACCCTCTGACAGCCGTATGTCTGCAGCTTGAGGGAAAGGCATATCTTAAGAAGTTCCGTGCAGGAGAGATCAAGGTGGAGAAGGCCGATAAGGATGTGGATGCTGACAGCGGAAACTTCAAGGCAGCCACTGCCGCCAAGAAAAAGCTGATCCCTCCCGTGCCTGATAAGTGGAATTCAGCCATCATGATCCTTGGAAAGCTGGGTGTCTGCGCATGGCTGGCTACCCAGTTCGGAACCATACAGTTCCCCTGGGGCACCATCAGCGGCGCCGTTTGGGCCCTGGTATTTGGTGTCATCCTTACAGCCATCGGCTTCCTGGATGAAAATGCCCTCAATAAGGCCAATTCCTATGGCATCATCATGTTTGCCCTTATGATGTACGTATTTGACGGCCTCAAGGACTGCACGCCTCAGATGCTGGCACAGATCATAGGACCCATGATCGGCCTTATCGTAGTAGGTGTGGCAGGCATGGGCATACTTGTATTCGTGCTTTCAAAGATACTCAAGACCTCGTTCCTGCTGAGCTTTGCAACTGCTCTGACGGCGCTTTACGGCTTCCCGCCCAACGCCATCATCACTGAGAACACCTGCAAGGCCCTGGCAGCAAATGATGAGGAGCAGGAGGCCCTTATGGGACACATGTTCGCTCCCATGATCGTAGGAGGCTTCACCACAGTTACCATCACCTCAGTCATCATTGCAGGTCTGTTTGCCGGATATTTCGCATTCTGATCATAGCATAAAAGGAAGGATACCCCTTAAGGAGGACAGATACGATGAATGTAAAAGAGACTGTAGCAAAGTATCAGGATTACCTGATCGAGATGCGCCGCTGGTTCCATCAGCATCCTGAGACGAGCCAGGAGGAGTACGAGACCTCAAAGAAGATAAAAGAGGAGCTCACAAAGATGGGCGTTGAATGGCGCCCCTGCGGCATGGAGACCGGTGTGCTTGCGACCATCAAGGGAGCCAAGCCCGGAAAGACAGTACTGCTCCGTGCTGACATAGATGCTCTTCCCGTAAAGGAAAACACAGGCCTTGAGTTTGCTTCCCTCAATGAGGGCAAGAGCCATGCCTGCGGACATGACTGTCATATATCCACCCTGCTTACCGCAGCCAAGGTGCTCAACGATCACAAGGATGAGCTCTGCGGTACCGTAAAGCTGGCCTTCCAGCCGGCAGAGGAGGTGGGCCTCGGAGCCAAGGCCATGATAGCCGAGGGAGCCCTGGACGGCGTTGACGGTGCTTTTGGCATCCATGTATGGTCTGATCTTCCTTCAGGAAAGGTATCTCTTTCCGCAGGCCCCCGTATGGCGGCAGCGGAGGAATTCCAGGTATGGGTACATGGAAAGCAGGGCCATGGCTCTGCACCTCATCAGTGCATAGATGCTCCTTATATCACATCTGCCATGATAGTTGCCCTTCAGGAGGCAGTGAGCCGTGAGATGGATCCCTTCGATCCCGTGGTAGTGACCGTCGGCAAGATCGAGGCAGGAGAGCGCTGGAACGTGGTAGGCGGAGAGGGCTACTTCGAGGGTACCATCCGTTACTACAGCAAGAAGGTGGACGAGATCATAGATCCCATAGTAGAGCGTATCTGCAAGGGCGTGGCTTCTGCATACAGGGCTACTGTGGACTGCAAGTTCAACAAGATACTTGGACCCACCATCAACGATCCTGCCATGACAGAGGTATGTCAGGAGGCAACAAGGAAGGCCCTGGGCGATGATGCCCTCGTGGATTTCGGAGCCGTTACCGGAGGAGAGGACTTCTCCTTCTACGCTGACAAGGTGCCTGCAGCATTTGCCTTCGTAGGAGTGGGCAATGAGGCCTGCGGAGCCGTATGGCCTCAGCACAGCGACAAGTTCCGTGTGGATGAGGATGCCATCATAAACAGCGTGGCACTCTATGTATCCGTGGCCATGGAGCATAACGCTCAGTGATAAGCATTTACATATGAACTGACTGCAGCAGAAGCTGCGGTCCGGGGAGAGAGCTCCCGTCGGGACTGGTGCCTGGCGGGAGCTTTAAATCACTTGATTATTTCCCTGATTTTGTGTATCATTGGATTCAGTGCAGGATTAGTACATCGGTAGTACATCGGCTTCCCAAGCCGAGGAGGCGGGTTCGATTCCCGTATCCTGCTTTTTTCATTATCTGGAGGAGGATAAACTTATGGAAATGAAGAAAAGGGTAGTCATAGACTGTGATCCGGGCATAGATGACTGCATGGCGCTTATGCTCTGCTTTAAGCATCTGGATGTGGTCGCCATCACGGCCGTAGGGGGAAATACGGCCCTTGAGCTGACTCAGCGGAATGCAAGACACATGGCTCAGCTCTGCGGAAAGCCGGAGGTGCCGGTATATGCCGGCTACGATCAGCCCATGTTCGGAAAGACGGTCAGGGCAGCATATGCCCATGGTGCCAGCGGCCTTGGCAATGTGGTCATACCCGAGCCTGAAAAGAGGCTTGAGGAGGGGCATGCGGTAGATAAGCTCATAGAAATTTTCATGAATGAGGACGACATCACCCTCATCACCCTTGGCCCTCTTACAAATGTGGCCCAGGCCATACTCAAGGAGCCGAGGCTCAGGGAGCGTATCCCGGAGATACTCTGCATGGGAGGCTCGGCTACGTCCGGCAACTTCAGTGCGGCAGCCGAATTCAATATCTATGTGGATCCTGAGGCGGCAAAGATAGTCTTTGAATCAGGCATACCCATACGCATGGTGGGACTCAACCTGACCAGGCAGAACCGCATCATGCCGAAGGATGTGGATGAGATTGCTGCCGTAGGCAACAGGGTGTCGGATTTTGCTGCGGAGATGCTCAGATTCAGTGCCGGAGAGGACGGTAGATGCAGCATCTGCGATGCCTGCCTCGTCGTAAGGTGCATAGAACCGGAGATCATACCTAAGAGCCTGAAGGTCCATGTGGATGTGGAGACGAAGGGTGAGTTTACCAGAGGCATGACGGTATGTGACTGGCGTGAATACATGGGCACGGATCCCATAAGGGACATATCCCATGAGATGGAATGCGAGTCTCCCTTTGAGGGCATGAAGGCTCCCAATGTGGAGGTGGCCATGGAGTTTGACCAGGCGAGGTTTAAAAAGCTCCTGATGGATACCCTCAGGAGCTATGGAGAATGATGAGGCCTCAGCCCTTCTTATAGGCGTCCGGATCCTCAGGATAGAACTTACTCTTATAATAGCCCTGGGCACAGTATATGGGCGCCAGGGGAGCGTGCCCTGTGACTCTGTCCTTTACGGCCAGGACAGTGACCGGCCCTTCAAGGTATTTGAGGAACAGGGTATCGTGTCCTACGCAAAGGCCCATCATGATATTGAAGTCAGTATGGGAGGCGTTGAGAGCCAGGGCCTGTCCTACGGGGTTGCACATGACCTCCCTGTCGGCATGGCCTCTCACCGTGTCCTTGTCCTCTATGCCCAGCCAGGTCTTCGGCGTTGCACCGTTTTTGCATACGACTGATACTACCTCAAAGCCGTTGTATTCAAGGATCTTCGTCACCTCCAGGGCTTCATTCTTGAGTCCGTTGCAGAAGGCGAAGCCTATCCTTTTATAGCCGCAGCTGTGCATGAACTTCATGATCTCTATGAGCCTGGTGTCCGTGCCATAGCCGTGTGCCTCCGTACAGGCGGAGTTATAGGCTATCCTGTGGTTCTCCTCATCCTCATATGCCCTGAGAGCAGCCTCCTGGATCTCGGTATGCTTGCTGGGACAGTCCTTGAGGGATTTGTCAAGATCCAGCTTTGCACAGCCCTTGGCACCGCATTTTGCACAAGTGAACATATTCGTACCTCCTCAGCATTATATATGATCATTGTAATGCTGCCTCATGGCAGGTGTCAATCTCTGCCGGGAGGTCGGGGATGGGAGACCGCTCAAAAGGGCCTGAAAAAGGTGGTAACCCGTGGTAACCCGGAGTAAAAATAAGAAAAACCCTTGATATACAAGGGTTTCAGCGAAGCGGGTGATGGGAATCGAAGAATTAACCCGTTAAAAAAACATGGAGAAACGGAGGTTTCAGCGCTTCTTACATTAGTAGTCGACCCTTTAGTCGACCTTTATAAGATAGTATTTGATTGACGGTCAGGGTATAAAATAACCCTGCTTTTTTATTTAAGGGGCTGCAAAAATTTCCGACTGAGTATAGTATCATTATACTATAAATCTTTAATTTTTTTATTTTTTTTTTGGTGTTAGATTTCGGAACTTTCATTGCATACTTTTAGTAAAAGAGATTTTACGGAGGTATGATAAATGGGTAAATTTAAGGAATTAGAGATTGAATTTTATGAGGACCATAGAGAATTGGAACTTGGAAGCGATAAATTTTTCTTTGTTTTCAGTCTATGGCTAAAGTGCTACTTTTCACAAATAAGCGAAACCATATCAGAACTGTCAGGCTTCTTTGATGATATTTTTCCAGACCTTAAAGGTAATGAATGTATATGGTGCATGGCTTCAGCTCCCGACGGTATAAGCTATAACTTTTCTTATAATGACAGGACAGAGGCATTGAAAGGGTTAGCCACCCTTTCAAATGAAGATATAAACCTTTATTTTTCTCCTGCGATTTTTACGGGCTGGCGCACTGACAAAAACGCTTCGAGTATAAATGCCATATACATAGACATTGATGATGTAGATGGCAGGGACTTTTCGGAAATGAGCAGGGAGGATATAAAGAGTTGGCTCTGTGAAACATATCGCATTGATGAAAGCGTTTTACCCGATTGGGTAGTTGCAAGTGGACACGGGCTTCACCTTTATTGGATAGTAGATGAGATAGACTTAAAGACATACGAGGGTACTGAGCTAAGGAGAAAATACACGGACTATCTTATCACATGGTTCAAAGCGGATGTAAGCTGTAGGAACAAGTCAAGGATTTTGCGTTTCCCGACAAGCAGGAATGTAAAAAACCTTGCCGACATAAAGGTAACAAGGCTGTTTCGCTTCAGCAAACCTGAAAACAAGAGTATAAAAAGGCTCGATTTCTTCAGATGTTCTGATAATGATATAGAAGCTTACACCAGTGAGAATATAAAACGCCGTGCAGAAAAACGGAAAGCCACGATGATAAAGAATGGGACTTGGAAGGAACGAACGGAAAAACATTTACAGACAAAAGAAGGAGCAGAAAAGCAAGGGGTCATACAGGAAAAAGAAAAGCCCAAGCAAAAAAGAGTCAAACCTAAAATATATAGCTTAGCAGAAAGCGAGGGGCATGATCCTGATGAGCAAAAAGGAAATATCCCAAAACAAGGAACAGGGGCAGAAGAAGAAAGTCAGAATAACAGGATAATAAAAAGAGAAATCGACACTTCACCCTTGCCTCCAAAGAGCAGGTATTTAAGGATAATACGGGATTTGGAAAACTACTCGGCGCGAAGGCATACTGTGCCAAAAGGTCACCGCTCCATTTTCTGCCATATACTGGCGGTCTATTGCAAAAAGGCAAGGTTCAGCATAAATAAGGCAGAGAGAATCATGTATAAGTGCATTGATAAAGGCTTTCGGAATGAAGCAGATACCGTACTTAAAAATATATATGCTTCAAAAACCGAGTACACATATACCAATGAAAGGATTGCAGAGCTCCTCGATTTTAAGCCATATGACCTTGAGCACTCTTATGCCTGTTATACAGCGGAGCAAAGGAAAGAGGCAAGGAAAAAGACAAACGGAAGATATGACCAAAAAAGGTACAGTGAAAAACGAGGGGACAAAAAAAGAATAAAACAATTCCGCAAAGATTTTATAATAAGACATACCGATATGACGGCTAAAGAACTCGCAAAGGCTCTCACCTGTTCCGAAAGGACTGTAAGGTATATAAAAGCGGATATAAAAAAAGAAGAAGAGGCTACCACCCTGTTTAAGTTGCTTGATAATGATATTCTATGTTAATATAGCACAGAAAGCACCCATGACAGAGTGGTTGCCTCCAAACTATAAACATAGGGAGGAGGTGGTGCACATGACAGCCTATGAAACAGTTATGGTTGTCCTTGGAACAATAGGGCTTCTCATATCTTTCGGCGGTTTAATCATCGCACTTATTTCCTTTCTTGATAAGAAAGATAAGAAATAAAAAATCCCACCCTGTCTGCCAACAGGGTGGGGAGCGTCCTTTTGTAAAGGACAAAACCTAAATCCTATTGAGGCATCCACTTATGGAGTGGGTGCTTTCTTTGTATCTATATTATAAATGATATGCGCCTTGATTGCAAGGGTTATAAAGCAGTAACGGCAATCAAAGGGGTCAATCATTCTTATATTCTATGAGGTCAGAAACAGAACAGCCGAGATAATCGCAAAGCTTCGCAAGTATCGAGAGGTCAACTCGGCTCACCTTATTTTTACAGTAGTTGTTTAACTGTGTCCTTTGAAGCCCGCAATTCTGACAGACTTTATTTTTGCTTACGCCTTTGGCTTTAAGATAAGCTTCAAGCTTAATTTCAACACGACCCACTTTGACACCTGCCTTTTTATAGAGATTATAAAAATAGAGGTGGAGAAAAATAAGCTATTGAAATATACAGGCTATATTGTTATACAGGTTATAAAGTGATAAGATAAAATTGTAAAAGTATCTTGAAAGGCCCATGAGGCAGGCATAAAATACAATTAAAAGGGACTGAAAGAGGTTATTGCTATGAGAAACAAAAAACTTATAACGGCAGTGTTAGCATCTGGACTTATGACGGCATTTTCATTTACCTCCCTTGCCGCATGGCAGTCTGATGCAAATGGCTGGTGGTGGCAGAACGATGACGGCACACGGCCAGCTAATACATGGGAGTGGCTTGATGGAAATAATGACGGCGTGGCAGAATGCTACTATTTCGGTTCGGATGGCTATATGGCCGCAAATACGACAACACCTGACGGATATACGGTAAACGAAAACGGAGCCTGGTATCTGGGCTTTGTGCGCAGGAAATATGTGCTGAACGATCAGCAGACCGAGGTTTTTAAGGAAGCTTCAAGAGGGCTTCTGTCGGTATATGAAGAAGAGCTTTATGGTCCGGGAGGAATAGATATCCAGACCCGATTGAAAATGGATGCTGAACGTCAGCTCGCGCTACTTGAAAATCTGCTGATGCAGTCGGTCCGCAATTATCAGTCGGGAGAGGCTAATCCTATTTTTATACCGTTACGGGTAGAGGGAAACACAGGTTTCTTTAACAGAGAGGAAGTCTTAAGTACTTTTGAAAACCTGTTCGGCAACCTGAAGGATAGGACAGTCTTTGACCGATTGGGTATAGAAGACCTGTCTGTCACAGCATCAGCTACAGAATATTCCTACAGAATCACCAGTTGCTCCACTGATTCAGACGGAACCTTCATCTACATGAAGATGGGATATGAAAAACGGAATCAAAACGGTGAGCAACTTCGGAACGGCACGATTTATGTAGAGCTTCTGAGGGAAGAATGGACTGAGAATCTATACACCATTGACTGTATCGGTAATCAATTGCGTTTGGGATAAGAAAAACAGTATAATTGGGACTAAGCAAAAAAGGCGCTTTCGGGAGTCTTTACTAGCAAAAAAGGACAGCTTCGGCTGTCCTTTTTATATGCAGGGGCGGGATATTCCCGCCCTTTTCTTATTACCTGTTCGATTTATTTATCTGCTCCGTAAGCCATTCAAGGTCTATATGTTTTTCGTCAAGTAGAACGGTCACATCGACTGATATGTAGTTTTCATCATCACAATCAGCTATGTCTCTGCCGTTTAAGAAAAATCCTCTGAGTTCACAGACTGAATTAATATAGGTCATTTCCTTTATAACAAAATCATCAAGTATGTATGCGTCATAGGCTCCGTCAAATATCTCTATGCCCTCTGCTGTCCTTCGTGTGATTTCATATACGGGCGTCTGCTCCTCTCTGTCTATCCCGAAGCTGTCCTCGTATGCGGTTACTATGCGTTCCATAAGATTTTCAAGCCCTGCATATTCAAGAGATGTTAAATTGTTTATTGTTGTGTTCATATTTTCTTTTTTCATATTTTTCTCCTTTTTAAATTTAAAATATATTTCGATATTCAATTTTTGATTTGGTGGCGCTCACCTGTCCGATTTATTTCTTCGGACAATTTCAGTATGTTAGTTTTGGAAAAAATCCTTAACGGAATTTTCAAAATCAGCAAAATGCACAGAATTACGTCTTGTAATCTGTGCATTTTATATAAAAAGAAAAAAGGAATTATGAATAACTTATTTATTTATCGTTCTTCTTCAATGTTATCGAGGCTTTTCATAAGCTTTATAAGCTCGCTTATTTCGTCATCGCTGTATTTTTTCTTCTTTTTTTTGAGCTTGTCAGCTTCACATTCCCTGCGGGCTTCGGCCAATATTTCATCAAGAGTCTTTTTCATGGGCATATACCTCCTTTAAGGACTTACATAAATAGTATTAAAGAAGCGTCACAGAAAAAAGGAGGATTTTACCTTGATATTGATAAATTTTTCTCCTGTTGCCGTTCTTTTTGCTGCTCCTGCTCTTTTTCTATGAAATGTATAAGTTCGGGGAACATTGCTTTTATAAGCTCCCTGATTTTCCTGCATACCTCTTTCAGCCTTGTGTGTTCTGCTTCAAGTTGTTTTAATTTTTCCTCTTTCTCAAAAATCTCATCGCTCATTTCCTGAGATATTTTTGCAAGGGTCTTATATTCTTCCCGCTCCCTTTCAATACGGTCATTAAACATTTTCAATTCAGCTATAGTTTTATTACCCTGCTTTGTAGTGCCGTTAAGGAGATGGACAGGGCTTTTAAGTGCCTTGGAGATATAGGTTTCTGCCTCTTTGTGTATCTTTTCAAGCTCAACTCTATTTATCACCTCTTTGGCTGATACCTTATATCTTTCCTTCTTTTTGTCATATATGACGGGTATAAAGGCAAAGTGCATGTGAGAGTGGCCCTTTTCCCTGTTTTCGTCCAAATGGACATAAGAAGATATGACATTTTCCTCTCCGTAGCGTTTAGCCATAAAGCGATAAGCTGCACTGAAGAAAAGATGGAGCTTATCGGCTGGCAGATCATCGGGTGCGGTTATTACCCATGAGCACATGGTCTTTAAGTCTTTCTTTTTCATGTGGTAAACCTCTGAAAGGCGCTTGTTCAGATACTCCATTTGTGTCATGCCTCGGTTAGGGGCTAAGTTATAATTCAAACAAGTCATACTAATATCTATATCCCTGTTGCCGAACTTTATATAATTGCCGCCCTTGTCTTTTGCTCTTTCAAAATGCTTGAATAAGTGCCCGCAGGCTTCCGCTGTGTATTTTTGAACATTCATAAATAAAAGCCCTCCTAAAGTGTTTTAAATACGTTTTAAAGACTGTTAGATGCCTCCAATATCTATTATGTGATTTGGTGTAGCCAGTTATACCAAAATGAGGACATTTTGGAACTGGCTCTCAGACGCCGAGGGCTAAAAAGCATACAGACAAGGCGGAACAGGTAAAACTATTCCACCCAAAACCATGGTCTATGCTCCGTATTTATCAAGGGTAAAATAAACGGCTATGCCGCCCTTGACAAATACTATGCTCATATAAGCAGGCTGTATTGCTTGACATAATCGGATAATGGTATAATTAAACCGTCTAACATAAATTGCAAAAGATTGGAGGTGAGTGTAGTGGCTCGCTGATAAGCGGGTACTATTACTTACAAGGAGTATCGAACTTATATGTTAGACAATATAATTTCCTTGTATCCGAACATTGAAAAGTTAATAGAAGAAGACGAAAATGTAAGAAGCGCTGTCATATCAGCGATGGAAAATAAATACCTGTCTATGCACCATACATCAATATGGAAGGATTCAAAAGGGCTTTATTGTACCAAGCTCGGAGGTCTTAAAAAGACTTCAAAGACCAAAGAGGGGCTGAATAAAAAAATCATTGATTATTACAGCAATCAAGGACAGCATTTTTATTCTGTCATGGAAGAACAGCTCGAAAAGAAACTTAAAAGGAATAAGATAGGAAAGGGAAGCTATGATAAATATATAAGCGATTATGAACGCTATATAAAGGGCAGTGCTTTGGAAGAAAAATGTGTCGACCGAATTTCAGAATCTGAAATCAGAAAGTTCCTTGAAAAAATGCTTGTAATCGGAATCAGCAAAAAGAACTTCAGCAATCTTGTATCGTTGCTTAATATAGTATTCTTTTATTCTGACTATGCTAATATAGATGTCTGTCAGATAAAAAAGAAAATGGATATTGCCTATGATGAATATTCACCGCAGGGACAAAGAAACACAGATGTGGTATGGAGTAACGAGGAACAGAAGAGATTTCTGGAATATGCTTCACACAGGGAAGACAATATAAGGATTTTAGGCATGGTTTTCATGCTTCAGACGGGGCTTGCAATTTCGGAGCTTGTAGCTCTGAAACCGAAAGATATTGATTTTGATAAAGGTTACCTTACTGTTAATCGTATCGAAATCAGATACAAGCGGGACGGGAAAACAGTCTATGACATCAGCAAAGAGCATGTTGCAAAGACTGAGGAGAGGCTTAATACTATCGTTTTAAGTTCTTCCGCCATGGAGACTTTGAATAAAATAATGAAGATAAGCACAGCCAAAAGTCCTGATGATATGATTTTCGGAAAGTGGAAATCCAATAATTTCAATAGCGTTTTAAGGAGGAATGTTTTGAAAGACCTTGACCTTTCTACAAGGGGGCTTCATTCATTCAGAAAAACGTATGCAACAAACCTTATAGACGCAAATGTTGACTTGAGTATAGTAAAGGCTCAGATGAGGCATAAGGATATAAAAACAACCTTTGATTACTACTACAAGTGTAAGTATTCTCTTGAAGAGAGGCGCAAAAAACTTGAGGAAGTAGCCTGAAAAACTTAGTCGACCCTTGGTCGACCTTATCAGTTCGGATACAAAAACAGCGGAAAGCCTTGATATATTTGGCTTTCCGCTATCTTTAGAGCGAGCGGGTGATGGGAATCGAACCCACGTATACAGCTTGGAAGGCTGTCATTCTACCATTGAACTACACCCGCATAATGCTTTTGCAGAACATTTGACATTCTACATTAAATATGCTGTCATGTCAAGCATGGAAAGCGAAAAAATGAAAAAAATGGAAACGGATGTAAAAAAGCTTTCTGAGCTCATAAGGGAAAGCGACAACATAGTCTTTTTTGGAGGCGCAGGGGTATCGACAGAGAGTGGTGTACCTGATTTCAGATCACAGGACGGTATCTATAACCAGAAGTATAAATATCCGCCAGAGATGATCATAAGCCATAGCTTCTTTGTAAAGGATCCGGAGGAATTTTACAGATTCTACAGGGACCGTATGGTATATCCGGAAGCCAGGCCAAATGAGGCCCACAGGGTACTGGCCAGGCTGGAGGAGCTGGGCAAGCTTCGGGCGGTCATCACCCAGAACATAGACGGGCTTCATCAGGCAGCAGGCAGCCGCAATGTGCTGGAGCTCCATGGCTCCATCCTGCGGAACCACTGCATGCACTGCGGAAAGTCCTTCGATCTGGATCATATCATGGCTTCCGATGGGGTGCCCCGCTGTGACAGCTGCGGAGGCATGATAAAGCCTGACGTGGTGCTCTATGAGGAGGCTCTGGACATGGGAGTCATGCAGAGGGCTGCCCGGTATATAAGCGAGGCGGACCTGCTCATAGTGGGAGGGACCTCCCTCATAGTATATCCGGCGGCAGGCATGATAGATTATTACAGGGGTGATAAGCTGGTGCTCATAAACCGGGATGCCACAAGGCGGGATGATGCGGCGGACTATATCATCCACGGCAATATAGGAGAGGTCCTGGGATGTGCATTTTCAGAGATACAAGCTTGATTATTGGAGCTATATGAGTTAAGATGATGCTACATCAATATGACTTAATATAAGGAGGTTACTGTTATGGCATATAAGATTTCAGATGCATGCGTAAAGTGCGGAAGCTGTGCAGAGGTTTGTCCCGTTGGAGCTATCTCCGAGGGCGATGCTCAGTACGAGATAAATGCTGATGCTTGCGTAGACTGCGGAACTTGTGCAGCTCAGTGCCCTGTAGAGGCTATTGCAGAGGCATAAACCTGACAGGAGATGACACATCGGACCGGCGGCTCCTCATGAGCCTGCCGGTCTTTGCTTTTATAAAGGAGACGGTATGGATGATATGAACAGCTCTTCAGCCCTCAGCTACAGTCCTGAAAAGGACAGACTGTTTTCTGAGATCAGCAGGAGACGGGAGTCCGTGGAGCCTTGTGTGATAGGTATAGACGGCATGTGCGGAAGCGGCAAGAGTACGCTGGCAGAGCTTATAAGAGAGACATTTCCAGGGACCCAGATAGTGCATATGGACGATTTCTTCCTGCCGGGAGAGCTTCGGACCCCGGGGCGCTATGCGGAGCCGGGAGGCAATGTGCATTATGAAAGGATACAGGAGGAGGTGCTGGGACCTCTCTCAAGGGGAGAAAGGTCATTTTCCTACAGGCGCTTTTCCTGTCACGACATGGCCTATATGCCTGATCCTGTGCATATAAGCCTTGACGAGGGAGGAGTGCTGGTCATGGAGGGCTCCTATAGCCTGAGGCCGGACCTTCGGGGAGGCTATGATCTGGCAGTATTTACCTGCTGCGACGAGCAGACCCAGCTTGACCGCATAGAAAAAAGGAGCGGCAGGGATAAGCTTCAGATGTTCATAGACAGGTGGATACCCCTGGAAAACAGGTATTTTGAGAGCTTTGGAGTCAGGGACAGTGCCGATATGGTCATAGATACTTCATTTCCCTTGAAACACTGAGAGCTTTCAGGTATATTTAAAGGTACAGTAAATATACTATCAATAATGATCAGGAGATAAATCAAATGGCTGAAACCAAGGACAACAAGAAGCTGGTAGAAGAGATAACTCCCATGGAGGAGGACTTTGCCCAGTGGTACACAGATGTGGTAAAGAAGGCTGAGCTCTGCGATTACAGCTCGGTCAAGGGCTGCATGGTCATAGAGCCTGCAGGCTTTGCCATCTGGGAGAATATACAGAAGGAGCTGGACCGTCGCTTCAAGGAGACGGGTGTCGAGAACTGCTACATGCCCATATTCATACCCGAGAGCCTGCTCCAGAAGGAGAAGGACCATGTGGAGGGCTTTGCGCCTGAGGTGGCATGGGTGACTCACGGCGGCTCCGAGCAGCTTCAGGAGAGGCTCTGCGTAAGGCCTACATCGGAGACCCTGTTCTGTGATTATTATCAGAGGGTCATCCAGTCCTACAGGGATCTGCCCAAGTGCTACAATCAGTGGTGCTCAGTGGTACGCTGGGAAAAGACCACGAGACCCTTCCTCCGCTCCAGGGAGTTCCTGTGGCAGGAAGGACATACGGCTCATGCCACTGCAGAAGAGGCTGAGGAGCGTACACGTCTGATGCTCAACGTATACGCGGACTTCTGTGAGGAGGTACTGGCCATACCCGTAGTGAGAGGCCAGAAGACCGAGAAGGAGAGATTTGCAGGCGCTGAGGCCACCTATACCATAGAGGCCCTCATGCATGACGGACAGGCCCTTCAGTCAGGCACCTCCCACAACTTCGGAGACGGCTTTGCCAGGGCCTTCGGCATACAGTACACTGATAAGGACAACAAGCTCCAGTACGTACACCAGACCTCATGGGGACTGAGCACCCGCATCATCGGAGCCATCATCATGGTTCACGGCGATGACGACGGACTCAAGCTCCCTCCCAGGATCGCTCCCGTACAGGTCATGATATGCCCTATCATGCAGAAAAAGGAGGGTGTGCTCCAGAAGGCTGATGAGATCAGGGACGAGCTCATAAAGGCCGGCTTCAGGGTCAAGGTGGACGACAGGGACAAGAATCCTGGCTTCAAGTTTGCGGACTGCGAGATGAGGGGCATACCTTTGCGTATAGAGATAGGACCCAGGGATATAGAAAACGGCGAGGCCGTGCTGGTAAGGAGAGATACCAGGGAAAAGGAGACCGTATCCTTTGCAGACCTTTCCAGGAGAGTGGGAGAGCTGCTTGAGAGCATACAGAACGACATGTATGAGCATGCAAAGGCACATCTCGATGCCCATACCTTCTCAGCCACCACCATGGATGAGATGGAGGAGATCCTGGACACCAAGAAGGGCTTCGTAAAGGCCATGTGGTGCGGCTGCCGTGAGTGTGAGGATGCCATCAAGGAAAAGACCGGCGCTACCTCACGCTGCATACCCTTCAAGCAGGAAAAGCTTTCCGATACCTGCATATACTGCGGAAAGCCTGCCCAGAAGATGGTCTACTTCGGAAGGGCATATTGATGACCATAGACATAGGAGCATCCCTTGCCGGCAGCGAGCCTGTCTGTCACATATTTGGGGCAGGCAGCTTCTATGGACTCGTAAGGAGGCCGGCAGAGGGTGACCTGATCATAGCTGCGGACGGGGGCATGAGAGCCCTTGAGCAGCTTTCCCTGAGGCCTGACATAGTGCTTGGGGATTTTGACTCGGGAGATGCAGACAGGGCCAAGGGCCTTGCAGAGGCATCAGGCGCGGAGCTCGTAAGGCTCAATGTCATAAAGGATGTGAGCGATTCTGCCGCCGCCATGGAGCTCGGAAGGGAGAGAGGGTACCGTACCTTTTTCCTGTACGGCTGCACCGGAGGCAGGCTCGACCATACCCTTGGCAACCTGCAGGATGTGGCTGCCCTCTCCATGGAGGGCATGAAGGCATTTTTATTTGATGATCATGCGGCAGTGACCGCTGTGACCGACGGGGGCCTGTCCTTTCCTGAGTACATGAAGGGCTATCTGTCCGTGTTTTCCCATACGGACATATCACTTGGAGTCTGTGAGACCGGGCTCAAGTATGAGCTTAAGGATGCGGAGCTTAAGAGCTCCTTCCCCCTTGGGCTTTCAAATGAATTTATCGGAAGGAAGGCTGAGATATCCGTAAGGAAGGGCACACTGTTGGTTTATTTTCAGCTTGGAGAGGCATATGAAGGATAAAGGCAGCATACATATAGAGCTGCCCGTGGATGTAAGGAAGATCATATCAAGGCTCAATGAGGCGGGATATGAGGCATTTGCCGTGGGAGGCTGTATAAGGGACAGCATACTCGGCAGAGAGCCGGAGGACTGGGACATCACCACCTCTGCCACGCCTCAGGAGATAAAGAGGGTCTTTGAGCGGACTGTGGATACGGGTATAAAGCATGGTACCGTGACCGTGCTCATAAAGCATGGGCTTTCGGATGTGGACCCGGAAAAGTATGAGCTCAGGCCCTATGAGGTGACTACCTACAGGATAGACGGAGAATATAAGGACGGAAGGCATCCGGAGAAGGTCAGCTTCACGCCGCTGCTTCGGGAGGATCTGAGGCGCAGGGACTTCACCATCAATGCCATGGCCTACAATGACGATACTGGCCTGGTGGATGAATTCGAGGGCCTTCTGGATATGGAAAGGAAGCTGATACGCTGCGTGGGGGATCCGGATGAGAGATTTACCGAGGATGCCCTCCGCATACTGAGGGCGGCCAGGTTTTCCGCCCAGATAGGCTTTGAGACGGAAAAGGAGACCCGCGATGCCATAAGGCGTCATGCGGCAAACCTTTCAAAGGTCAGCAAGGAGAGGATACAGGCGGAGCTTGCGAAGCTCCTTTGCTCTGCTCATCCGGAGAAGGTCCTGGAGCTTTCGGAGCTGGGGATGCAGGAGCAGATATGCGGCGGCTTCGGAGAGCTGGATCTGGGTGTATTTTCGGAGATAGCAGGAGATGAGGGCTTTTCGGAGATACCGGTAAAGGATCGTTATCGCAGGTATGCGGTGCTGCTCTCAGGCTGTGATGAAGAGAGCTGCAGGAACATACTCAGGGAGCTTCGGGTGGACAATGACACCCTGCATAGGGCCTGTCTGCTGGTAAAGAAGCTTTTCGTGCCTATAGAGAGCGATGCCTATGCCATCAAGCTTGCCATGCAGGACATGGATCCGGAGCTGTTTTCGGAGCTTCTTGAGCTGAAGCGCAGGTTTTCAGGCACTGAAAGGTACAGACGAAGCTGCGAGGGTGAGGATGTGGCTGCGCTTGGAGACATTTTCCGGTATATCATGAGGAGGGAGGATCCCATATATCAGAAAGACCTGATAGTGAAGGGCTCCGACCTCATAAAAGCGGGCATGGAGCCGGGTGAAAGGTTAGGGAGCATGCTAAGGGACATGCATGATGAGGTGCTGAGGCACCCGGAGCATAACTCCATATTGTTCCTTTTCAATAAATATTTTTACGGAGGATGAAGTATTATGAAGATGATCCAGACGGACAAGGCACCAGCTGCTATCGGGCCCTACAGTCAGGGCTATGAGGCAGGGGGATTTGTATTTACCTCAGGACAGATAGGAGTGGATCCCGTGACGGGAGAGGCTCCGGAGGGTATAGAGGCTCAGGCAGAGCTGTCCTGCAGCAATGTGGCTGCAGTGCTTGAGGCAGGCGGAACCGACCTTACCAGGGTCATAAAGACTACCTGCTTCATAGCGGACATGGGAGATTTTGCGGCATTCAATAAGGTATATGAAAAGTATTTCACGGGCAAGCCTGCACGCAGCTGCGTAGCTGTAAAGACACTTCCTAAGGGGCTGCTCTGTGAGATAGAGGCGGTAGCAGAGAAGTAAATCAACATATATGAGCATTGGGGGTCTTTTATGAGAGATTACAGAGCGATCTACGAAAAATGGCTGAGCGATCCTTATTTTGATGAGGAGACCAAGGCTGAGTTAAGAGCCATAGCCGACAACGATGATGAGATAAAGGAAAGGTTCTATATGGACCTGGAATTCGGCACTGCCGGGCTCCGCGGTATCATAGGAGCGGGCACCAACCGCATGAACAAGTATGTCATCAGACGTGCCACTCAGGGTCTGGCCAACTACATCATAAAGCAGGGAGGCAAGGACAAGGGCGTGGCCATAGCCTATGATTCACGTCATATGTCTCAGGAGTTTTCCGACGAGGCTGCCAGGACCCTGGCGGCAAATGGCATAAAGGCCTATCGCTTCGATTCGCTCCGCCCCACGCCCGAGCTTTCCTTTGCTGTCAGGGAGCTCCACTGCATAGCGGGCATAAACATCACGGCCAGTCACAATCCCTCCAGCTACAATGGCTACAAGGTATACTGGGAGGACGGTGCTCAGTTCACGCCTCCCCATGACAAGGGAGTGACTGAGGAGGTCCTTGGCATAGAGGACTTCTCCCAGTGCAGGACCATGTCAAAGGAGGATGCAGAGGCAGCAGGGCTCTATGTGACCATAGGCAAGGATATAGACGACAGATACATCGCAAATGTAGAGGCTGCCATAGTAAACAAGGATGTCATAAGGGAGATGCAGGACAGCATCCGCATAGTATATACGCCTCTCCATGGCACCGGACACATACCTGTCATGAGGGTGCTTGGAGACCTTGGCTTTACCCATGTCTATGAGGTGCCTGAGCAGGCTGAGCCTGACGGAGATTTCCCTACCGTAGCTTATCCCAATCCTGAGGCTAAGGAAGCATTTGCCCTGGGACTTGAGCTTGCCAAAAAGGTGGACGCGGAGCTGGTGCTGGCTACTGACCCCGACGCGGACAGGCTTGGAGTATACGTAAAGGACAGCCGAAGCGGAGAATATATAGCACTGACCGGAAACATGTCCGGAGCGCTGCTCTGTGAGTATGTGCTCAGCCAGAAGAAGGCAGCGGGACAGATACCTGAGGACGGACAGGTGGTAAAATCCATAGTCACCACCAATCTGCTGGATGCAGTGGCTGCAAATTATGGCTGCAGCCTTGTGGAGGTGCTTACGGGCTTCAAGTGGATAGGCAGGGTCATCCTGAAGAACGAGGAGACCGGCAGGGGCACCTACATGTTCGGCATGGAGGAGAGCTATGGCTGTCTTATAGGCACCTATGCCAGGGATAAGGATGCGGTATCGGCTGTGTCCTCTCTCTGTGAGGCGGCTGCCTACTATAAGAAGCAGGGCATGACCCTCTGGGATGTCATGCTCTCCATGTACGAGAGATATGGCTATTACAGAGAGTACACCAAGTCTCTGGAGCTTGCAGGCATAGAAGGCCTCAAAAAGATAGCCTCCATACTTGATTCCTTCCGTAAGGAAGAGCCGAAGGAGTTCGGCCCTTATAAGGTGGAGAGGATCAGGGACTATAAGGAGGACTTCATAAAGGATCTCAGGACCGGAGAGACAGTCCCCACAGGACTTCCTGCATCAAACGTGCTCTATTATGAGCTCAACGACAACGCCTGGGTATGCGTAAGGCCTTCAGGTACAGAGCCCAAGCTCAAGTTCTACTGCGGAGTCAAGGGCAGGGATCTGGAGGATGCAAACAGGCTCGTGGATGAGCTTGACAAGGATCTCACCAGGAAGATCAATGACATCCTGGGCGCATAAAGATGAAAGAATATGATTTTACCCAATGGCTGCTACTGTTTTACATGTTCAGCTTCTTCGGGTGGATATTTGAATCCAGCTACGTATCCATAATAAATAAAAAGCTGGTCAACAGGGGCTTTCTCATAGGCCCCTGGATACCCATATACGGCTTTGGCGGAGTGCTGATGCTGTTTGTGGCCCTGCCCTTCTATTTTGATCCCGTGCTGGTATTTATCGTGGGCCTTGTGGCTGCCAGCACCCTGGAATATTTTACCGGGGTCATCATGGAAAGGATATTTGCGGTCAAATACTGGGACTATACTGGCAAGCCCTTTGCCAGCAAAAACGGATATATATGTCTGGAGAGCTCTCTGTGCTGGGGAGTATTTACACTGATACTCACCTATGTGGGAGACAGGTGGATCGAGGGCTTCATATATACGCCCTCAAAGGCCATGTTCCTGGTACTGGATTCTGTGCTTACACTGGTCTTTCTTTCGGATGTATATGTATCGGCCAAGACCGCTCTCCATATCAAGGATATGGCTCAGCTCGTCTCCAAGGCAAATGCTGAGATGAATGAGATCATGAGCAGGATGCCTGAAAATGTCACCGCCCTCAGGGATGCCTTCGATGCGGCCCGGGAGGACGGACATATCACCAGGGAGGAATGGAACGATCTGGTGGGCAAGGCGCTGTCAGTCCTTTCCGAGGACCTTAGCGAGAAGCGTGCCCAGGCCATAAAGCACTTTGAATCAGTGCTTGCAAAGAGGCAGACCAAGCTTAAGGATCTGGATGCTCTTACGAAGCGTATGCTTGCATCAAATCCCAGCGCCAGCTCCAGGCTGGAGGGCTTTGACATGATCAGGCGCAGAGTAGAGGACGAGCTTAAAAGGAAGGATCAGAAGTGATCCGGTACATCGACAATGAGATATGAACATGAAAAGGCCCGTGAGCTGCATCACGGGCCATTCATTTTGTAGGGGGCCGGGCAGTCGGCAGTTCCGCTGCCCGGAATGAGTATGAAAAAGCTTTTTGAGTTATCTCTCTGATAACTGTCTTTATATTATCGGGAAAATGTGACTTCGATATGTACGTTCTGCTAAAAATAGATAAAATTTATAAACAAAGCATTAACTGGATATGAGAAAAATATAAGTTTTCCTTACTATGTATCACGGCCCGCACTATTATGTATCACGGCCTGCGCAGATGCAGAGCCCATAGACCTTTCCTACGCCTGCACGCAGGAGCTCTTCGGTGCAGGCCTCAAGGGTGCTGCCGGTGGTATAGATGTCATCTACCAGCACCAGAGAGCGGACATCCCTGCAGGCAGAGCTGTCTGCCAGGAAGGCTCCCTGCAGGTTAAGTATGCGGCCCTCATAGCCAAGTCCCTTCTGGGCTTTGGTCTCCAGGGACCTTATGAGCAGGTCCTCCCGGAAGGGTATGCCGGTATGACGGGCTATGTCACGGGCAAACAGGGCTGCCTGGTTGTAGCCTCGCTTACGGAGCCTGTTTTTATGTACGGGTACGGGTATGATGCAGTCGGGAGATATCCATGACAGCTCGCTTCTGAATCTGCGGGCGGCAAGAAGTGAAAAAAGATCGGCGGAGCTTCGCTTGCTCCGGTATTTGATATCGCTCATGATATCACGCTCAAGGGGGCCGTAGCTCAACAGCGCAAAGCTCCTTTCAAACATACGGATATGTCTGCTGCAGTCCGAGCATAGGCCGGATCCTTTGTTTGCCTCCGACAGTGCCCTGCCGCATTTTCGGCAGGTAGGGCCCTGTATGAAGGAGAGCTCCCTCAGGCAGCAGCGGCAGGCCAGGGCCCCTATGGTATCCGGAGGCTCTCCAAAGGGTATGACATCGTCACATATGGGACAGCGCCTTGGGAAAAATACTTCCTCAAAGCTCCTCCCAAGATATCGGATCTTCCGGAAGTCCTTCTTCATAAGCTGTGGGTCCAGTCTTTTCATATACCTCCATGATGCGGTCTCTGAGACCGCTGTAGCGCTTACTTTCATTTTCATTGTGCTCCATCTCCTCAAAGATCCTGGGGAGACCTACCATGCAGACGCAGCTGCGGGCCCTTGTGACTGCGGTATAGAGCAGGTTGCGGTTCATGAGGGGATGGGGGCCGGGATACATGGGCATGATGACCGCCGGATACTCACTGCCCTGGGACTTGTGCACGGTGACCGCATATGCCAGCTCCAGCTCTGACAGATGCTTCCTGTCATATTCTGCATATCTGTCCTCGTCAAAGACCACGGTGACGAGCTCAGATGCCCTGTCTATGTCGTAGATGACACCTATGTCCCCGTTAAACACTCCGGCACCGGTCTCAAAGCCTATAAATGCCGCGTCTCTCCTGGTCCAGGCCAGATCATAATCATTTTTGATCTGCATGACCTTGTCGCCGACTCTGAAGGTCATGCCATCATTTTCAAACTCTGTCTTTGCAGGAGAAGGCGGGTTGAGGAAGAGCTGCAGCTCCCGGTTAAGGCTCTCTACTCCGAGGGCTCCCTTCCTGGTGGGGGTGAGCACCTGGAGCTCCGCAGTGGAGGCCTTCACATAGTCGGGAAGCTTCCTGGTCAGCAGCACCTTGATGGTGTCGATTATGTCCTGAGGACGCTGGTTCTTTATGAACAGGAAGTCCCTGCTCTTCTTTGAAAGGTCCACTGGCTCGCCCCGGTTTATGCGGTGGGCGTTGAGCACTATGTCAGACATGGCAGCCTGGCGGAATATATGGGTCAGGCGCACGGTGGTGAAGCAGCCTGAGTCTATGAGGTCGTGGAGTACGTTGCCTGCACCCACGCTGGGAAGCTGGTTGGAGTCTCCCACCAGTATGAGCCTCGTGCCGGGAGTGATGGCCTTGAGCAGAGCCTCCATAAGGAAGATGTCGGTCATGGACATCTCATCCACTATGACCACGTCATCGTCCAGGGGATCCTGTTCGTTTTTCAGGAAGCGGGGCCGGGATGAGCCTGTGGAGGCACCCTCCTTTTCCGGGCCTCCCGTATACTCCAGCAGCCTGTGTATGGTCTTGGCCTCCCAGCCGGTGGCCTCGGACATGCGCTTTGCGGCCCTGCCGGTGGGGGCACAGAGAGCTATGCTCATGCCGTCCATGTCAAAATATCTTATGATGGTATTGATGGTGGTAGTCTTGCCTGTGCCAGGGCCTCCGGTGATGATGACTACACCGTTTTCCACGGTGGCCCTGACAGCCTCCTTCTGCTTATCGTCAAGCTCTATGTGCTCCTGCTTCTGTATGTCCTTGAGCCTTCGGTCCAGCATGGGACCGTCAGACTCCCCTCTGATGTTGAAGCTCTTCAGCATGAGTGCCGTGTTGCGCTCCATGCGGTAGTATTCTGAAAGATAGATCTCGTCGTGGTCCCTGCCGCTGACGACTATACGGTCCTGGATCTGTAGGTCCAGCAGGCAGGGGTCCAGGTCTCCGGGATCTGCGGCAAGCAGCTCTGAGGAGAGCTGCAGCAGCTCCTTCCTGGGAAGGTAGGTATGTCCCTGGGCCAGGGCCTGTCTGAGCACGTACTGTATGGCACATTTTATGCGGAAGGGGCTGTCACTTGGTATGCCTGCCGTACGGGCTATGCTGTCTGACAGGCGGAAGCCGATGCCCTCTATGTCCTCTGCAAGTCTGTAGGGATTTTCCTTTATGATGCCGTAAAGCGCAGGGCCGTATCGCTCATATATGCGGCTGGCCAGATTTGCTCCTATGCCATAGGACTGCATGAAGATGACGGCATCCCTGAGATTTTTTTTGCCTGAGGCCTGCTCGTAGATGGAGCGGGCCATGCGTTCGCTTATGCCCTTGACCTCTGAGAGGCGCTCTGGCTCCTCCTCCATGATGCGGAAGGTATCATCCCCGAAGGCTGCGACTATGCGCTTTGCAAGGGCCTCACCTATGCCCTTTATGGAGCCTGCGGCAAGATATCTTTCTATGGCATCTGCTGTTTCGGGAACTGAGAGATGGAAGCTTTCGACTGAGAACTGGGGCCCGTAGAGCGGGTGTATGGTGTACTCTCCCTCTGCCTCTATGGTATCGCCCTGACTTATATATGGAAAATATCCGACGGCGGTAAAGGTCTCACCGCCCTCGGATACGGACAGAACTGCATAATGATTGTCGCTGTTCTGATATATGACGGATTCTATGTATGCCTTTATGCGGCTCATGCCTGTGATCAGTCCTCTTCGGCGTTGTGCATGAGCTCTATGAATTTGCCTGTGCCTATGGCCACGCAGGAGAGGGGATCTTCAGCCACTACGGTGCTGATGCCGGTCTTTTCCTCTATGAGCTGATCGAGGCCGTAGATGAGGGAGCCTCCTCCGGTCAGGACTATGCCTCTCTCATATATGTCTGCGGCAAGCTCCGGGGGAGTGCGCTCAAGCACGTTGTGTACGGCGTTGACTATCTGGGTGGCGGGCTCCATGAGCGCATCCAGGGTCTCATCCGAGGTGACTGATACGGTCTTGGGAAGTCCGGTCACCAGGTTACGTCCTCTTACGTCCATGGCCAGGTTTTCAGGCCTCTTGTATACGCAGCCAACGCCGACCTTTATGTCCTCTGCAGTTCTTTCGCCTATGAGCAGGTTGTGCTTCTTCCTCATGAAGCGGATGATGGCCTCATCAAAATCATCGCCGGCCACCTTGACGGACTCTGAGACAACGGGGCCTCCAAGGGAGATGACGGCTATGTCTGAGGTGCCGCCTCCGATGTCTACGACTATGTTGCCGCAGGCCTTGGATATGTCTATGCCTGCACCTATGGCTGCTGCCACGGGCTCCTCTATGATGGTCACGTCCCTGGCGCCTGCCTGGTAGGTGGCGTCCTCAACGGCCTTTTTTTCGACCTCTGTGGCTCCTGAGGGTATGCATACCGCTACCCTGGGCTTGCGGAGAGTCTTGCGCCCCACCGCCTTGTCTATGAAATGTTTGAGCATCTTCTCGGTCAGGGTATAGTCGGATATGACCCCCTGCCTGAGGGGCCTGATGGCCTGGAGGTTGCCGGGAGTACGTCCCAGCATGAGTCTGGCATCCTCGCCGTAAGCCACCACGTTCTTGGTATCGCGGTCCACTGCTACTACCGAGGGCTCTCTGAGGACTACTCCTCTTCCTTTTATATATACGAGTATGCTGGCAGTGCCAAGATCTATGCCTATATCATTTGTCATGAGCGAAAACATCGCCATAGCTGTTATTCCCCTTTCAATACCATGTTCATCACCATGTTCATCATGGCCGGCCCTCAGACCGGACACTTAAAAACATTCTATCATATAATCGGTAAAGATTAAATAAGCCTGCGGCCATAAAATACGGAAAAATCGGCTCAAAGTGGTTGACGGGGGACCGGTCTTATGCTATGCTTAGACAGCATCAGAAGGACGAGGTCCTTTTTTTCTTGCACGGATTTTTATTTTCCGGCGCCAGGAACAATGTAAATGAAACTTTTGGGAGGTGAATAACCGTGGCTACAAAGCGCACCAAAATCATTCTTGCATGTACAGAGTGCAAGCGTCGTAACTATTTCCTTACAAAGGAGAAGAAGCTCCACCCTGAGAGGATGGAAGTAAACAAGTATTGCAGGTTCTGCAAGAAGCACACACCGCATAAGGAGACAAAGTAATGTCTGAGGAGACAAGGGAGCTTTCTCTCGGTCAGAAGATAAAGAGATTCTTCAAGGGTGTCAAGGCAGAGTATTCAAAGATCATCTTCCCCAGCCGGGAGACACTTAGAAAACAGACCGTAGCTGTCATCATAGTGGCAGTGTTCCTGGCAGCGATCATAGCAGCCATGGATTTTGTCTTTACGTACCTTATGGGACTCATTATTTGACGGAAGCTGAGGCACAGAGATGGCAGATACCAATTCCGAAGCCAAGTGGTATGTGGCACATACCTACTCAGGCTATGAAAATAAAGTAAAGGTCGATCTTGAGAAGACTATCGAAAACAGGAACCTTCAGGATATGATCCTTGAGGTATCCGTTCCGGTGCAGTCTACAGTCGAGCTTAAAAACGGAGTCGAGAAGAAAGTAGACAGAAAGCTGTTTCCGGGCTATGTGCTGGTGCACATGGTCATGAACGATGAGACCTGGTATGTCGTAAGGAATACCCGCGGCGTGACAGGATTCGTAGGCCCGGGATCCAAGCCCGTACCTCTTTCAGAGGAGGAGATCGCACTGCTCAGCAACAAGGAGCAGGAGGTCGTGCTCAGCTTCGATGTGGGCGATACCGTAGTGGTCACATCCGGAGCATGGAAGGATACGGTCGGAGTCATCAGATCTATCAATCCGTCCAAGCACAGCGTTACCATCAACGTGGAGATGTTCGGACGAGAGACGCCTGTAGAGCTGTCTTTTGCAGAGGTAAAAAAGCTTTAAGCTTTTCTATACAGGTGGGAGGGTGTAATACCCCCGCTATTACCACAAGGAGGTGCCAGATATGGCAAAAAAAGTTACAGGATACATCAAGTTGCAGATCCCTGCCGGCAAGGCAACACCTGCGCCGCCCGTAGGACCGGCGCTTGGCCAGCACGGAGTAAATATCGTTGAGTTCACGAAGCAGTTCAACGCAAGAACCGCAGACCAGGGCGACCTTATCATCCCCGTAGTCATCACGGTCTATGCTGACCGCAGCTTCAGCTTCATCACAAAGACCCCTCCCGCTGCAGTGCTCATCAAGAAGGCCTGCAAGCTTCAGAGCGGATCCGCAGTGCCCAACAAGACCAAGGTAGCAAAGATCTCCAAGGCTGATCTTCAGAAGATCGCGGAGACAAAGATGCCTGATCTCAATGCAGCAAACATTGAGACAGCCATGTCCATGATAGCAGGAACCTGCCGCAGCATGGGCGTAACGGTAGAAGAGTAAGGAGGGCGATCACGATGAAGAGAGGAAAGAGATATCTTGAGGACATAAAGAAGTTCGATCGCTCGGTACAGTACGACAGGGACGAGGCCATAAAGATCGTTAAGAGCAACGCCACTGCAAAGTTTGACGAGACCATGGAGCTTCACATAAGGACAGGCTGCGACGGAAGACGTGCAGATCAGCAGATCAGAGGAGCAGTAGTGCTTCCCCACGGAACCGGCAAGACCGTACGTATCCTTGTATTTGCAAAGGGACCCAAGGCCGATGAGGCTGAGGCAGCCGGAGCAGATCACGTAGGAGCTGAGGAGCTCATCCCCAGGATCCAGAATGACGGATGGCTTGATTTCGATATAGTAGTTGCAACTCCCGACATGATGGGCGTTGTAGGACGTCTTGGTAAGGTGCTCGGACCCAAGGGCCTGATGCCTAACCCCAAGGCCGGAACAGTCACCATGGATGTGACCAAGGCCATCAACGAGATCAAAGCCGGTAAGATCGAGTACAGGCTCGATAAGGCAAACATCGTTCATGTTCCTTTCGGAAAGGCTTCCTTCACAGAGGAACAGCTCCAGGAGAACTTCCAGGCTATCATGGACGCTATAGTAAAGGCTAAGCCCGCTGCAGTAAAGGGTGCTTACCTCAAGAGCGTGACCATGACCTCCACCATGGGACCTGGCGTAAGGATGAACGTGGCAAGGCTTGCTAACTGATAGCAGGAGCCTGCCGCCGGAGCATGCTCCGGAAGACAATTAAAGTTGACATACTGATATTTGTATGTTAGCCTATATAGGCTATAACTGCCGAAGACAGCAGGTGTCCCCCTGGGGACGTAAGCTAAGTCGCCTGCCGAGGACAGAAGCTCATGATGAGATTCAACGGACCTCCCTGTCTATGGCAAGGAGGTCCTTATCATTTCGCAGTTATACCTTTTGCCGCATGGCGGCAGCCGTATCCGGATCAAGGTCCGCGATATGATCAAATCGTACAAGGAGGTATAAGCATGGCTAAGGTAGAGCTTAAACAGCCTATCGTAGACGAGATCAAGGAGATGCTTGACGGAGCTCAGTCAGCAGTTGCCGTAAAGTACCTTGGCATCACCGTTGAACAGGACACAAAGCTTCGTAAGGAGCTCCGTGAGAACGGCGTAAGCTACAAGGTATACAAGAACACGCTGATAAAGAGAGCTGCAGAGGGCACAGAGTTTGCAGCTTTGGATCCTGATCTTGAGGGCCCCACAGCACTTGCTGTTTCCAAGACCGATGCTACGGCACCTGCGCGCATCATCGCAAAGTATGCCAAGGACATCCAGGCACTGGAGCTCAAGTCCGGCGTGGTAGAGGGCCAGTACTATGACAAGGCAGGCATAAGCACGATCGCTACCATCCCTGGAAGAGAAGAGCTTATATCAAAGCTCCTCGGATCCATCAAGTCCCCTCTGTCAAATCTGGCAAGGGTACTCAACCAGATCGCAGAGCAGGGCGGCGGCGCATCAGCAAAGGCGGAGGAGCCCGCAGCAGAGGCTGTAGCAGAAGCTCCCGCGGAGGCAGCTGCAGAGGAGCCCGCTCCCGCAGCAGAGTAACAGCTCAGAAGAGCGAACGGATGGCTGCCTGAGCATGGCAGCAGTACAGGTTTTTAAAGGATATAATTTACGGAGGAAAATATCATGGCAAAGATGACCACAGCTGAGTTTATCGAAGCTATCAAGGAGATGTCTGTACTTGAGCTCAACGAGCTCGTTAAGGCATGTGAGGAAGAGTTCGGCGTATCTGCAGCAGCAGGCGTAGTTATGGCAGCAGCAGGCGGCGCAGCTCCTGCTGAGGAGAAGACAGAGTTTGACGTTGAGCTTACAGAGGCTGGCGCAAACAAGATCAAAGTCATCAAGGTCGTTCGTGAGATCACCGGACTTGGACTTAAGGAAGCTAAGGACCTCGTTGAGGGAGCTCCCAAGATGGTCAAGGAGGGCGCTGACAAGGCTACCGCTGACGACATCAAGGCTAAGCTTGAGGCAGAGGGCGCTAAGGTTACCCTTAAGTAATCAAAAAGCATATAGTGGCTTAACAGAGAGGATCGCAGATGCGGTCCTCTTTTTTGTGCTTTTCGTTGTAATTTCAATATTATTTTTCGGGCTCTGATGATAAAATATACATATACGGAAAATAGAAAGTAAGGCAGTGAGAAAGGAGGCGGACCATGAGGATAGGCTGCGTAAAGGAGATAAAGAACAGAGAATACAGGGTGGGGCTCACCCCGGACAATGTAAAGAGCTATGTAAACGCAGGACATGAGGTGCTGCTGGAGGCCGGCGCAGGACTGGGCTCGGGCTTTACGGATGAGGAGTACGAAAGGGCCGGAGCAAGGCTTTGTGCCGATCCTGCCGAGGTCTGGAAGGGCTGTGACATGATGGTCAAGGTCAAGGAGCCGCTTCCCTCAGAATATGGATATTTCAGGGAGGATCTGATCATCTATACCTACCTTCATCTGGCTGCGGACAGGGAGCTTACGGAGGCCATGCTCTCCTCAGGGGTGTGCGGCTTTGCCTATGAGACCCTGCTGGATAAAAACGGAGCTACTCCACTGCTTGCGCCCATGAGCCAGATAGCCGGCAGGCTCAGCATACAGGAGGGCGCAAAGTATCTGGAAAAGACCTATGGAGGTGAGGGCGTGCTGCTTTCAGGAGTGCCAGGCACACCCAAGGCAAAGATAGTCATCATAGGCGGAGGCAATGTGGGTACCAATGCCTGCAAGATAGCCGTGGGCATAGGTGCGGAGGTGACCATACTCGATATAGACATCAACAGGCTGGCGTATCTGGATGACATCTTCGGAGCCCGTATCCAGACTCTCATGAGCACGGATACGAACATAGAAAACAGCCTGAGAGATGCTGATCTGGTGGTGGGCTGTGTGCTCATACCGGGCAAGGCGGCACCCAAGGTCGTTAAGAGAGATTACATAAAGGAGATGAAAAAGGGCAGCGTCATAGTCGATGTGGCCGTGGATCAGGGAGGCTGCTGTGAGACCACGAGGGTGACCACCCATGACGATCCCATATATGAGGTGGACGGAGTCATACATTACTGCGTGGGCAACATGCCCGGTGCGGTGCCCAGGACCTCCACCATAGCCCTTACAAATGCCACCCTGGCCTATGGCCTCAGGATAGCGGAGGGACTTGAGGCGGCAGTACGCAAAGATCCCCTCCTTAAGACCGGAGTCAATACCTATAAGGGAAGACTGACCTGTGAAAATGTTGCACTGAGCTTTGGTATGGATCATACGGAGCTTGATGAGCTTATCTGATATAAGCAGAAAGGAATGATATGTGCACTAGCATAACTTTGAAGCATGGAGATACCTATTTTGGAAGGAACCTGGACCTGGAGTATCATTTTGGTGAAAGGGTAGTGGTGACTCCCAGGAACTACTGCTTCAGATTCAGGAAAAATGAGGCGGTATATAAGGAGCATCTGGCCATCATAGGTATGGCCACGGTGGTGGATGACTATCCCCTTTATGCCGAGGCGGCAAATGAAAAGGGCGTATATGTGGCAGGCCTGTATTTCCCCGGCAATGCCTGGTATACGGACGAGATAAAGCCTGACATGGACAATATCACTCCCTTTGAGCTGATACCCTGGCTGCTCTCCTACAGCTCCTCCCTTCAGGATGTGAGGGAGCTGCTTTCGAGGATAAACCTCATAAATGTGCCTTTTTCTGACAAGATGCCTCTGGCGGGGCTTCACTGGCATATAGCGGACAAGGAGAGCTCCATAGTACTGGAATCCACGAAGGACGGACTTAAGGTATATGATGATCCTGCAGGAGTCCTTACGAACAATCCGCCTTTTGACTTTCACATGCAGAACCTGAGACAGTATATGAATCTGTCTCCCAGACAGCCGGAGGATACATTTTCAGGAGGACTGGGACTCAAGCCCTTCGGAGTAGGCATGGGCGCCATAGGCATACCCGGAGACAACTCACCGGCTTCCAGATTCATAAAGGCGGCCTTCAACAGGAACAACGCCGTTTGTGATGACGGTGAGGATGCCTGTGTGGCAGAGTTCTTCCATATACTGGATTCCGTGGTATCCGTAAAGGGCACGGTCATAACCGCCGAGGGCAAATACGATATCACAACCTATTCCTCCTGCATAAACGGAGACAAGGGCATATATTATTATAAGACCTATGAAAACTGCAGGATAAATGCGGTGGATATGCATAAGGAGGACCTGGACAGTGAAGGGCTCAAGGTCTATGAGCTTGACAAGAAGCTGGATATCAGGTATATGAACTGATGCAGAAAATGATGGATGAGGTCACATATGTGGTTTGAGGAAAGCAATATATATCAGATCTATCCGCTTGGCATGTGCGGCTGTCCCTGGCAGAATCCTGGAGAGCCGGCAGATCATGACCTGACGCCAGGGGTGGGGGCCGGAGAGGCCCTCCCCTTTACGGAGCACAGGATAGGTGCAGTGGAAAACTATATAGAGCATATAAAGGGCCTGGGATGTGATACGGTCCTTTTCAATCCCCTTTTTGAGTCGGATGCCCATGGCTATGATACCAGGAACATGAGGCTCCTGGATCGTAGGCTCGGGACCAACGAGGACCTTAAGCGTGTATGCGGAAGGCTCCGGGGGGCAGGGCTCCGTGTCATGTTTGACGGAGTCTTCAATCATGTGGGCAGAGGCTTCTTTGGATTTCAGGATGTGCTGAAAAACAGGGAGCACAGCCCCTATCTCAGATGGTTCCATATCGATCTGTGGGGCAATTCTCCTTATCATGACGGCCTGTCCTATGAGGCCTGGGAGGGCTGCTATGATCTGGTAAAGCTCAACCTTGGTGAGCCGGAGGTCAGGAGATATATATTTGACAGCATCAGATACTGGTATGAGGAATTTGGCATATCGGGCCTTCGCCTGGACGTGGCCTACTGCCTGGATAGGGATTTCCTGAGAGAGCTTCGCAGCTTCACAAGGGCGCTCTGCGATGATTTCTTCCTCTTTGGAGAGATCATGTTCGGGGATTATAAATGCATACTCAGCGATGACATGATGGACAGCGTCACGAACTATGAATGTCAAAAGGGGCTGGTATCGAGCATCAACAGCATGAACCTGTTTGAGATAGCCTACAGTCTTAACCGACAGTTTGGGCCTGATCCCTGGGCGCTGTATCCCGGAAGGCAGCTTCAGAGCTTTGTGGACAACCATGACCTGGTGAGGGCAGCCACGGCACTGGCGGACAAGGAGGAGCTTCCGGTGCTCTATGGCCTTCTGTATGGCATGCCAGGCATCCCCACCGTATACTACGGCAGTGAATGGGGCATGGAGGGTGAGAAGCGCGAAGGCGATCATGAGATACGTCTGCCCGCAGAGGAGCCGGAGGAAAATGAACTGACGAGGATCATCAGCTCCTATGCCCTGGCCAGGAAAAAGAGCCCTGCCCTCATGCATGGAGATTACAGACAGCTGCTGGTCACAAACAGGCAGCTTGTGTTTGAGCGAAGCTATGAGGGAGAAAGGGTCATAGTGGCGGTCAATGCGGACAGGGAGCCGTTTATGGCACACTTTGATGCCAGATCAGGCCTGGGCTTTGACCTTATGGATGATTCGGTACATGACTTTGGAGGAGGTTCAGAGCTTGAGCCCCTAAGCGTACATTTTTGGAGGACGGAAAGATAGACAGCTTGCCATTACTTGAATATATGAGAGAGCAGAACCAGCGGGGAGAATCTCCGCTGGCCTTAAGGATGCGTCCAGAGACCCTGGAGGAGGTGGTGGGCCAGGAGCACATACTTGGAAAGGACAAGCTTCTTTACCGTGCCATCAAGGCGGACAGGATAGGCTCCATCATCTTTTACGGACCGCCGGGCACGGGCAAGACGACCCTCGCCATGGTCATAGCCCATACCACAAAGGCAGCATTTCACCAGTTAAATGCCACCACCTCCGGTAAGAAGGACATGGAGGAGGCCATAGCAGAGGCAAAGGCTGCCATGGCGGGCAGAGGTCAGAAAACCATACTCTTCATAGACGAGATCCACAGGTTCAACAAGGCCCAGCAGGATTATCTTCTGCCCTTTGTGGAGGATGGGACGGTCACCCTCATAGGCGCCACCACGGAAAATCCTTATTTCGAGGTCAATCGTGCCCTTTTGTCCCGCTCCCGTATATTTGAGCTGAAGCCGCTCTCAAGGGAGGACATCAAAAAGCTAATATACAGGGCGGTAGAGGATAAGGAAAAGGGCATGGGCATGTATGATGCCTGCATAGATGAGGAGGCAGCGGAGTTCCTTTCCGATGTGGCAGAGGGCGATGCGAGAGCGGCCTTAAATGCCATAGAGCTTGGAGTGCTTACGGGTGAAAGGGCTTCTGACGGCAGGATACACCTGAGCATAGAGCTTTTGCAGGAATGCATACAGAGGAGGGCCATAGCCTATGACAGGGACGGAGACAGCCACTACGATATCATATCCGCATTTATAAAGAGCATGAGAGGCTCTGATCCCGATGCGTCGGTCTACTACCTGGCCAGGATGCTGGAGGCAGGAGAGGACATAAAGTTCATAGCAAGACGCATCATGATATGCGCCTCAGAGGATGTGGGCAATGCAGATCCCCAGGCCCTGTGTGTGGCGACCTCTGCTTCCCTGGCGGTGGAGAGAGTGGGCATGCCGGAGGCAGGCATCATCCTTTCGCAGGCGGTGACCTATATAGCCTCTGCGCCTAAGTCAAATGCAGCCTGTGTGGCTATCCAGAGAGCGGAGGAGGCGGTGCGTGAGACCGGCAATCCGCCCATACCCGCCTATCTTCGGGATGCCCATTATCAGGGGCATGAGGAGCTCGGAAGAGGAGTGGGATACAAGTACCCCCATGATTATCCCGGGCACTATGTGGAGCAGCAGTATCTCCCGGATGCTCTCCGGGACAGGAGCTTTTATGAGCCTTCGGATATGGGCCTTGAGGCCGACATAAGGGAAAGGCTTGGACATAAGTTTAAGAAAATTTAAGGTTTTGATAATGGCTTATGCCCTGGATATGTAGTAATATAAGGCATGTCGTCCGCAGGGCATGGGATAGCTGCGGAAAAACAAAGCGATAAAGAGAGGATAGATATGAAAAAAAGACTTATCATGGTCCTTATGATAGCTGCATTTTCAGTGGCTGCTGCAGCCTGCGGCTCCTCAAAATCAGAGGAGACCACTGCAGCTCCTGAGACTGAGGTGCAGGAGGAGACAGAGGCCGAAGCCGAGGTATCAGAGGATGGAGAGGAGATCTCCGGCGGTGCCGTAGGAGGCATGGTCACAGATGACGGAGAGTATATCGAGGAGGTCTTTGTGGATGGAAAGATCACCCGCATCGAGGGAGATGTGGTGACCATAGCTTCTTCAGAGGGCTCCACACTGAGCTTCGACATATCCGGAGCAGGCGTGACAGCTGAGGAGAGAGCCGACATCCTGGAGGGAGCATATGTGGAGACCGCGTATCTTGATGCACCGGATGCCCAGCAGCCCTATGCATCATCCTACATGATAGTGCTCATGAACCTGGAGGAGCAGGCGGATGCCGAGGGCGTCAATCCTACATTTTCCGGTACCATCACCTATGTGGACATCAATGAGATCATCATGAGGGATGCAAACGGAGCGGAGGTATCCTTCGATAACTCCATGGCCAGGGATGTGACCTTCTCGACCGTGGCTGCAGGATCCAAGGCTCAGGTCACCTACATGGGCAGCATATACAGAGACAATCAGATCAGTACCGAGGAGGGTACCGGATCCGGTACGCCAGTAGCCATAAAGGTAGTGACTGAGGATGCAGTGAACTCCGAGGAGGCAGCTGCAAATTACATAGCAGGCCCTGTATCTGACATAACGGAGGACACCATCACGGTGGATACCAGCTATGCTTCATTTACCTTCAATGCAGATCCGTCCATGCTTTCCGGCATAGAGCAGGAAAACAGCGTGACCGTATACTATGAGGGTGCTCTTTCAGACGAGAGGAGCGTGCAGGCGGTCTCCATAACTAAGGGAGCCTGAATATAAGCGATAAGCAGATAGAAAAACAGGAGAGGCTAATGCCCCTCCTGTTTTTAATGCAGTAAAATTGAAAATATGCGATCAATGCACATGCACACCTATGATCAGCATGCCAAGCAGCAGACCGGTGATGGCAGCAAAGGCTGTCTTGCGTGAGCAGTACAGGTTGATGGACTGAGGAAGGACCTCTCCAAACACCACGTACAGCAGAGTACCGGCAGCAAAGCTGAGACTGAGAGTAAGACCCAGTGCACCCATATCTCCTATGGACCAGCCTATAAGGGCTCCGATGACTGCGGGTATGCCTGTGGCAGCAGCCAGCAGGGCAGCCTTTGGCCTTGACATGCCGGAGGTATAGAGTGGCAGGGCTATGGCCATGCCCTCGGGGATGTTGTGCATGACTATGGAGATCAGCAGTACGACTAAGGAGCTGTTGAGCTCAGAGCCTCCCTCTGCATAAAGTGCGCCTATGGACATGCCCTCGGGCAGGTTGTGTATGGCCACGCCCACGGCCATCATGATGCCGGCAAGGAACAGCTGCAGATGAGAGGCTTTTTTATGATGATGAGCCTCCGCCGTATGATCGTGATGGTGGTCATGCTCATCTTCTATGAGCCAGTGGTGCTCCTCTTCATGACTGTGCTCATCGCAGTGGACATGAGCCTCATCCTGCTCAAATTCCTCATCACAATCCTCACAGGTTATGAAGTCATGGGTATGTCCGGAGCGTTTGTCTATGACATAGTCAAGAAGACTGACGAGTCCGGCTCCAAGGAAGGCAGCACCTGCTACCAGAGCTGTACCTGCTCCTGCCTCCATGGCTTCATGAAGCAGCTCAAAGCAGATGAGGGCAATCATGGTGCCGGCTGAAAAGCTAAGCAGCAGGGCGTTGAGTCTTTTTGATATGCTTCCTGCCAGTACGCCGATGAGTCCTCCAAGCCCCAGGCCAAGCACGCCTATGATAAATGTTATGCTGATAAGATCTGTCATTATATGTTCTCCTTTTTGCGGTCATTCAATGATACCACATATATTTGTATTGACAAATAAAAAAATGCTGATAAAATGGTTTTGTTTTCAAATATTTTGAAAATCAAAATATTTTACTTTAAAAATATCGAGGAATGCGGATGTTCAGCAGGATCATAGGCACCGGTGCCTTCGTTCCGGAAAAGACAGTTACAAATGATGATCTGGCCAGGATCATGGATACAAATGATGAATGGATCAGGTCCAGGACAGGCATAAGGGAGAGGCATCTCTTCGAGGAGGATGCGAAGGACAAGACCCAGACGGCCGCCATCAAGGCCTCGGAGCGGGCTCTGGTCATGGCAGAGGAGAAGGGGCTTAAAAGGAGCGACATAGAGCTCATCATAGTGGCCACCTGTACTCCGGACCATGCATTTCCAGCTACGGCCTGTGTGCTGGCGGACAGACTGGGCATAGGCTCTGCGGCAGCCTTTGACCTGAGCCTTGCCTGCACGGGATTCCTGGCGGCATTTTCCACTGCATCGGCATACATAGGCTCAGGCATGTATAAAAATGTGCTCGTAGTGGGAGTGGATGTCATGTCCAAGCTTCTGGACTTTGGAGACCGGAGCACCTCCATACTTTTTGGTGACGGTGCCGGAGCTGTGGTGCTTAGCGGAGATGAAAGGTTCAGAGGCAGCTGTGAGAGTGGAGTGCTGGGATCGATCATGCGCTCGGACGGAAGCAGGGCAGGAGTGCTGAGCTGTGACAGCATCTATAAAAATGAAGACAGGGGCGGTGTGCTCCACATGGATGGCAGGGCAGTGTTTGAGTTTGCGGTCCGTGAGGTACCGAAGCTCATAAAGGAGCTCTGTGAGGGAGTCGGCTCTGTTCCTTCTTATTATATATTGCATCAGGCCAACTACAGGATCATAGAGGCTGTGGCAAAGAGGCTCAGGGAGCCTATGGACAAGTTCCCCTACAACATAGACAGGTTTGCAAATACGACTGCGGCCACCATCCCCATACTGCTGGATGAGCTATTCAGGAGCGGAAGGCTCAGGGAAGGGGACGAGGTCGTGCTGTCAGGCTTCGGAGCAGGACTCAGCCTCGGGGCCATATATCTCAGGCTGTAAGGCCGTCCACGGGCTATGCCCCGGGGCGTAAAATATAGAAAAACACAAAGATATATCAGGAGAGAAGACATGGAAGAGAAGATCATTTCAATCATCGCAGAGCAGCTTTCAGCAAATGAAAACGAGATCAGCATGGAGACATCCTTCGCGGATGATCTCGGAGCAGATTCACTGGACCTTTTTGAGCTCGTATCAGCTCTTGAGGAGGAGTATGAGACTGAGATCCCCTCTGAGGATCTGGAGGAGCTCCATACTGTAGGAGATGTGGTAGAGTATCTGAGATCAAAGGGCATAGAATAATGATGAAGACAAGGATCACTGAGCTATTAGGCATAGAATATCCCATCATCCAGGGCGGCATGGCCTGGGTGGCTGAGGCTCATCTGGCAGCAGCCGTATCAGAGGCAGGAGGCCTTGGACTCCTTGGAGGAGCCAGCGCTCCCGCTGAGGTCATAAGGGACATGATAAGACAGGTCAGGGAGATGACGGACAAGCCCTTTGGAGTGAATGTCATGCTCATGAGCCCCTACGCAAAAGAGGTGGCACAGGTGGTCGTCGAGGAAAAGGTGCCTGTAGTCACTACCGGAGCAGGCAATCCTGCGGCCTATCTTCCCATGTGGAAGGAGGCAGGAGTGAAGGTCATACCCGTGGTCGCTTCCGTAGCTCATGCGAGGCTCCTTGAAAAGGCAGGCGTGGATGCGGTAGTAGCCGAGGGAACTGAGTCAGGCGGACATATAGGCAGCGCCACTACCATGACCCTGGTGCCCTCCGTAGTGGACGAGCTTCACATACCCGTCATAGCTGCAGGCGGCATAGCCGATGGCAGAGGCATGGCGGCGGCATTCATGCTCGGAGCAGAGGCCGTACAGGTGGGTACCCGCTTCGTGGCTACCAAAGAGGCTGTGGTCCATCAGAACTATAAGGACAGGATAGTAAAGGCCAAGGACATAGATTCCGCAGTGACGGGACGCTCCCATGGACACCCTGTACGCTGCCTGCGTAATCAGATGACCAGGGAATACAACAAGCTTGAGGCAGAGGGAAAGAGCTTTGAGGAGCTTGAGTATCTGACGCTGGGCTCTCTCAGGAAGGCAGTTCAGGAGGGCGATGTGGACCATGGCACGGTCATGGCAGGACAGATAGCATCCATCATACATGATGTAAAGACCTGTCGTGAGGTGGTAGAGGGCATGACTGCGGAGTGTCAGCAGATCATGAAGTCCATGACGGAGAGATACGCAGGATGAAGACAGCATTTATATATCCCGGACAGGGAGCTCAGTACACGGGCATGTGCCGGGAGTTCTATGAGGGCTATGCCTCTGTGAGAGACCGCTTTGATGAGGCCTCCAAGGCTACGGGACTGGACATCAGCGGGCTCTGCTTTTCAGAAGGCAGCGAACTTGATCTGACCCAGTACACCCAGCCTGCCATGGTATGCGCTGAGCTTGCCATGACTGAGGTGGTAAAAGCGGAGCTTTCAAGGCTTGGTCTTGAGCCTGAGCTTTCCGCAGGGCTGAGCCTTGGCGAGTATGCAGCCATAGCTGAGGCGGGAGCCATGAGCTTTTCAGATGCCGTAAGGCTGGTCTATGAAAGAGGAAAGCTGATGGCGGGAGCAGTGCCTGCGGGCAGAGGCGCCATGGCAGCAGTGCTCAATCCCGACGAGGAGGCTCTCTCTAAGATCATAGAGGAGACCGAGGGAGCATATATAGCCAATTACAACAGCCCCGCCCAGACAGTCATCACAGGCTATAAGGAGGCGGTGGAGTCTGCAGTGGCAAGGCTCCAGGAGGCAGGCATGAAGAGATGTGTCATGCTCAATGTCTCAGGCCCATTCCACAGCCCTCTCCTTGAGGAGGCAGGACAGAAGCTGGGTATGGTACTGGAGGGAGTAGAGCTTTCTTCTCTCAGTCATCCCTATTATGCAAATGTAGATGCAGGCAGGGTAGAGGATGAGCAGCGGATACGGGAGCTTCTGGTCAGACAGGTATCTGGCTCCGTATGCTGGAGACAGACAGTGGAGGCCATGCTCTCAGAGGGTGTGACCTGCTTTATAGAGATAGGTCCCGGCAGGACGCTTTCAGGCTTCGTAAGCAAGACAGCCAGGGCGTATGCAAAGGACAGGGGCCTGGATATGAGTGGACTCAGGATCATCAACATAGAGAAGCCTGAGGACCTTTCAAAGCTTCAGGGACTTTTGGAGGAAGCATGAGTGATAAGAGAGCGGCGCTCGTTACGGGAGCGTCAAGAGGCATAGGAAGGGCAGTGGCTCTGAGGCTTGCCAGGGACGGATACCTCGTGGGCATAAATTATAACGGCTCAGAGGAGAGGGCCCTGGAGGTAAAGGCTGAGATAGAGGCTTCGGGAGGCAGTGCCATGCTGCTCCGCTGCGATGTATCTGACTTTGATGCCTGCGGAGAGATGATAAAGCGTTTTGCAGAGGAGGCCGGCTCCATAGACGTGCTGGTCAACAATGCGGGCATCACAAGGGACGGACTGTTGGTCAGCATGAGCTCTGATGATTTTGACAGAGTCATAAACATCAATCTGAAGGGCGCCTTCAACTGCATGAGGTTTGCCGCCAAGTACATGATGAAGCAGAGATATGGACGCATAGTCAGCATATCCTCCGTATCAGGCATCATGGGAAATGCTGGACAGGCCAACTATTCCGCTTCCAAGGCCGGTATCATAGGACTTACCAAGTCTGCGGCAAGGGAGCTGGCAGGCAGAGGCATCACAGCCAATGCGGTGGCCCCCGGCTTCGTGGTGTCGGACATGACCGATGCTCTTTCAGATAAGGTAAAGGAGGCAGTGACCGCTCAGATACCGAAGAAGCGCTTCGGTACGCCTGAGGAGATAGCCTCTGCAGTGAGCTTCCTGGCATCGGAGGAGGCCTCATACATAACCGGACAGGTGCTGGCAGTGGACGGCGGCATGTCCATGTGATGTGGCGGCGACGGACACCAATGTGGCACAGATCGGTGAGATCGGAGATCAAAGGATATGAAAAGGGTAGTTATAACAGGACTCGGAGCGGTGACGCCCCTGGGAAATGATGTGGAGACCTTCTGGAACGGCCTTAAGGAGGGAAGATCAGGCATAGGCATGATCACCAGGTTCGATACCACGGACTTCAAGGTCAGGATAGCAGGAGAGGTCAGGGACTTTGATGCATCGGCATGCGGAGATCCAAAGGCAGTCAAGCGCATGGAGCTGTTTTCCAGATATGCGGTGGCAGCTGCCCATGAGGCACTTGCGGATGCCGGCATAGATATGTCAAAGGAGGATCCCTACAGAGTAGGAGTGTCCATAGGCTCAGGCATAGGCTCCCTTGAGGTTGCGGAGACAGGCACGAAGAGACTTATGGAAAAGGGCCCCTCCAGGGTGGATCCTCTGCTGGTGCCCCGTATGATATCAAATATGGCAGCTGGAAATGTAGCCATAGCCTTCGGGCTCAAGGGCAAGAACATAAACGTGGTGACAGCCTGTGCCTCAGGCACCCACAGCATAGGTGAGGCCTTCAGATCCATACAGCATGGAGAGGCTGAGGTCATGCTGGGAGGCGGAACGGAGGCCTGTGTCACACCTCTTTGCATAGCAGGCTTTACCCAGCTCACTGCTCTTACGACAGAGCCGGATCCCGACAGGGCCTCCAGGCCCTTTGACAAGGACAGGCATGGCTTTGTCCTGGGCGAGGGAGCCGGAGTGCTGGTGCTGGAGGAGCTTGAGCATGCCAGGGCCCGAGGCGCACATATATATGCGGAGCTCATGGGCTATGGAGCCACCTGCGATGCATATCACATAACCTCCCCTGCGGAGGATGGCTCAGGAGCCGCCATGGCCATGAGCTATGCCATAAAGGATGCGGGCCTTGAGCCGGAGGACATAGACTATGTCAATGCTCACGGTACCGGCACGCCCCTCAACGACCTTTTTGAGACCAGAGCTATCAAGCGCTGCTTCGGAGATCATGCATACAGGCTCAAGATCAACTCCACGAAGTCCATGACAGGGCATCTCCTTGGAGCTGCCGGCGGCATCGAGGCCGTAGTGCTTGCAAAGACCGTGGAGGAGGACTTCATCCATGAGACCAGGAACCTCTGCGAGTCAGAGGAGGAGCTGGACCTGGATTACTGCAGGGGCGAGGGAGTACACATGACCGTAAATGCAGGCATAAGCAACTCTCTCGGATTTGGCGGTCACAACGCCACTATAGTTATAGGAAAGTACAGGGACTGATCATGAACATAGATGATATAAAAGAGATCATAAGGGCCATGGACGACAGCAGCATAGGCTCTCTGGATTACAGCGAGGGAGCAGTCAGCCTCTCACTCAGAAAGTGCGGGGAAAATGTCTCCCTGCAGAGCGTCCAGACCCAGGCTGCTCCCATGGCTTTGCAGAGCCAGGCACAGAGGGATGCGATCGCTCCGGTCGGCGCTGCTTCTGCCGGTGCTGCTTCGGAGACAGGCGCAGCTGAGAGTGCGGCCATGCAGGAGTCAGAGCCTGACAAGGTCATAACCTCTCCTCTGGTAGGAACATTTTATGCGGCAGCCTCTCCTGAGGATGAGCCCTATGTAAAGGTTGGGGACACCATAAAGAAGGGACAGGTGCTTGGCATCATAGAGGCCATGAAGCTCATGAATGAGGTAGAGGCCGACTTTGGTGGCAAGGTAGAGGCCATACTGGTAGAGAACGGCCAGATGGTGGAGTACGGACAGCCGCTTTTCAGGATCAGCTGAGGAGGAAGACATGCTCGGAGTCAAGGAGATAGAACAGATCATACCCCACAGACATCCCTTCCTGCTGGTAGACAGGATAGAGGAGCTAGAGCCCGGAAAGAGGGCGGTGGGCTACAAGAGCGTCAGCTTTGATGAGCCCTATTTTGCGGGACATTTTCCCGGAGAGCCCGTCATGCCCGGAGTGCTCATAGTGGAGGCCCTGGCGCAGACCGGTGCCGTGGCCATACTTTCCGATGAGAAGTTCAAGGGCAAGACGGCCTACTTCGGAGCCATCAATTCGGCCCGCTTCAAAAACAAGGTGGTGCCCGGCGACAGGCTCAGGCTGGAGTGTGAGATCATAAAGCAGAAGGGCCCCGTGGGGGTAGGCAGCGCTTGCGCCTATGTGGATGACAAGCTCTGCTGCCGTGCGGAGCTCACATTCATGGTGGGATAAATGTTTGATAAGGTACTTGTTGCAAACAGAGGAGAGATAGCGGTCAGGGTCATAAGGGCCCTGAGGGAGATGGGCATAGCCTCCGTGGCAGTATATTCGGAGGCGGACAGACAGAGCCTTCATGTCATGCTGGCAGATGAGGCAGTGTGCATAGGGCCGGCCCCCTCCACTGAGAGCTATCTCAATATGGAGGCGATCATATCGGCGGCTGTGGCCACCGGAGCCCAGGCCATACACCCGGGCTATGGCTTCCTTTCTGAAAATGAAAAATTTGCCCAGCTCTGTGAGACCTGCGGCATCAAATTCATAGGTCCCTCAGCCAGAGTCATGGCCAGCATGGGCAACAAATCCGAGGCCCGAAACACCATGCAGAAGGCTGGAGTGCCCGTGGTGCCCGGTACGAAGACGCCCATATACTCTCCCAAGGAGGGAAAGCGCGCTGCAAAGAAGATAGGCTATCCTGTCATGATAAAGGCGGCCCTGGGCGGCGGCGGAAAGGGCATGAGGGTCGCAGAGTGCGAGGCCCAGTTTGACGAGATGTTCATGGCTGCACAGCTTGAGACCAGAAAGGCCTTCGGAGACGACACCATGTATATCGAAAGATATGTCAGGGATCCGAAGCACATAGAGGTCCAGATACTGGCCGACAGCTTCGGAAACGTGGTGCATCTGGGAGAAAGGGACTGCTCCATACAGCGCCGTCATCAGAAGGTCATAGAGGAGTCTCCATGTGCCCAGATATCACAGCAGCTGAGAAGCAAGCTTGGAAGGACTGCAGTCAAGGCCGCAAAGGCTGTGGGCTATGAAAATGCAGGCACCATAGAGTTCCTGCTGGACAGCTCGGGACGGTTCTATTTCATGGAGATGAATACCAGGGTACAGGTGGAGCATCCGGTGACGGAGCTCGTGACCGGACTGGACATCATAAAGGAGCAGATAAGGATAGCCGCGGGAGAGAAGCTCTCGGTCACCCAGAAGGACATAAAGCTGACGGGCCATGCCATAGAGTGCCGCATAAATGCGGAGGACCCCGACAGAGGCTTCCTGCCCTGTCCAGGTACCATAGACAATCTGCATTTTCCCGGAGGCAACGGGGTCAGGATGGATACCCATGTATACCAGGGCTACAGGCTGCCTCCCAACTATGACTCCATGATAGCCAAGCTCATAGTGCACGGAAAGGACAGGGAGGAGGCAGTCAGGAAGCTGCGCTCAGCCCTGGGAGAGACCCTGGTGGAGGGCATCATCACGAATGTGGACTTTGACTATGAGATAGTGAGCAGCCCTGCCTTCATGAAGGGCAACATAGATACAGGCTTCATACAGAAGCATTTTCCCAGATATACAAGGAAATGACCTGAGGAGATGGCCAGAGCCTTACTGGGAGGCGAGCCGGCTTCCCGGCGATGGAGATGAATTGACATATGCTTAAGGATCTGATCACAGCAAAAAAGATGGAAAATGCTGCCCGCATGCCGGACTTTACCAAGATAAAGACCGGTGTCAACGAGCAGAAGCGGGGACGCAGGAAAAAGGCGGTGGCTGTGCCTGAGGTGCCGGAGGATATCTACAGGAAATGCAGCTACTGCGGAAAGCCCATACTCAATAAGGACGTAAGGGAGAACCTGTACCGCTGCCCCCGCTGCGGAGGCTATTTCAGGGTACATGCAAGGCGCAGGGTAGAGCTCCTGGCAGATAAGGGAAGCTTCATGGAGCTGGATGCCCATATGCCAGTGGCGGACCCTCTTGATTTTCCCGGATATGAGGAAAAGCTGGAGGCCATGAGGGAAAAGACGGGACTCGATGAGGCCGTGCTGACCGGCACCTGCACCATAGACGGTGAGAGGGCCGTGCTCTGTGTCATGGACAATCGCTTCATCATGAGCTCCATGGGCTATGTGGTGGGCGAAAAGCTCTGCAGGGCCATAGAGCATGCGGATGCTGAGGAGCTTCCGGTCATCATATACTGCGCTTCTGGCGGTGCCAGGATGCAGGAGGGCATAGTCAGCCTCATGCAGATGGCAAAGACCTCTGCGGCCATAAGGCGCCATCAGGAAAAGGGACTGCTCTACATAAGCGTGCTCACTAACCCTACCATGGGAGGAGTGACTGCCAGCTTCGCCATGCTGGGCGATGTGATCATAACCGAGCCCAGAGCTCTCATAGGCTTTGCAGGCCCCAGAGTCATAGAGCAGACCATAGGAGAAAAGCTGCCCGAGGGCTTCCAGAGATCAGAGTTTTTGCTGGAGCATGGCTTTGTGGATCTCATAGCGGGAAGGGAAGAGCAGAAGAGCCTCCTTTCCAGGCTCATAAGGTTCCATGACATGAGATCCGGCAGGAAGCATTTTCTCAAGACGGCAGACCAGAAGCCTGTGAGCCTTACCCGCAGCCGCATAGGAGTACAGAGGCCAGAGGTGCCCGGACAGGAAAGGAGCGCCTGGGACAGGGTAAGGATATCGAGAGCCCAGGACAGGCCCAGGGCCATGGACTATATAGATGCGATCTTTGATGATTTCACCGAGCTTCATGGAGACAGGGCCTATGGAGATGATCCGGCTATAGTGGGCGGACTGGCATTTTTCCATGGACTGCCCGTGACCGTCATAGCAGAACAGAAGGGCAGGGACACCAAGGATAACCTTAAGCGTAACTTTGGCATGCCAAAGCCCGAGGGCTACAGGAAGGCCCTGAGGCTCATGAAGCAGGCGGAGGCCTTTGGAAGGCCGGTGGTCTGCTTTGTGGACACCCCCGGAGCATATCCCGGCATATCCTCTGAGGAAAGAGGCCAGGGCGAGGCCATAGCCAGATGCATATATGAGCTCAGCGGCCTGAGGGTACCGGTGCTCAGCATAGTCATATCAGAGGGCGGCTCAGGCGGTGCCCTGGCTCTCGGAGTGGCAAACGAGGTCTGGATGATGGAAAATGCCACCTACAGCATACTTTCCCCGGAGGGCTTCGCCAGCATACTGTATAAGGATGCAAAGAAGGCCAGGGAGGCCTCGGAGATCATGAAGATAACCGCAGAGGATCTTTACGCTCTGGGAGCCGTGGACGCGGTCATACCTGAGGGAGAAGAGCTTAGTCAGGAGACGCTTCAGGGCCCGGCCTCGGAGATCGGGGGAAGGCTTGAGGCATTTCTCCGCAGGACCGGGGACATGTCAAAAGAGAAGATAGTGGAAGAAAGGTTTGAAAGATTCAGGAGATTATAATATTATTGAAGATATGGAAGGATACGAACGATTAAACGACGTGCTGGTAAATCTGTTCCACGATATCCTGTATCTTGAGGAAGAGGCCATGAAAAGGTCGGGCTACAGCGATCTGAGCATGAATGACTGGCACATCATAGACGCCATAGGCGATGGAGAGCCGAAGACCATGTCCAGGATCGCCGCCAGACTCAGCATAACGGTCGGATCCCTCAGCATATCCATGAACAGTCTCTATAAGAGGGGCTATGTGGAGAGGAACAGAGGCGAGCATGACCGGAGGCTGGTCTACATAAGCCTGACTGAAAAGGGCGCAGAGGCCTTCAAGGCCCATGCCAGGTTCCATCATGACATGATAGAGTCCGTGACCAGGGACCAGACCAGGGATGAGTACGATGCTCTCATACGCAGCCTTACGAAGCTGACGGATTTCTTCCGGAGCTTCGGAAATTCAGGAGGCGGCAAGGCGTCAGAGACAGGTAGTGATCCGGCGGGCCAGGCCCGGGAGGACATAAAAGATACAGACGGGAGTGCAGCCATATGATGAAAAGGATACTGGCCATAGGCTCAGCGGCCATGCTGATGCTTGCGGGCTGTTCAGGCAGCTCAGCTGAAGGCAGCGGTGCAGTGCCAACAGCAGGATATTTTTCCGAGTTTTCCGCAGAGACCTTTGATAGGGAGTCTGTGGTGACCCAGGAACAGCTTACAGACTACGATCTCAACATGATAAACATCTGGGCTACCTTCTGCGGGCCATGCATAAATGAGATGCCGGATCTGGCAGAGCTTGCCGATGAATATGAGGGCCAGGGTCTGCAGATCATAGGCATATGCTCCGATGTATATAATGGGGAATCCATAGATGAGGAGCTGATGGCTGCCGGCCAGGAGATCATAGACACTACGGGTGCCGACTACCTTCATCTTATACCCGATGATGCCATGGTGACGGGCCTCCTTTCGGATGTGTTTGCCGTGCCCAGCACCTACTTTGTGGACAGCGAGGGCAACACCCTCAAGATAGTGGTCGGGGCCAAATCAAAGGAGGACTGGAAGACGCAGATAGACGAGCTGCTCTCAGAGGTCCGAGCCGGGGAGGAGTAAGACTTATGCTCCTGACGGCCCTGTGCCCCTGACGGGACGGCAGGCCGGCAGGCTGACAGGCAAAAATTCCCTTGATTTTCCTCGGGGATCTGATAAAATTAATAAGCCGGTCACATCCGGCACATATTGGAGACGTATCGAAGTGGTCATAACGGGGCTGACTCGAAATCAGTTTGTCGGGTAACCGGCACGTGGGTTCGAATCCCACCGTCTCCGCTTTGAAAAGATAGCGGAAAGCCAAGTATATAAGGCTTTCCGCTGTTTTTGTATCCGAAATTAAAAGGTCGACCGAGGTCGAGCTATTATCTATAAAGCATCTATCTGCCAACCATATCCTCATACTTCACCAGCGTTACATTGCCAATCTCTTTTGCACGGTCGGTGCACCTTTCCGGCCTTGATTTGTAAAAATGTGCAAAAATGACGCCAAAAACTCGGAAAAGTGTGTTTAAAAGCCTTTAAAAACCCGGAAAAACGTGTTATCCTGTTTTTAGACAGAAGGAAGGCGGTGATCTGCTTGAAACGAAGCGCTTTTTCTCAACTTGTAACGTGGAAGGAATCTACTGAACGGAAACCTTTGATCATTCGAGGTGCACGCCAGGTTGGAAAGACCTGGCTCATGAAGGAGTTTGGACAGAGCTGCTATGAGAATTATGTTTACTTCAACTTTGATGAAGAAGATGAGTTGAGATCTGTTTTTGAGACGAACAAGAACCCGCATAGGATCATTGAGTTGCTTTCCATGATAGCCGGAGAAAAGATACTGCCAGAGGAGACACTTATTATCTTCGATGAAGTACAGGAGTGTCCTGATGCACTCAATGCGCTTAAATATTTTAAGGAAAAGGCAAATGCCTATCACATCATTGCTGCTGGAAGCCTGCTCGGAACACTGCTTGCTCAGCCGAAGTCCTATCCGGTGGGAATGGTAAATCTGATCGATCTGTATCCTCTTTACTTTGATGAGTTTCTGGAAGCAACCGATCCAGTACTTTTCGCTTACTACGAAAGTATTAAAAAGGATCAGATGATCGAGGAGATCTTCCACAATCGCTTGCTTGACGTCTATAACAACTATCTGATCATCGGCGGGATGCCGGAGTGCGTAGCTTCGTGGACGGAGCATAAGGATCCGGCGGAGATCTCAAGGATACAAAGAGAGCTTGTGGAGATCTATGAAAATGACTTTGGCAAGCACAACGGAAAGGTGAACAGCGGACGCCTCCTGATGGTATTTCGCAGCATCGTCTCTCAACTGGCCAAGTCCAATGAGAAGTTTGTATATGGTGCTGTACGACAGGGAGGAAGAGCGAGGGACTTTGAAGAAGCGATAGAATGGCTCGTATCAGCGGGCATGCTCAATCGCATCTACAATGTCTCCAGGATGGAGCATCCGCTTCCTGCCTTTGATAAGCTTGATCAATTCAAACTGTTTCTTTTTGATACCGGTCTGCTCAAGCATATGGCCGGTATAGAAAACAGTGCCATCCTGCTCAAGGCCGACTATCAATTCAAGGGACCGCTGACCGAAAACTATGTGTTGCAACAGCTTCGAGGCCAATTTGGGGTGGAGCCACGCTATTATTCAGACAAAGCAGGGGAGATAGACTTCGTGCTGCAAAATGGCACGGAGATCATCCCTATCGAGGTCAAGGGTGGTGAAGATAAGTCTGCGCCTTCCTTTAAGAGGTATATAGCAGAACAT
>CALWHG010000002.1 GCA_944380315.1 uncultured Lachnospiraceae bacterium
CACCTATACGAGTTCCGTAAACTGATAATGCTTTTATATAGTCACTGATCTTGTTAAAATTGATCCTGCTATTTTTATCTTTTTTCAGTGAAAGCTCCAGAATATATTCCTTCACTGGCTCTCTTCCATTCCTGTCCTTAAAGAATAGGATTTCATACATAAAACTTCTCCCTATAATAATCAATCTGATTATAACTTATAAGTTATTGAATATCAATATCAGATTTCTAAAAAAGCTAATACTGTTATTATTTTATATTTTTACTGTCATTATTCTCCAACAATACGGACTCTTCAGAATCCATTTTCTGTTTTACGCAAAAAGGAGCTGTTGCTCCATAGATGTTTACTCATCTATTTTGTAACAGCCCCATCCTTCCTATCTAAATAATGTTAAAAGTCATTTATCCTGGAATCCATATCCTCATACATTCTCTTTGCATCTCCGGAATATAAGAAGCCGTCTTTGATCTGCATTAATAACGAATCCTTAAATAGTTTCATATATTCTGCTTTACTTCCGTAAAGGTCCTTCATCTGTTCAGAACTAAACTTAGAAAACGTTCCACTGATTCCATCTACAGGACTATAACCATCATAAGTACCAGCAGGGATATCAAGGTAAGGAGATCTAAAACCGCCTACTGCATTGCCAAATTTATCTCTTACCAGTTTTCCATCGCTGTCTCTTTCTATTGGTTCTATTATATCTGGTGCTTCGCCATTTGTACTCCAAATATATAGTTTCTCAAGGAATCCATTGATATAACATGCAAGAGGGAAGAAATTCAACGTCTCTCTGATTTTATCATTCATTGGCTGAGGTATCCTTCCTGCTTTTTCTATCTCTGAGTCAGCAGATAATATAGGACAATCCACATCTGTATGTGGCGAACCTGAGACCTCATAATATCTACATTTATACTCATCATCACAGTTAGTCGGCAGGATACCAGAGCCTCTGTCTTTAAATAATGTCAAGTCACCTTCGCTGGATATCATTATGAATGGCACTGAGCTTTTTACAGCACCTCTTTTCCCCATGTTTTTATCCATGCCTAACTCCTTCTGACGGAGCTCGCGTCCAAGGGGCACTCCTACGATATTTAAATAGCTATCAAAAGTTTTCTTATCTTCTCCATTCACATATTTATCAAAGTACTGAACAAAAGTATTGATATAAGATCCACTTTGGCTCTGTCCAGTTAGACACAGATATTCGACCTTGCATCCATCAAATATTACATTTTCACCATTTCTGATATATTCCGCCACCTGCCCAAGCATATCCCATATGAGTCCCTCTTCTGTTCCTGGTATGGATCCATTTATAAATGGTGCAGGCTGAGGTACACTCTCTGAAGATCCCCAGTCCAGACTGGCATATCTTTTATAGTCAAAATTCTTTAGACTCTGAACATTTATTGGTTTTGAAGTTATTCCTATATACCCATGGCCATTTTCCATACACCATAGATATATCCTGTGCCAAAGATCCTCAATATCATAATTTTGCGTTGCATTTAGTATATCAAAATAGACTCTTCCGGAAAACTTTTCCTTCGACTTTGGTTTTCTGACTATAACTCTTGTTTTATAATTTATATCAGAATTAAAGACCTTAAGCTCTCCGTCTTCAGCATCATATATATTGGCTTTTCCTGAAACGAAGTATTCCTCTTCAATATAATCATATTTGGTTACATCCAACGGGACTCTACTATGCATCATATCGCAAAATGGATAGCTCTCAGCTGTAATAGGGATTGGCCCTTCAACTAAAGGCATAGCATGTATAGATGGCAAAATACTATTGCATTCCATGATCTTACTCCCTTCTAGCTCACATGATCGCAGCTTTCATTACCGCAGTATCAGATATCTCTTCCTTTGACAACTCACCAGTTATTCTTCCATTGCTGATCACAAGACACCTATCACTCATATTTACCAATTCCGGCATATCCGAACTTACCATGATGATAGAGATTCCACTTTGCGTCAGTTCATTCATCAGCTTATATATCTCAGCTTTTGCTCCAACATCTATTCCTCTTGTAGGTTCATCTATCAGCAATATATCCGGTTTTTTCAATAGCCATTTTGATATAACTACCTTCTGCTGATTTCCTCCCGAAAGAGAAACCACCTTTGTATTGATTGAGGGGGCTTTAATATGGAGCTGATCATATAGTTCCTGCGCCCTAGATTCTTCCACTTTATTGTCAACAAATACCTTTCCTGGCAGATCGTTTAAGCTCGCAAGAACTATGTTATCCTTTATACTCAGCATCCATATTATTCCATTTTGTTTCCTCTCTTCGGTTACAAACCCAATTCCCACTTCCATCGCATCTGCCGGAGAATTGATAGTAACCTCTCTTCCTTTTACGAAGACTTTTTTACTTACTCCCTTTTTTATCTGTCCAAATATCGCACCTAATATCTCACTTCTTCCTGCGCCTACCAGACCCCCGATGCCCAAAATCTCTCCTTTATACAGTTTGAATGAAACATGATCTACGATATTTCTATTCTTGATGGTCGGATGGGGAACTACTATATCTTCCACTCTGAAAACCTCTTCTCCTATCTCCACACTTTCCTTTGGATAAAGGTTTACGACCTTCCGTCCGATCATTTCTTCGATAAGCTCATCTTCTCTGACTTCATTTATCAAATGAGTCCCAACGACTTCTCCATCTCTCATAACCATTACTCTATCGCATATACGATATATCTCTTCAAGCTTATGAGAAATATAAATACACGAAACGCCTTTATCCCTCAGCTCATTAAGTATCCTCATAAGGATATCTACCTCATTGTTCGTCAATGCTCCAGTCGGTTCATCAAGCACCAACACCTTGGGATTTTTAGCGTAAGCCCTTAATAGCGAGACCATAGCCATCTGTCCACTATTCAAATTGTGCGCTATCTCTTTAGGGTATATATCAGTCAATCCTGCATAATCCAGCAACTCCTGAGTATCTTTAAATAGCTTTTTAAAATCAACAAATTTACCCTCTCCAGGAATATTATTTATAAAGATATTTTCTGCCACTGTACACATCATAAGCATATTGATCTCCTGGTAAACCATTTCGATCCCATAAGACTGTGCTGTAGCAACAGAATCAAACCTTACCTCTTTACCATTTATAAGGATATCTCCTTCATATTGGTTCGCAGAAAAACTTCCACTTAAAACTTTCATCAATGTTGATTTTCCCGCACCATTTTCACCACAGATTCCAAGTATCTCGCCTTTCTTAAGATCCAGATTGACATTTGATAAAGCTTTTACTCCTGGAAATGTTTTTGTCACATTCCTCATTTCCAAAATACTTTCACTCATCTTTTTATCCTCACGCATTCTTCTCACTTGTCTTCTGACGATATTTATCCAATACGATCGAAAGTAAAAGAATTATTCCAAATATCAGATTCTGCCAATAGCTTGAGACTCTCATAAGGACCAGCCCATTCGTGATAACTGCCAGGAGCAGACATCCTATCGCTGTTCCCCATATTGAACCACTACCACCAAATGTACTTGTTCCCCCTATTATTACAGAAGCCATTATAGTAAGTTCAGTTCCTGATCCAACTGCAGGCAAAGCACTTGCAAATCTTGAAGCCATAAGTACACCAGCTAAAGCTGCAAACACTGAAACCAAAACGTGCATTCCCATCTTTATCCTAGTTACATTTATTCCTGCAAGATATGCTGTTTCTGAATTTCCGCCTGCCGCTATCAGTCTTCTTCCAAATTTTGACTTAGTTAAAATAATATGAAAGATAACTCCTAATACAACAGCGATAATTATAGTAAAATATAACTTGTCAAATATAGCTCCTTGTCCAATCTCCTTAAATGACTGAGGAAATCCTGTAATAGCCATTCCTTCAGTAAGGACATTGATCAGACCATTGATAGCATATTGTATGCCCAAAGTTACGATAAACGGAGGAAGATCAAGGCCAATAACGAAAAATGCCTTTATCAGACCTACAACAGCTCCAGATAAAATTCCCAGGAGTATTGCTACAGGCACTGGAATTCCAGCCACTAAAGCAAATCCCGTAACGACACCGCCAAAGCTTGTTACTGCACCTATAGAAAGGTCCATACCCCCTGTGATCATCAAAAATGTTAAAGCGATTGCTACTATGAAAGAATAGGTAGCTGTTCTTAATACATCAAGTAGATTTCCGATAGCCAAGAACTTAATATTGACCGAACTTATTACTATTACCATTATTATAAGCGGAATGATGGTTCCAACCTCTCTTCTGCTCATAATCACTGACCATGCTTTTTTTACAAAAGAAGCATTTTTCTGTTTTCCATTCATATACGCCCACTCCTTATACAAACGATTCTTAAAAGTGGGCTGTTGCAACAGGCAGGAACATCTGCCGAAGCAACAGCCCTCTCATTGGTTTAGTCAAGCTTATTCAGCAAGTCCTCTTTCTTTAAGAAGCTCAAGATGCTCAGCGCAATCCTCAGGATATATTATTATTGTACCTGAATCATTGTCGTAATCGATCTCTTCGCCATTAAGTACCTTTTGTGCTAAGAAGCAAGCTTCATTTCCCATCTTATAGAAATCCTGTGCTATCGTGCAGTTCAATGCACCTGATTCAACAAAGTCTAATATCTCTGGTGAATCATCAACACCTATAGCTATCAGCTTATCCTGAAGATTCTCGCCTTCAATATAATTTGCTATTCCAGGACTTCCATATCCATCCATAGAAACTATAACATTTAGCTCCGGATATGCTGCCAGGTATGCAGCGACCTTATCTGATGCCACCTGTGCATTTGAATTACATTCATCCTGAATAAACTGCGCATCAGGATAAACTTTCTTTATTTCCTCACACATCGTAGCATACTGCTCATTCTGTGTAGTAGAGCTAAGCCTTGTCTGTATATATGCGAGAGTTATATTTTCAAGTCCTTTTTTCTCAGCTTCCTCCAATACAACTGAAGCCTGTGCCTGTCCCATTCCTACAGGGTCTGTTCCTATCCACGCATCAGATAACTCTTCTCCAACTTTTGTATTTGTTGTAATAACTGCTATCCCCTGTTCCCTCGCTCTGGAAAGAACATCTGATGCCATTTCCTTATCTGATATACAAGCAATAATTACATCCGCTTCATCAGTTACTGCTGTTTCCAGTAAGTTAATTACCTGCTGCTGATCATTTGCTGTCGTAGGAGCGCAAAACTGTCCATCCCATCCAAGTTCACTGCACGCATCATTAAATCCTACTTCCGCAGCTCCCCAAGCTACACCTCCACTAACTATGGTAACAAAATATGCCCTTACCGGATCTTCCTGCTGCTCTGAACTTTCTGCTACAGCAGCCTCTTCCTGGGTTTCACCCCCCCCCACATGCGCTTAATAATACTGATATAGCAAGAAGCATCGCTAATATAGTAGATAATCTTTTTTTCATAACAACCTCCAATAATCAATTATGTTTCAGCTTGTTTTTCCCGCGTATATGAAAGTTGATATTGGAATTTGCTAAGGTTTTTCAAAATATTTTAATCCTCCTCCCTTCTTTCTTAATTTCCTTAGCAAGTCCAAATCAAAAATAAGAAGTTCAATTGTGATCATTGAATAATAGTTTCAATGCGGGATATATTTTTTTCCACTTTTTATATTTATGATCATACATATTTGCTAATCCCATATCAGGATCAATGATTCCTTTTACAGATACTATGCTCTCACATGCTTCCTTCACGCTTCCGAACCTTCCACAAGCGACCATGGCAAGCATGGCGCCTCCCATGGAGGGTCCTTCCTCGCATGCAGGTATGGTCAGCCTTATGTTGAGCACATTGGCAAGTATCTTCAGCCAGAGCCTGTTCTTGGCTCCTCCGCCGCATACCATGCTGCTCTTCACATCCAGTCCAAGCTTTCGGGCTACCTCGAGGCAGTCTCTGAGTCCAAAGCTTACTCCCTCAAATATGGCCTGAAGCATGTCCTTCCTGTCACTCTCAGGAGTCAATCCAAGAAATACACCCCTTGCATTGACGTCATTTAACGGCGACCTTTCTCCCATCAGGTAGGGCAGGAAATACACATCGTTCCTTCCAAGTCTCTGCTCCATGCCTTCACATTCGGCATCAAAGTCCTTTGACTCTATCACCTTGTCCATCCACCACCCTGCGCATGATGCGGCAGAAAGCATACACCCCATAAGATGATATCCGCCGTCCGCATGGTCAAATGAATGAAGGGCATTGAAGCTGTCTACTCTGAAGCTGCTCCCTGATATAAATATGGTGCCCGATGTTCCAAGAGATATGTTGCACGCACCCTCTCCTACAGTACCGGTCCCGACTGCCGCAGCCGCATTGTCTCCTGCACCTGCTGCCACTGTCACGTCCTTTACCCCAAACTCTGACTCGTACCGAGGAAGCAGTGTCCCCACCTTTTCATAGCTTTCATAAAGCCCGGGGAGCATGTCTTCACTGATGCCGCATATATCACACATCTCTTTGGACCAGCATCTGTGCTCCACATCAAGGAGCAGCATGCCGGAAGCATCAGAATAGTCTGTTGCATGTATCCCTGTCAGCCTGTATACCAGATAATCCTTTGGAAGCATTATCTTTTTGATGCGCTTATAGCTTTCCGGCTCATTGTTCCTGAGCCAGAGGATCTTAGGAGCGGTAAACCCGGCAAAGGCTATATTGGCCGTATACCTGGAAAGCTTATCCCTGCCTATCTCTTCATTAAGATACTCAGTCTCCTTTTCCGTACGCCCATCATTCCAGAGTATAGCCCTGCGGATCACTTTATCATCTGCATCCAGTATGACAAGTCCATGCATCTGTCCGCCAAAGCCTATACCCCTGACGGCTTTGCTATCCTGCCCCTTAAGGAGCTCCTTGATTCCGGATTTGAAGGCAGTGATCCAGTCCTCTGGATCCTGCTCGCTCCATCCCGGATTGGGATAGTAGACCGGATAGCTTTTGGAGACTGATGCAAGTATGCTTCCATCCTCATCCATGAGTAGAAGCTTCAGTGATGATGTGCCGAGATCCGCTCCTATATATGACATACCTTCCTCCTGATTACTTAAACATCACGCTGTTGAAAACGCTCTCAAGGTATTCCTGTCTTCCGCTTCCGGGAAGTGCAGGTGTGCCAAGCTTAGATGCATACTCTGCAAGCTCCTTGAGATCAGTCTTTCCATCTCTGATCTTCTTTCCTATGCCTTCACTGTAGCTCTTGTAGCGCTCCTTTATAAACTCGTCTATCCTTCCATCCTCTATGATCTCTGCTGCTTTTATAAGGCCAAGCGCAAAGCTATCCATGCCAAGGATATATCCATAGAACATATCTTCCATGGTATAGCTGGGCCTGCGATTCTTGGCATCAAAGTTGAAGCCTCCAGTAACTCCACCGGCCTTCAGCACCTCATACATTGCAAGGGTAGTCTCATATACATTGAAGGGGAACTCATCCGTATCCCATCCAAGGAGATAATCTCCCTGGTTTGCATCTATACTTCCCAGCATACCATTGATAGCTGCGATCCTGAGATCATGCTGGAACGTATGTCCTGCAAGAGTAGCATGGTTTGCTTCTATGTTGAGCTTGAAATCCTTGTCAAGGCCATACTGCCTAAGGAATCCGATAGCTGTAGCTGCATCGAAATCGTACTGATGCTTCATGGGCTCCTTCGGCTTGGGCTCGATGTAGAAATCACCTGTAAAGCCTATGCTGCGGCCATAATCAACAGCCATGTGCATGAGCTTGGCTATATTTTCCTGCTCCAGCTTCACATCAGTATTGAGAAGGGTCTCATAGCCCTCTCTGCCGCCCCAGAATACATAGCCTCTGCCACCAAGCTTTACGGTCAGGTCCAGAGCCTTCTTGACCTGAGCTGCTGCAAAGCAGAACACGTCTGCTGAATTGGAACTGCCGGCACCATTCATGAAGCGGGGATTGTTGAACATGTTTGCAGTTCCCCAGAGGTCCTTGATACCTGTCTCCTTTGACTTCTCAAGGATATGATCACTGATCTCATCCAGGTTCTTCTGCCACTTGTTGATGTCCTGATCCTCAGGTGCTATATCCACATCGTGGAAGCAGAAATACTCGATACCCAACTTCTGCATGAACTCAAAGCCGGCATCTACCTTCTTATGAGCATGCTCCATGGTGCCAAGGGCTGATCCAAAGCTCTTGTCAGCCGTGCCGGTTCCGAACATGTCGGTACCGTTTGCACAAAGGTTGTGCCACCATGCCATGGCAAAGGGCAGGTGCTCACTCATCTTCTTTCCAAGGATCACCCTATCTGCATCATAGTACTTGAATGCAAGGGGATTTTTGGACTCGGGTCCCTCATAGCTTACCTTGGGGATGCCCTTGAATATCTCGCTCATATCATTTGACCTCCTATTTAGATTTAAAAGAGTTCCGTGCTCGTGTACGTTAATTCGTTTATATCTCATATACCTGTTTTTTGCAATAGTATAATTGCATTTTCTACAGTTTTACTATATTTATATCTTATTATTTGTGTATTTTCACTAATATCTTTTTGATATGTTAGTGCACGTGCACGAAGAGAAATATCTTTCATTTTTCCCTTCTTTTTTCTCATGTCCTATGCTATGATAAATTTAATATAATGGGGGTTAAATAAGGTAATATGGCTACCATGAAGCAGATCGCAGAGCTTGCCGGGGTTTCCAGGGGCACTGTCGACAGAGTATTGAACAACAGAGGCGAGGTCAACCAGGAAACAGCCAAACGGATCCTGGACATAGCAAAGTCTCTTAACTATGTCCCGAACAAGACCGCAAAGCTGTTGTCTGTCCGAAAGGCTGATTTAAAGCTTGCATACATTCTTTTTGACCCTAAAAAAAATGTGTTTTTTTCACAGGTGGAGGCCGGCATCAAAAGCAAGGCTTCAGAGCTTGCGGATTATGGAGTAGACGTAGAGACCGTATACAGCGACTTCTCTGACCAGGACCGTCAGAACGTCATCGTAGATGATCTTATAAACAAGGGTGTGCAAGGTATAGCCATATGCGGATTTGATACTGAAAATGCGCGTCAGAAAATACGAGAGATCACGGACAAGGGTATTCCGGTAGTAACCGCCAACTCCGACATCCTGGGTTCAGGGCGGCTGGCATATGTTGGAAGCCACTATATAAAGGGCGGGCGAACCGCAGCCTATCTTGCAAAGCAGATCTCCAACGGCAAAGCCACTGTAGGCGTCCTTCTGGGAAGCTACAACATCCTGTGCCACAGCGAAAGGCTTCGCGGTTTTCTTGACTTCTGCAAGACCGAGGCTCCAGGCATAAGCATACCTTACATAGCTGAAAATACCGACGATGAGTTCCAGAGCTTCGCTCTTACCAATGAAATGCTCTCCTCAAATCCCGACATAGACACTATCTTCCTTGCGTCAGCAGGAGTCTATGGCGCATGTCGCGCTGTAGAATTGTTGCCTCCGGACAGGCGGCCCAAGGTCATATGCTTTGACAGCGTCCCCACCACTGTAGAGATGCTCAAAAACGATATCATATCCTTTGCCATCTGTCAGCAGCCGGAAAAGCAGGGTTCTAAGCCCCTTGAGCTCCTGTTCAATTACATAGCCATGGGTATCAAACCTGAGGAGGAATATTATTATACGGATATAGATATCCTGATCAAGGAAAACCTGCCAGGCAATGTATGATATGTCAAGCGTTGGCTTCCTCTTTCTTTGACTGACGATAGGTTTACTCCATCATAATCATACTAGCATTTGACAAAAGCTCATAGGTTACCTATAATAAAGATGATAAAGGCGTCACCGGTAGCGGTCAGCCTTGGAATAAATTGTTTCTAAAAGAAGCACTAACTCCTTTGGCTTGGCGGTTAGTGCTTTTTCATTATATCGTATACAATCATAATGATCACATATAGTCATTTGCAGTGCAGTTCAATTTTCCACTCTAACTCCACAAAATTTGCAGTTCATTGCAAACAGTCTTGTTTTTTTGCCCAAATTTGATACAATGAATGCAAAAGGAGGCACGATCATGATACCGAGGAAAGAATATCTGGACGACCTTATCAGCTTAAAAGACAAAAAACTTATCAAAGTCGTTACCGGCATAAGACGATGCGGTAAGTCCACTCTCTTTGAACTATATAAGGATCTCCTTTTGCAGCAAGGTATACGAAAAGAGCAGATCCTTTCTCTCAATCTGGAAGATGGCGATCTTGCGGATATCGATGATGACCGAAAGCTTTATTCCTTTGTAAACAACAAGATCCTCAAAGATCAGATGAACTATATATTCCTTGATGAGGTGCAGAGAGTCAAAGATTTTCAAAAGGCAGTGGACGCATTATATATTAAGGATAACTGTGATGTGTATATAACAGGGTCCAATGCCTACCTTCTGTCAGGAGAGCTTGCTACCCTGCTTTCAGGTCGATATGTAGAGATAAAGATGCTTCCACTGTCCTTCAAGGAATATGTTTCTGCACGCGATAAAACTTCAGATCCTGAGCATCTTTATCAGGATTATATCCACAACAGCTCCTTCCCTTATGCACTGGAGCTCGAAAGGCCCAGAGACATACGTCAGTATCTTGATGGCATCTATAACTCTATTATAGTCAAAGATATCATCTCTCGCAGGCATATCTCTGATGTGGAGATGTTTAAAAGTGTTGCACGTTTTCTATTTGACAATATCGGAAATCCTGTATCCTGCAAAAGGATAGCCGATACCATGACATCAGCAGGAAGGAAGATATCCGTTCATACTGTTGAAAACTATCTCGATGCACTTACTGAAAGCTTCATTTTTTACCGTGCAAGCCGCTATGATATCAAGGGCAAGCAGTATCTCAGATCAGGAGATAAATATTATGCTGCAGACCTTGGGCTCAGATATCATGTACTTGGATCAAAAAAGGCTGATGCCGGGCACATACTGGAAAATGTAGTTTATCTGGAGCTGCTCAGGCGAGGCTATGAGGTATATGTAGGAAAGGTCGATCAGTCCGAAGTCGACTTTATAGCTGTAGGAGAAGAAGGTGAAGAATATTATCAGGTCGCCTATACTCTTGTGGACGCAGATGGCAGGACTCTCGAACGTGAACTTTCACCTCTTGACGCCATAAAGGACCACAATCCAAAATATCTGCTCACCATGGATTATGGCCCTCTTGTCTCACACAATGGCATAAAACAGCTTTATGTCCTGGACTGGCTGCTCAGATAGATATCTGCCCTACACCAAACAGCATCGCACTCAGAAGCTTCAGCACTCCTCCCAGCACCATGACGGCTATGGGGCTCAGCTTAGTCCTGCGAAGGAGCAGGAAGCAAATGATAAATATGCCCACCATGATCAGATCCGTATCCGGGAGCGAGATGATGCCATCGCTGCCCCAGAAGGCAGTGATGAGTATGGATATGCCCGCCGAGGCGATCATGGCCACTACTGCAGGCCTCAGGGTCGTGAGCACACGCTGAAGGAGCTCCAGGTTCCTGTATCTGAGATACAGCCTGGCAAGCAGGGTCACTATGATACAGGACGGAAGTATACTGCCTATGGTGGCCACCAGCGCCCCGGTTACGCCGGCTATCTTTATGCCTACGAATGTAGCTGAGTTTATGGCTATGGGGCCCGGCGTCATCTGGGATATGGTTATGAGATCCGTAAATTCAGCCATATCGAGCCAGCCGTGCTTCGTCACTATCTGGTCCTGTATGAGCGGCATGGCCGCATAGCCTCCACCGAAGCTGAAGGCACCTATCTGCAGGAAGCTGAGAAAAAGCTCAAGATATATCATCTCTCCTCCCTCCTTCCAAAGGCCAGGGCCTCTATGACTCCTATGCCTATGCATACGAGTATGACATATATAACACTGACTCCAAAGACACAGGTGGCTATAAATGTTGCTGCCATGATGATATCAGAGGATATCTTCCTTGCATGAAGCACCTCGGCTCCCATGTCGCATACTACCGAGGCTATGACAGCTCCCACTCCGGCCTGCATGCCCATCAGGAGCTGGCTTATGAGGAAGCTCTCCTTGAAGGCCTCGTAAAATACTGATATAAGGGAAATGATGACAAAGGGCGGGATGATGGTAGCGACTATGGCTACCAAAGCCCCTATCATGCCTGCCAGCTTGTAGCCCACTACTATGGCACCGTTTACAGCTATGGCTCCCGGCGAGGACTGGGCTATGGCTATGAGATCCAGCATCTCCTCATCCTCTATCCAATGATACTCATCCACAAACTTCTTCTTCATCAATGTCACTATGACATACCCTCCCCCAAAGGTGAAGGCGCTCAGATAAAGCGTTGATATAAATATCTGGATGAGCACATTTTTTCTGTTTTCCATCTTCATCTTCCTTTCGTACAGATCGATGTCGGTCGGCATTTACCCATTTTCCCGATCCGGACTCAGCCGCCGAAGCAGCCTCTGGCCCAGGGTCATATACACTACTATAGATACTATGGGCCCTATGGTGTCTGACAGGGGCTCACAGTAAAATATGCTCCTCACGCCGAAGGCCGGTGGTATCAGGAACACGCAGGCAAAATATATGATCTTGCGCCATGCAGACAGGGCAAATGCATATTTGAATATACCCATGCCCGTAAAGCCGTCAGTGATCGCATACTGGAAGGGAAGGAGCAGCACCCCGAGGGTATAGATCCTGGTGATCTGCCTGGTCAGCTCTATGTACTCCACATCCCTGGTAAAAATCCTTATGAAGATGTCAGGCACGGTCTGGGCTATGATGAACATGATGAGGCAGAACACGAATCCCAGGACCATGATGTATCTCTGGGCCTGCCTTATCCTGTCGGGCCTGCCGGCGCCATAGTTATATCCGAGTATGGTCTGTGTGCCTCCGGTTATGCCCCCAAGAGGCATGGTTATGATCAGCATGAAGGACTGAAGTATGGTATTGCAGGAAAGGAGCATGTCGCCCTCTGCTCCTGCTCCGTACTTCGTGATCATGGCATTCAGTGATATGAGCATGACATTGTCGAAGGCTATGATAAGGAAGGGTGTCAGTCCGAGCCTGCAGACATTTTTGAAATTCCTGAGGGCGGGACGCCTTATATGTATGCGGAGCCTTGTCTTCGGTCCGAAAAGGAAGCCCAGCACATAGATGCAGCTGGCAAGCTGGGAAAGCACCGTAGCTATGGCAGCTCCCTTCACATCCATGGAAAATACAAATATGAAGATGGGATCCAGGACTATGTTGAGTACTGCTCCAAGAAGCACCGAGCGCATGGCCGTGCCTGAGTAGCCCTGGCATATGATGAACTGATTCATGCCGGTAGAGAGCAGGGCAAAGACCGTGCCGCTCAGATACCAGCTCATATATTCGTCAGCATAGGGAAATACGGCTTCAGAAGCGCCGAACCACAAAAGCAGCCTGTCCTTCAGGAGGAAGGAAAGGCCCATGACCAGCACCGATATGACGCTAAGGAAAATGAAGCAGTCAGACACTATGTCCTCTGCATCCCTTTCCCGCTTCTGTCCCAGCCTTATGCTGACCAGCGGTCCGCCGCCTATGCCTATGAGTGAGGCAAAGGCAGATATCATGGTCAATATGGGGCCGCAGACTCCCACTCCCGCCAGCGCGGTCTCACCTATGACGGCTATGTTACCTATATACATCCTGTCCACTATGCTGTACAGCACACTTACGAACTGGGCCACCATGCTGGGCAGCGCCAGTCCCAGGACAAGTCCTCTTATATCATCTGAATCAAGCCTCGTAGTCATACCAACGATATATTAGGACTCGCCCCGGGCTTCGTCAAGTTCTTTTAAAGGATCTTGGGACTGTAGTTTCAGGAATCTCGATGCTATGATCTCTTCAAGTGCAGTAAGCTCCTGCTGCTCAGGCCTGTCGATTGCTCCTATGACAGATATGTAGTAGGGATAGGTATAGTTCAGGGCATGTGATCTGAGCCCTGTTTCCGACAGGAACAGGCTGCGAAGCATTGGAGCAGTCACCGGCATGCTGCGAAGGAGCTCGCATACGCTCCTGTGATCCGAGGTCTCACACAGTATCTCTCCCTCCATGCCCTCTCTGGCAGCCAGGCTGTCGCATGTAGCCCTCCAGTAAGTTCCTGCAGGCGGCATGATACGAGGTGCCACATGAGGATCCATGCTGAAATCATCTCCTGATACCCACAGCACTGTCTCCCTTGAGAGCAACCTCGATCTGAAGAGCGAATACTCAGGCTGACTGTCTATGACAAGTGCCATATCCATGCCATGAAGTCTTATGGCCTCCTTGGCCTGATCTGCATTGCAGAGCCGTATCTCGAGTCTGATATTAGGAAACCGGCTGTAAAACTCCGGCACCACCCTAGTCAGGAACATGGTCTCTGCCACCGGAGCCACTCCTATCCTGAGCTTGAAGCGATGCTCACTGAGCTCCCTCGCCTGGAGCTCAGCTCTTTGGTTGATATTGAGTATGGTCCTTGCCCCGGTAACATATATCCTGCCGGCATCTGTAAGGGCTAAGCCTCTCCTGGTCCTCACAAACAGAGGCGGAAGCCATTCCTCTCTTTCAAGCCGTGATATCTGCAGGCTCAGTGCCGACTTTGAGACAAACAGCTTTTCAGCTGCCTTAGTCAGTGATCTTTCATCCGCTATGGTCACGATATACTCAAGCTGCTTAAGCTCCATCTTCTCCCCCTGAAAACTCTTTTATGATATCCAGCACGGCAGGATCCGGATAGTCCAGGAACCTCTCGTTGAGCCTTATGCTCTTGCTGTACTGATAGGCCAGATATATAAGGTGCCTTTCATATCGGTTGAGGCTTTTTTCATTCAGATGATACATACCAGAGTAGATATATACCTTGGGAGACATGGAAAAGCATCTGAGGCTCGTATCCCTGTATACATATGTGGCAGGTAAAAAGCCGATGCACTGATTTGAGCTTATCATGCCACTCCTTAAGGGTATGTTGTCCGTCTCAAATATGACCGTAGGCGATATCCCATGAGCTTCAAAAACAGAATCGCTGATACGGCGGATCGCAGAACCTTGTCCTGATATGACAAATGGCACGTCCTCCACCTCCCTGAGGTCTTCAAGTACAGGCCTGAGATCCTGAGGTCTGCCTGCTTTTTCAGCCAATGGATGCTTTTCTGATATGGCCAGCACCACCTCCTCCCTGAAAAAGCGAAGGAACCTGCACTCCTTCTGTCTGAAGTCAGAGGAAGAGCCCAGCATCAGGTCTATCTTTCCATCCTTGAGCATATCAAGGAGCCTGGACATATAAGCCTCTCTAAGTGTCAGCTGTATCTGCGGGTAGATGGCTGTAAATATCTTATACAGCCCCGAATATATCTCTATGCCCCTGTGCGGGGTGGAGCCTATGATCAGCCCTTTGTTCACTTCCCCTGAAAGCCGTCTTATGTTTCCATAGGTCTGGGCCTTTACCCTTTCTATCTCATCTGCAGCTCTTATATATATCCATCCCGCTCCGGTAGGCACGAGTCCTCTGTTATTCCTCTCAAAGAGCCTCTGTCCAGCCTCTGCCTCGACCGAAGAAAGGAAATGGCTCAGGGCAGGCTGGGATATTCCAAGCCTGCTGGCTGCTGCAAGCAGACTGCCCTCCTCATATATGGCCCTGATATATTGATATGGTCTGATATTCAATCTTTTTACTCCTCTGATATAAATTTTAGTTAAATCTTATATAAAATTAATGTCCTTGTCAATCTCAGAGCATCATCTTAAAATTCAGGTAAAATCTCTAATATATTAGAGATTTTGAATCAATGTCATGTAAAATATGTACATTTTCATGACCGTAACTATCCATGAACTCAAAAATGAGTATGAATTATTTTTAATCAAAGGAGGTATATCATGGATCCTGTTTTAATCGCCATACTTATGGTAGCCGTCACCATAGCTTCGGCCTTCTTCAAGAAGCTGCCGAATCAGTTCGTCCTCTGCATAGTACCCATCGTATGCGGATTGCTGCTTGGCTATAGCATTACAGAGCTATCTGACATGGTCATGACTCAGCTCAATACTGCTATGAAGTCCGCAGGCTACATGGTGCTTTTCGCCATGATCTATTTTACGATGCTGACAGAGACCGGCATGTTCGAGACCCTCATCCAGGGACTCCTCAGGCTGTCTCACGGGCGCCTCAACATCTATGTGGTCATGGTCATCACATCTCTCATAGCTGCAGTGGGCATGCTGACTGCCACAGTCGTTACCGCCTACCTTATAGTATTCCCCATCATGCTGCCCATATACAAAAAGATGAAGTTTGATCATGTGGCAGCCATGACCATAGCCCAGACGGCCATAGCCGCCATGTGCTTCGTACCCTGGGGCATAGCCGTAGTCAATTCCTCGGTATTTGCAGGAGTCGATGCTCTCGAGCTTTCCCAGAGGCTCATGCCCGTATCTCTCTGCTTCATCCCTGCCATAGTGCTTCAGTGGATCTACTTCGGCCATATGCATAAGAAGTCCGGAGGTCTCATGACCATAGACTGGTCAGCCGATGAGGCGGGCAGCGCTGAAAAGAAGGAAAATGATCTGGCCAGACCCAGGCTCTTCTGGTTCAACCTCATACTGTTCCTGCTCGTCATAGCAGGACTGGCCACCTCCATCATGCCCTCTTATTTCATCTTCATATTTGCCTCTGCTCTCATGATCCTGGTCAACTACCCTTCCGGCAAGGATCATCAGAAGCTGATACAGAAGGCAGGCGGAAGATTTTCAGGCACCATACAGATGCTCATAGGCATATCCTTCTTCATAGGCATATTCCAGCAGACCGGCATGACCGAGGCCCTGGCAAATGCCATAGTGACTCACATACCTGAGTTCCTGACCAGATACATCCATATCATACTGGCCATGTCCATGGTAGCAGTCATCCGCTTCATACCCAACAAGATCTACAACTCCACCTATCCGGTACTGATCTCCGTTGGACAGAGGTTCGGCCTTGCGGGCACGGATGTCATCGCTCCCTTCGTCTGCAACATGTCCCTGGCTACAGGCTGCTCACCCTTTACTGCTACTACCCATGTAGGCACCAGTATCCTTGACATGGATGTCAACAGCTACTGCAACAAGGGCATGAAGGTACAGTTCGTAACGAACATCGTCATCATACTGACCGGTATACTGGTCGGAGTCATAAGATAAGGAGTAACAAATGACAGAAAGGCTTAAGGCAAGGGCTCTACCCGATGCCGCCACTTTAAAGCTGGATCCTGCGGATTATTACCGCCAGGATCCGGCGGGATACTTTGAGTTCCCCTGCTCCATGGGAGAAGGAGCAGCGCCCCGCCGCTCAATGCTCTATCTTCCGGAAAACAGTGTGTTCTGCCAGCCCACCATATTTATCATGCCCCCCTCTGGAGCAGACAGCGCAGATTTCCTTAGGGAAAGTGGCTGGCAGGAGCTTGCTGAGGAGCTGGGCCTCTATCTGGTGATCCTCGAGCCCGAGGCCGGGACCTGGAAGGAGGATGAGACTGACTATCTGGCGGCTGTCGTAAAGCAGATCAATGCCCGTCCCTATTTTTCATCCTTCAACTCATATTTCTTTGCCATAGCCTATGGTGATGCTGCGGGCCCCATGGGAAGATACAGCCGCAGATACCCCAAGAGCTTTGCAGGCACTGCCCTCTTCGGTACCAAGGGCATGAGCGCGGAGGAGAAGGTCTCTCTGGAGGCCACTCCCTCCCCTGTAAAGGGAGTACTCATATCTGAGATACAGCTGCCGCTCTGGGCAGTGGCAGAGGAAAAGGCTGAGGCTGTCATAAGGCTGCTCGACTACTACAAGGCTGCAGACCACAGCCAGCCAGATCCCGTAAGCACCGACTGGGCCGATGAGGTATATATGCCGGATCCAAACGGCAGCGGTTCCATGGATGAAGACTACTGTGCCAAGGTGGCTCTGACTGTGGAAAGCTGGAGGGACTATGTAAACAAGGCTGCTTCCAGGACCTTTTACCTCAACTATATCCTGGGCTACGGCAGATATCCCGGCAATGCAAATGCCTTCCTGAGATATGACGGTCCCATGGCTGAAAGAGGCTTCAGGCTCTACAGCGAGATGGTCCCCGGAGGCTTTAAGGATGACGGGTCAGATCTTTATCAGAGACTCTGGTGGGTATATACCCCCGATACTGTGGACCCTCAGGAAAAAGTGCCTGCAGTCATCGCCTTTCATGGTGCCGGAGGCTTCGGCATAGAGATGCCCGACCGTTCAGGCTGGGCCAGAGTGGCCAGAAAGCACGGCTTCATACTCATATGCCCCTGCGCATCCCATGATGATCGTACCAGAAAGGCCGGCGACATGGTACTTTCAAACATCCACCGCACCCGCTGGAACTCAGGCTCCCCCTCTGAGACCGTACCGGGTGAGCTTCAGTTCCTTGACTACCTGTATCGCTGGATCATAGAGCATCTCAACGTGGATGCAAGCCGGATATATGCCTCAGGCCAGTCCTCAGGAGGCATGATGGCCTGGTCCTGCGCCTGCTACCGTCCTGATTATTTTGCTGCCGTAGCTCCATTTTCTGCAAACACTCCTGATATCATGTCAAAGGAGATAAGGACCATAACGGACAGCTCTCCCCTTCCCGTCATGGCAAACCTGGGGCTTGAGGATGGCTACTTCCCCGGAGGCTTTTCCGTGGATACCACCAGAGAGCTTATAGAGCATTGGAGCCACAGATACGGTCTCGATAAGGACTGGTCCGATTTCAGATTTGGAGAGGACGGAAGCACGGCCAGCTTCAGTCACGGACTTTTCCACCATTTTGTTCTGAAGACTTCAGAAGGTGCCCCCATGATGCATCTTGTGGAGACCGACACCAAGGTGCACGCCATATGGCCATCAGAGTGTGAGATGGTCTGGGAGTACTGCTTCTCAAGATTTTCAAAGGATCCAAAGACCGGCAAGCTTTACTACGAGGGAAAGCCTGTAAGTCTTTGACCCCGGGCCTGGAAAAGGTAAATAAAAGGCTCCGGCCGTATATGATCGGGTGTCTGCAGCCTCCCAGAGGCAAAGGGCCCGATATATACGGCCGGAGCTTATTTTGTCGTTTCAGTATTATCAGTTTCCAAGCACCCTCAGGCTCTTGTCCACATTATTGAGTATCTCACAGCCGTCCTCTGTAACTATGACAAGATCCTCTATGCGCACGCCCATATCGCCGGGGATGTATATACCTGGCTCTATGGAAAAGATCATGCCAGGCTCGGCATCCTTGTCATTTGCGGAGCTCACATCACCCTTTTCGTGATCCTCCATGCCTATGAAGTGCCCCAGCCTGTGGGTGAAATATTCTCCATAGCCAAAGGAGGCTATATGGTCCCTGGCCGCATCATCCAGGCGACTTATGGTCACGCCAGCCTTCACAAGGGCCTCTGCCCTTTCGTTTGCCTCCAGGACTATGTTGTAGATCTCCGCATGCCTGGGATCCACCTTCTTCCAGAAATAGGTCCTGGTCATGTCAGAGCAGTAATGGTCCTTCCTGCAGCCTATGTCTATGACTATGCAGTCCCCCTCCTTTATGACCGTATCATCGGGCCTGTGATGGGGATCAGCCGCATTGGCCCCGAAGGAGATGTTTGAAGGGAAGGAAAGTCCGTCCACGGCATATCCTGCATAGCAGCTGTCCAGATACTCTGCACACTCCTTCTCGGTCACGCCCTCATGTATGAAAGCCGCAAGCTTTTCCATGCAGGCATCATTTATCTCAGAGGCCCTGCGCATGAGCTGCTTCTCAGCCTCATCCTTTATGGCCCTCACATCATCCACACAGTCTGAGCCCACCACAAAGTCCACCTCTCCGCAGGCATCCATGATGGGAAGCAGGAACCGGGCGGCCATAGTCTTGTCCACTCCGATCACACCTCCCAGAAGGTAAGGCGCTACCACCCGAGCTATGTCGGCATTGTCATCAAAGAGCTCAACGGGTATGGAGGTCTCTCCCAGGCTGAAGAGCTTGTTTGCAAACAGTCTCAGTCCTCCTCCCACGCTCATGAGAAGGGCCCAGAACCTCTCTCCCGGATGCACCTCTATATCAGTCAGATAATAGATGCTCAGAGGGTCGGTCACTATGAGCCTGTCTATGCCCGCCTCCTCCATCCTGGCTCTTACTCTCTTTATCCTTTCGTCATGCAAGCGTTCCATGTATATCCTCCTTTTCTTTTGCTGCTCCATATATAAAACAGGCAGCTTTATGCAAAAGCTGCCTGCCATCTTATATCATCAGCCTATGGGTTCAAAATCAGCGGCTCCGTGCTTGCACAGAGGGCATATGAAATCAGCGGGAAGCTCATCTCCCTCATACACATATCCGCAGATCTTGCATACGAAGCCCTTCTTGCCCTCGGTCTCAGGCTTGGGCTTTACATAATTCTGATAGAAGGTGTAGGTCATGGTCTCCGCATCGCTTATGACCCTGGCCTCATCCACGGTACATATGAACATGCCATGGGTACCCAGATCCACATACTGCTCCACCCTGAGGCTTATGACTGCATTTATGTACTCAGGAAGGAAGGCCAGCCCGTTGTCCGTGCGGAAGGGCTTGATATCCTTGAACTTGTCCACGTTGCGGCCGCTCTGGAACCCAAAGTTCTGGAATACTGAGAAGGGTGCATCCACGCTCAGGCAGTTTAGGTTCATGATGCCGGTCTGCTTTATGACATGATGGGAATAGTTGGCCTTGTTTATGGTCACTGACACCCTGTAGGGGTTATCAGTCAGCTGATTTACCGCATTTACTATAAAGCCGTTGTCCCTGGTGCCATCGTTTGAGGTCACCACATAGAGTCCATAGCCGATCTTGAATAGAGCCTTCATGTCATGCTTGTCGGCCATGTCATCGGAGCGGGCGATATAGTCCATGCAGAGCTCATCTGCCATCTTCTCTATATCGTCCCTGGTATCCTGCTTCATGGCGGACTTTATGTGTACCGTGGTGTCGAGCCATTTGACATTTTTGCTCTTCTCAAACATGTCCTTCATGACCTTTGCAGCCATGGGAGCCCAGCTTCCGTTTTCTATGAGACCTATGGTACGGTTCTGGAAGTTCCTCTCTGTCAGATGCTCTATGAAGTTCCTCATGAAGGGGAATATGTCCGCATTGTAGGTGGTGGTGGCAAGCACCAGCTTTCCGTAGCGGAAGGCATCTGCCACTGCATAGCTCACATCCACCCTCGCCAGGTCATGCACTACCACCCTGGGGCAGCCCTTCTGCCTGAGCTTTTCAGCCAGGAGCTCCACTGCCTTCTTGGTATGTCCGTATACCGAGGTGTATGCTATGACTATGCCGTCATCCTCCACTGCATAGGAGGACCAGGTATCATAGAGGCTGAGATAATGTCCCAGGTCCTCCTTGAGCACGGGGCCGTGCAGCGGGCATATCATAGCTATGTCAAGCCCTGCTGCCTTCTTCAAGAGGGCCTGTACCTGAGCGCCGTATTTGCCCACTATGCCTATGAAATAGCGTCTGGACTCATCGTCCCAGGACTCATCGGCTGAGGGCACTCCGAACTTTCCGAAGCCGTCTGCTGAGAAAAGCACCTTGTCCCTGCTGTCATAGGTGACCATGACCTCGGGCCAGTGCACCATGGGTGCAAACACGAAGTTCAGCTTGTGCTCTCCAAGGTCGAGCACATCGCCCTCACAGACCTCCAGTCTCTTTACGGAAGGGTCCAGATCGAAAAAGGCATCTATCATGGCAAAGGTCTTTTTGTTGCCTACCAGAGTGGCCTCCGGATATACCTCCATGAACTTCTGTATGTTTGCGCTGTGATCTGGCTCCATGTGCTGTACCACCAGATAATCCGGCTTTCTTCCACCCAGCACCTTTGCTATATTGTCCAGCCACTCATGGGTGAAGTTCTGATCCACCGTGTCCATGACCGCTGTCTTCTGGTCCATGATCACGTAGGAATTGTAGGATATACCGTTGGGCACGGGATACTGTCCCTCAAAAAGGTCCACCTTCCTGTCATCCACTCCCACGTATTTTATATCTTTGGTGATCTCCATAGTATCTACCTCCTGTCTGCTATCATAAGATTATACAGGAAAGCCCATGAAATTGGTATGTTTTTAACAAATAGTTTATAAATTATTTACAGCTATGCTTTGGTGACAGCTCCTGTCCCCAGTAAGCCGGCCACTGCCAGGATCCCCGATCATATGGACAGGAAATCCTGATCAGCCTCAGCAAGTATGGCAGCAGCCTTGTGGCTTCCAAGGCGCTCCGCATACTCCCTCATGGCAGCTCCGCAGATGCTTGCGGCATCTGAAAGTCCCAGCTCCACAAGGAAGGTGCGCCTGAGGGCACTGTACACATGGGCAGTGTGATACAGGAAGTCCTTTATATTGCTGTCCGAAAGCTCGGCCTTCTTTTTCATGTCCGCCTCAAGCTCAGCCTCATCCTTATAGTCCACGCCTATCCAGTGGAAGCCGCAGCAGGGATCACCCTTTGACAGGCTGCCGTCTATGCCAAGCTCATTTTCCGGATTGAAGCCCTTTACCAGATTCCTGTCTATGTATGTGCAGTATACCCTGCCATATCTCATGAGGCCGTACTTCTCCCAGGTATGGCACCACTCGCAGGCCGTGCTCTCGGTCTTATACTGAGGTGTGACTGATACCAGCCGGGAGCTGCAGAGTCCACGGTCATCCGACCATTCTCCATATATGAGGTAGTTCCTGGGGCTAAGCTCGTCGCCGTTTCGCTGGGCTCTCATGGCCATACGCAGCCCTCTCTCACGCCCATAGAGCACTGTGGCTTTTTCAAGGGCCTCAAGACCCGCCTCACCGCAGGTCTTCTCTGCATACTTTCCGAGGAGCCCGTAAAGCAGGGCGTGATCTTCTATATAAAAATCCCTGGCTATATCCTCTCTGTTCATGGCTGTCATCCTTATGTCCTCAGTCTACCTCTATGAGCTCACCGCTTATGACGGGCTTTGCGTCAGCAGGCACGGGGCATACATAGCCATCCTTTGCCGCCTTTGCAAACTCCGCTCTGGCTGCATCGATGATGCTGTGATCCTCGAACATGTCTATGGCCGCTCCGCAGAGCACCTTTGCAGCGGTAAGGAGTCCCTTGTGTCCTATGGAGCTGTTTCCGCAGGAGACATTCTGCCAGCTGTGTCCTGGAGAATTTGCCGCAAAGCAGGTCACATATATCTGAGCCGTGGGAGTGAGCCAGCTTACATCGCCCACATCCGTGGAGCCCGGCTCCCTGACATCTGAGTACTCATAGGGCACCACGAAGTCGTTGAGGGGCTTGGTGCCATTTTCAGAGGCCTCCATCACATATTCCTTTATCTTTTCATCCCTTATCTTGAGTCCCTCGGGCATGCCCTCATGCTTGACCTCATAGGACTCCACAAGCTCAGCTGCAAGCTCCCTGTCCTTGTCGTCAAATCTGGGAGCTCCCACCTCCTCGAGGTTACGATACAGCAGCTCCTGAAGGGTCCTGTTGGGCACCAGATTTGAGCAGCCGTCTATGAATTTCTTTACCACCTTCGTGTCGGTCATGAGAGCAGCGCCGTTTGCTATCCTGTCCACCCTCTCCTGAAGCTTGAGGGCATCCTTTACGAGCACGGAGCGCACCATGTAGAGCACCTGGGCATGGGGCTGCACCACGTTTGGTGATGCTCCGCCGCCGTCAGTGATGGCATAGTGTATCCTGGCCTCGTCAGGCATGTGCTCGCGCAGGAAATTGACGCCTATGTTCATGAGCTCCAGAGCATCCAGGGCTGAGCGGCCGTACTCGGGAGAGCCTGCCGCATGGGAGGCTATGCCCTTGAAGGCGTACTCCGTCTGTATGCAGCTGTTGCAGGTGCCGCTGTCCACATAGGTAAGGGCTGAGGGATGCCAGGTTATGGCGCAGTCCAGATCCTTCCATACTCCGTCCCTGGCCATGAAGGCCTTGGAGGCGCCTCCCTCCTCACCGGGGCAGCCGAAAAATATGACCGTGCCTGAGCCCTCGGGCTTGTCCTCAAGGTACTTCTTCACTGCAAAGGCTGCGCCCATGGAGCCTGCTCCCAGCATGTTGTGGCCGCAGCCATGGCCGTTGCCGCCCTTTACTATCTCCTCACGGTGAGTAGCAGCCGCCTTCTGAGAAAGCCCCGAAAGGGCATCGTACTCTGCCAGTATGCCTATGACAGGCCTGCCTGAGCCGTAGCTTGCCTTGAAGGCAGTCTCTATGCCCGCTACGGGGCACTCCACCTCAAAGCCCTCCTTACGGAGAATGTCGCAGTAAAGCTCACAGGACTTGTACTCCTGAAGTGAAAGCTCGGCGTAGCCCCAGATCTTATCCGAGGCATCGCAGATCACGTCCGCCCTTTCATCTATATAGTCCTGATATTTTTTCTTGTCCATATATTCCTCCTTGCATGACAAAGCGGCCCTGCCTGATGGCTGGAGCCGCATACATTACATATCAATAGAGCACCTTGCTCAGGAACTCCTTAGTCCTCTCGTTCTGAGGGTTGCCGAACACCTGCTCGGGAGTGCCCTCCTCCACTATGATGCCTCCGTCCATGAAGAGCACCCTGTCGGATATCTCCCTTGCGAAGCCCATCTCGTGAGTAACTATGACAGTGGTCAGACCAGTCTTTACCAGCTCCTTTATGACGTTCAGCACCTCGCCGACCATCTCGGGATCCAGTGCCGATGTGGGCTCGTCAAAGAGCATGACATCCGGCTCCATGGCCAGGGCCCTGACTATGGCAAGCCTCTGCTTCTGTCCGCCTGAGAGCTGCTGGGGATAGGCATCCTTCTTTTCGTAAAGCCCTACCCTCTTGAGGAGCTCGGCCGCCATGACCTTGGCCTCCTCCTTGGTCTTCTTCTTGAGGAGCGTGGGCGCCAGGGTGATGTTGCCCTCCACCGTCAGGTTGGGGAACACATTGAAATGCTGGAACACCATGCCCATCTTCTGTCTGTGGAGGTTTATATCCACATTTTTATCCGTGATATCCACTCCCTCAAAATATATCTTTCCCTTTTCAGGAGTCTCGAGAAGATTGAGGCAGCGCAGGAAGGTGGATTTTCCGCCTCCCGATGAACCTATGACCGATACCACCTCGCCCTTTCTGATGACCTGGTCAATGCCCTTGAGTACATGAAGCTTTCCGAAGCTCTTTTCCAGGCCTTCGACCCTGATTATCTCTTCTCCATCCTTTATGGTGAGTTTTTTATCTTCCATACCGGCCTCCTCTTATGCTACGGTCAGCTTCATCTCAAGAAGCCTTACGAACTTGGACAGTACAAATGTAACTATGAAATATATGATACCCACTATGATAAGGGGCTCTATGGTCAGGAACAGTATGCCTGATACGGTCCTGTACACGCTCATCAGCTCTCCAACGAAGAAGGTGGAGGCCAGAGAGGTGTCCTTTATCATCATGATAAACTCATTGCAGAGCGCAGGCAATACATTTTTGATGGCCTGGGGCAGCACCACATGTATCATGGTCTGTCTGGAATCCAGTCCCAGGGACCTGGCCGCCTCGGTCTGTCCCTTGTCCACTGCCTCTATGCCGCTTCGGAATACCTCTGAGACATAGGCTGCAGAGTTTACGCACATGGCTACCACACAGCAGGTGACCTTTGAGAGATCCAGGAAGGGCAGGAGCTCAGGCAGCAGGAAGTAGAAGAAATACAGCTGCAGGAGCATGGGCGTACCTCTGATGATCTCTATATATGTGGCCGCTATGAAGTTGAGTGGTCTGAACCTGAATATGTTGAAGCGGCTCCTGCGGAGCAGCATCAGCAGGAATCCGAAGATGGATCCCATGATGACCGTTATGATACTGAGTACTATGGTCACACCCAGTCCCTGGATGAACAGATGATGATAATTTGTCCAGGTCTTTACTATATTATCTACTACATTGCTCATATATTTTTACCCTTTTTCCCATCATCAGCCCGTGAGGACTCACGGGCTGACAAAAATCACTTATCAAAATGCCTAAAGCTCAGGATAAACAGGCCTATCAGCCATTTACCTCAAGTCCCAGGGAGGTGGCAAGCTCTATGCTCTCCTCCATCCACTGAGCGTAGATGCCTGACTCATTGACTTCTGCTATGATCTCGTTGATAGCCTCAAGGAGCTCATCCTCTCCCTTGGGAACCAGCACACGCTGTCCCTCGGTCTCATACTCGAACCTGTACTCGCTGATGGCAAGATCAGGATAGTTGTCACAGTACTGCTGAGCAACGGTCAGATCGGATGCTACTCCGTCTACCTTACCGGTAGCCAGCATCATGATGGCATCGTTGAGGTTGGTAACTACCTCCTCTGTGGAATCAGGAAGCTGAGCCGCACGAAGCTGCTGCTGAAGTGAAGCATTCTGTACTGCTATGGTCTTGCCGGTGAAGTCCTCAGCGGTCTTGAGTCCGTCAGCCGTATCCTTGAGCACTATGATACCCTGCTCGACTACTGTAGAGGTTATGTATCCATCGGATATGCCGCAGTTCTCTGCGCGCTCCTCGGTATAGGCAAAGCCTGATATGGCCATGTCCACTGCGCCCATGCTTACTGCGCCCTGGCAGGCGTTGAAGTCCATGGCCTCGATCTGAAGCTCTACTCCAAGCTGCTCTGCTATGTATCTGCCGAGCTCTACGTCTGAGCCCGCATACTCTGTGGTGCCTGAGGAGATATCCTCAAACTCGTAGGGTGCAAAATCCGGTGAGGTAGCCATGGTGATGACTCCTGCATCAAGGATGGCATCAAGTCTGCTGCCGCCCTCGTCCTCGGAAGCCTCCGCTTCAGTCTCAGCGGTATCTGCCTCTGCAGCTGCCTCTGTGTCTGCTGCCGCCGTGGTCTCCTCTGCGGATGAACCGCAGGCTGCCAGTGAAAGTGCCAGAGCACCTGCAGCTACCAGAGCTGCCGCTCTCCTGAGATAGTTCTTTTTCATAATAATGTCTCCTCCGTATACGATACCGGCACCCTGCCCATGCAGACTCTTTATGAGGTCCTGCGCCAAAGGCAGAAGGCCGGCATCATCTATTTGAATTATTATGCATTATATTGCATGAATATGCTTTTGTAAAGAGAAGACTTGTATTTATTCCGGTACATCAGCCTGAACTTACTCGACCTCTATGAGCTTACCGCTGACTACGGGCACCGCATCTGCGGGTACAGGACAATAGTATCCTTCCTTTGATGCCTTCTTCCATTCCTCTCTTGCAGCCTCTATGATGGAGGGATCCTCAAAGAGGTCTATGGCAGCGCCGCATATGACCTTTCCTGCAGTCAGGAGTCCCTTGTGGCCTATGCCGCAGGCTCCGCAGGAAACATTCTGCCAGCTGTGTCCGGGAGAACCTGCCGCCTCGCAGGCCACACGGATCTGGGCCGTAGGCGTCAGCCAGCTCACATCGCCTACATCCGAGGATCCGGCGCTCTTGAGGCCCAGATGCTCATAGGGAATGACATAGTCACAGAGAGGCTTGGTGCCGTCCTCGGACATCTTTTCCACATAGGCCTTGTGCTCAGGGCTGAGAGCCTCCGCGATCTTCGGCATCAGACTGCCCTTGAGCTCATAGCTCTCGGTGATCTCCTTTGCCAGCTTCATGTCATTTTCATCGAACTTGGGAGCACCTACCTCCTCAAAGTTCTCAGCCAGTACCTTTTCAAGTGTGACATTTGGAAGTATATCACCGCAGCCGTCTATGAACTGCTTCTTAAGCTTGGTATCCGTCATCTCCGCTGCGCCCCTGGCTATCCTGTCCACACGCTCCTGAAGCTCCAGGGCCTCCTTGGTGTGGGCTGCACGTACCATGTAGAGCACCTGAGCATGGGGCTGTACCACATTGGGTGATACTCCGCCTCCGTCGGTGATGGCATAATGTATCCTGCACTGATCAGGCATGTGCTCACGAAGGAAGTTGACGCCTATGTTCATGAGCTCCACCGCATCCAGGGCTGAACGTCCGAACTCCGGAGCTCCTGCCGCATGTGAGGCTATGCCCTTGAAGGCGTACTCTGTCTGTATGCAGGTGTTGTTCGATCCGGACTCCACATAGTTTGAATCCGAAGGGTGCCAGGTCAGAGCACAGTCAAGCTCCTTCCATACACCGTCCCTGGCCATGAAGGCCTTGGAGGCACCGCCCTCTTCTCCGGGGCAGCCGTAAAATACCACTGTGCCTGAGCCCTCAGGCTTGTCCTCCAGATATTTCTTTATGGCAAAGGCAGCTGCCATGGAGCCTGCTCCCAGCATATTGTGGCCGCAGCCGTGACCGTTGCCGCCCTGTACCAGCTCCTTCTTATAGGGTATGCCGGCCTCCTGGGAAAGTCCCGTAAGGGCATCATATTCTCCCAGTATGCCTATGATGGGCTTTCCTGAGCCATAGCTTGCCTTGAAGGCGGTCTCTATGCCACCATAGGGGCTCTCCACCTCAAAGCCCTCCTCCTTGAGCACCTTACAATACAGCTCACAGGACTTGTACTCCATGAGTGAAAGCTCCGCATACTCCCAGATCTTATCCGATACATCGCAGATCACGTCTGCCTTCTTGTCTATATAGTCCTGATATTTCTTCTTGTCCATGACTGTCTCCTTTGCGCTCCGCGCTTTATATATGAAAATGTCTCCTTCATCATCATGCGGCCCGCCACAGGGCAGGCCGCCATGCTTATCTCATCAGTTGGTCTCAAGTCCGAGAGAGGTAGCAAGCTCTATGCCCTCATCTACCCACTCCTGGTAGATGCCGCTCTCATTGACCTCAGCTATGATCTCGTTGATAGCCTCCAGGAGCTCATCCTCTCCCTTCGGTACCAGTATACGTGTGCCCTGGCTCTGATAGTCGAACTTCCACTCGCTGACAGCCAGCTCAGGATAGTTCACACAGTACTGCTCAGCCGTAGGAACCGCACATATAAGTCCGTCTATCTTGCCTGTGATCAGCATCATGACTCCATCGTTGAGGCTCGTAACTATCTCTTCCTTTGAATCGGGAAGCTGCTCGTTGCGGAGCTGCTGCTGCAGGGATGCGTTCTGTACTGCCAGTGTCAGTCCTGAAAATGCCTCTGCATTGCTGAGCTCATCTGCCCTCTCCTTGAGGACTATGATGCCCTGGCCCTCATCGGATATGTTGTAGCCGTCTGAGATGCCCATGTTTTCTGCACGCTCCTCAGTGTAAGCGAAGCCCGATATGGACATGTCCACACTGCCCATGCTGACTGCTCCCTGGCAGGCGTTGAAGTCCATGGCCTCGATCTGAAGCTCTACTCCAAGCTTTTCTGCTATGTATTTGCCAAGCTCTATGTCTGCTCCCGCATAGGTGGTCTCACCTGAGGACACGTCCTCAAACTCATAGGGTGCGAAATCCGGTGAGGTAGCCATGGTTATGACTCCGGCATCAAGTATGGCGTCAAGTCTGGAGGATCCGCCCTCCGCTCCTTCCGTCGTCTCTGCTGCACTGGTATCAGCTGCAGTAGTGTCTGCTGCGGCAGTATCCGCTGCCGTGGTCTCCTCCTTTGAGGAACCGCAGGCTGCAAGTGAAAGCGCCAGCATGGCCGCACCTATCACCGCCGTATACTTCTTAAGTCCTGTCTTTTTCATAACTCCTCCTTTCCGGAAAGCCCCTTTCTGTTTGGCGATCCGATTTGCTTTTGTTTTGTATGATTATGCATAATACTGCATATTTATGTATTTGTAAAGGGGTTTTGTGTATTAATATCCGTACAATCTGCAGTTTTAGGCTTATTTTTATGCAAAAAGATCTCCGCGGCACGATCGATCGCGCCGCGGAGATCCAAAGGGGAATCCTTCTATATAAATATGTCAGTCGTCCTATCAGTAAACAGGGAAGAACAAGTTGCAGCTTATGGTGATGGTTATGACACCTATGATCAGGAAGGGTATGACGAACTTCGCTGTCTTAAGCGGGTTGTGATGGCATACGGCGAAAGCTATGGAAGCTATATTGCTGGCCGTAGGGAATCCAAGTCCCAGGGAAGCTGAAAGCGATATGACCAGTGCCACCGCTCTGGGGTTCATGCCTCCTGCAAGTGCCACACTGACTCCTATGGGAGTGAAGGCAAGTATAACCGCCGTATTGTTGAGGAAGGTAGTAAGCACTACGGTCACAAGGCTGAATACGAAGGATACATAGAGCCCGCTGGGATTCTCTCCAAGGAGATTGAGTATGCCGTTGCCCACAGCCTCCGCAAGTCCGGAATTGGTCAGCGCGGTCGATACTACGGTAAGTCCTGCTGCCATCCATACCGTATCACAGGTCAGTGCCGATACCGCCTCCTTGAGAGACAGGACATTTGTAAATATGAGCACCAGCACACATGTAGACACTATGATATATGAAAATGAGCCGATCTGACGATTCAGAGCCATGCCTACCATGACAGTGAGGAGCACGAGGGTAACTATGGTATCTGTACGCTTTGAATATCCGGTCTGCGCATTTGGATCACGATATGCACCAACTGCCTCGGGGCTGATCTTGGTCCTGGGTATGAGCCTCCAGGCCAGTATGCAGTATATGGTCAGGGCTATCGAAGGGATCAGTCCTCCCTTGAGCAGGTCGAACATGCCCAGCAGATAATCCTGGTTTCCGCCTACCATCTCCTCATAGGATGCATTTGAAAGCAGAGGCATGGCAGCATTTGCTCCTATGGGAAGCCTTGCAAACCAGGCACAGCTTATGGCCGCTATGAGGAAGTACATACGTGACTGACACATATCCGTATCATCATCCAGGGTCTGGACTATCAGCAGCATGAAGGTCATGGTGGGTGTCATGCCCATGAACTGTACCAGCACTATGCTGAAGCCTATGATGCCCATGAGCAGGACAAATCCATTCTTTTTCTGAAGCACGGCTATCCTCTTCTTTACGATCTCCGAATAGCTGGCTTTGCCGACCGCCAGGTTGATGGCAAACATGGTGGCGATCAGTATGATATTTGTGTTTGAAAAGCCTGCAAATGCAGTCTCAGGAGTAACTATCCCGAGCAGCGCCAGTATCATGACGCAGGTCATGGTGATCAGTCCATAGGAAAGCTTCCCTACAAAGAAGCCTATGATCATGAAAAGCAGGACGATCAGAGTAAGTCCCATCTGTAAAGTCATTTTTCATACCTCACTTTATATTATTAAAATGTCGGATCACAGATACTTTTTGAAGAAATCCAGTATCTTTTCCTTTACGCTGTTCTGGAAAAGCTCTCTGGTACCATGGCCTCCATGCCTTATGGCATAGAACTCGGTCTGGTCCTCAAGTCCTGCTTCGCAGAGCTTTTCATAGAACTTTTCACTGGTCTCATAGGGTACTATGACATCCTCATCTCCATGGAATATGGCCATGGGACAGGTGTTTTCGTTTATATAGTTGATGGGGCTCGCCTCCCTGCAGCGCTCATAAAGGGTGCTCATGTCCCCTCCGAGATATACCCCTTCATGGGTCTGGTCCATGCGGCTCCATCTGTAGCCCGGCTGAGCTATGAGCTCCGCTGAATGATCATTCATGATGCAGAGATCCACGGGACCGAACATGTCCACTACTGCCTTTACCCTGGAGGAATAGCCCTTCCACTCCTCAGTCTCGTAGTCGTCCATGTTCATGCCAAGCCATGCGGCCAGATGGCCTCCGGCAGACCTTCCTATGGCTCCGACCCTCTCAGGATCCAGATTGTACTTTTCCGCATTTGCCCTAAGGAAACGCACAGCGGTCTTGCAGTCCTCTATCTGGGCCGGATGCTTGGCCTTATAAGAGCTCCTGTAATCGATAAATGCCAGGGCATAGCCAGCCTCTGCCAGGAACATCATCTCTGCCGCCATGAGGTTCTTGTCACAGCCTCTCCAGCCCGCACCGTTTATCCATACGATGACGGGCTGCTTGCCTGTGCTGACCTCGTCATCCAGGCCGCTTGCCAGTCTCATCTCACTGTTTCCATTTTGCAGGCAAAGGGACATCTGAAGCTCGATATCATTTCCATCCATGTCTTTTACATGTGAAAACGGAATGTTGTCGATAAAATTGATGCTTCTTCTCTCCTTGCCGGGATCCAGTACTGCTTTCATAGCATCGCTCCTTTCTTGTTTGTTTTTCACAACTCTTTAAGGCTATCTTATTTATATATCATCAGATTGACAATCCGCAGGTGGTTGTATATCATATGCTTAAAAGTTGTAAAAGGAGCGTTTATGAATCTGGATCAGATAAAATACCTCCTGGCCATAGCAGAATATGGCAGCCTGACTGCCGCTGCCCGGCATCTGTCCGTGTCCCAGCAGGCGCTCAGCAAGTATCTCTCAGGGCTGGAGCAAGCCGTCGGATGCCCTCTTTTTGAAAGACATAAGAGGCAGCTCAGGCCCACTGCCGCAGGAGCCCGTTATCTGAAAAGCGCAGGGGAGATAAGCTCCATCATGGAAAGGGCAGTCAGGACCATAGCAGGACTTGAGCATCCCCAGAAAGCCACGCTCAACATAGGCGTGTCTTCATTTTCCGGGTCATCCCTCCTGGCCAGATGCCTTCCTGACTTCATATCCAGGTTTCCCTATGTCCAGGTGGTGCCCAAGGAGGGCTTCACCCCCAGTCTCCTTGACATGGCCGAAAAAGGCGAGATCGACCTGGCCTTCGTGAGCATAGGCGAGCCCATACCCGCCGGTATAAAAAGGCTGAAGCTTGGAAAGGACATCATAGTCCTGGCCGTAAATCCCATGCATCCCCTGGCTCACGACATAAAGGCTTATGATCAGCTTCCGAAGATAGATATCCAGGAGCTTCGGGATGAGGTATTCGTTCAGACGGACGAAAAGACGGCTCTGTATAAGATACTGAAGAGAGCCTTTGATGAGGCCGGATTCGAGCCCACCGTGGTCTACTCATCCTCCAATCTCATACTTCAAAAAGAGCTCATAAAGGCAGGCTACGGCATAGGCTTCCTCAGGTACGATCCCGACACGGAGCTTTCCCAGTACAGGGTAGACATAGCCCTGGACGGAGACATTTCCATAATCATGAAGGAGAGCCATGTGCTGGATGAGGCTGAGCGCTATCTCATATATCTGCTCAACAAATACTGGTACCTCTCCTACATGACCCAGGAGCCTTCGCCGGAGATACTTGATATCATGAATGAATTTTCCGAGGCCGATCACTGAAAGGAAGACATACATGGATACAAAGATACTGGAATACATCGTCACCGCAGCCCAGGAGCGGTCCATATCAAAGGCTGCCGAAAAATACTATCTGACCCAGCCCGTCATATCCCGGCACATAAAAAATACCGAGCAGATGCTCGGTACCAGGCTCTTCATCCGCTCTCATGAGGGCATAAGCCTCACGGATGCAGGACGTATATTCATAAATTCAGCTCAGCTGATACTGCGTATAGAAGCGGAGCTCAACAGGGATCTTGAAGAGCTTTCAAGGTAGCCTCCCTTATGGCCGCCACCTCCCTGGCATGTCTAAGGACTATGCGGCCCTCCTCCGTAGGCACGAGACGTCCTCCCTGCCTGACAAACAGGGAGATCCCAAGCTCTGACTCCAGCTTTTTCATGGTCTGACTGAGGGCAGGCTGGGACACGAAGCATCTCTCCGCCGCCCTGCTTATGTTGCCCTCCTCTTCTATGGCTATCATATATCTCAGATCTTCTTCATTCATGTCAGACCCTCCATGCTTATCCCATATCTGGCAAGCAGCTCTTTTCCCCTTTTGTTTATGTGGACCTGATCCCTGTCCGGCCCCTCCATATCCATCTGAAGCAGATGATAATAGATCCAGGCTATGGTCTCATTGGGAGCCGCGGCCTTTGGCACGAGCACTCCGCTGTACAGATATACCCTCTCCGGAAAATGCAGGTATCTCATGCCCTCAAGCATATGCTGGGTCCTGCCCATGAAGCTTCCGTAGCGTCCCTGCTTCAGTATCTTCTCCACTGTCAGACGATTGCTGTTTCTGAAATATATATCCGGATGCAGACCATGCCGCCTGGCAGCCATGTCTGCTGTCTGGCCTATGAGGGTCTTCTCGTCAAGATATACGAATTCCAAGGTACTTATGAAGCTTATGGCCGTCTCATCCAGTATGCCCAGACCATCCTCCGCAGTCTGCAGGTCTCCAAGCTCAGCCGCCATGGGCTCCGGTATGCCCACCATGAGCTCTGTCTTAAGCAGGCTGTATATGTCCAGATCAGGCATGATATCCTTTTCATAAAGATTAATGGAAATGTCTATGTCCCCGGATCTCAGGAGCTCATAAAGCTCAAAGGAGGTGCCTTCGATCGTGCTGATCTCAAGCTTCGGGAAGCGCTTCATGAGGGGCGGCATGAAATTGGCTATGTCGTCTCCTCCATGGAATGGCGATATGCCCACGCTGAGCTTAAGAGATGCCCGCTTTTTCAGCTCATCAAGCTCTGAAAGCATGGCCTCGTAGGAGGCCCAGGCCTCCTGCGCACCCTTAAGATATACCCTGCCCTTATCCGTAGGCACATAGGACCCATCTATCCTCTCAAAGAGCTGCAGGCCCAGCCTCCCCTCCAGGCCAGCCAGGTATCTGCTCAGCACAGGCTGGGAAACTCTGAGCCTCCTCGAGGCCTCCGACAGGCTCCCCGTCTCCGCTATGGTCATATAGTATTTCAGATGTTTGAGCTGCACCTTCGCCTCCGGGATCTATACCTTTTGCTTATACTCTAATGTTATTTATATATTGGATTAATGTCAAGTCTTTGTATAAGATTTACATAAGATCAAAGCGCTTTTGATGAACTTATGTAGAAATTGCTTCAAGATCCATAGGGAGGTAAATATGGACGCTAAACTTATGATAACCCTTGGAGTCCTCTTATTCATGATCGTGGGCTTCCTCTGGAACAAGTTCTCCTACGGCGTCATAGCCATGACCTGTGTCATAGTGCTTACGCTCACCGGAGTCATCGACACGGCAACAGCATTTTCAGGCTTCAGCAACAACACCACCATCCTCGTAGCCACCATGCTGGTAGTGGCAGGCGCCATCAGCAAGACCAGCCTGGCAGCCAGGATCAGGGCCCAGATGGCCATCATACAGGGAAAGAGCGGACTTCTGCTGGTGCTCCTCATCATAGCATTTACCGCTGCCCTTACTCAGGTCATGGGTATGACCGCAGTCATGTCAGTCATGCTGCTTATCATCCAGTCTCTGGACGATGAGAGCGACCTCTGTCAGTCACGTATGCTCTTTGTAGTAGTCGCCACCATATGTGCATGGTTCGGAAGGATCCCCATAGGCATGGGAGCAGCCCTTCCTCTTACCCAGAATGCTTACTATGAGGGACTTGTGGAGGGACATCCCGAGTATCTCCTCAACATGTTCGACTACTTCAAGATAGGCATCATCCCCACCGTATGCCTGACTCTTTACACCCTCTTTGCCTGGAAGCTCATACCCAAGACAAAGATCAATGCTGAGGCAGTATCCACCGGAGCAGGCGCACAGAAGGCAGCTCCCCAGATGTCAAAGGCTCATGAGATCATAGTATTTGCAGTATTCTTTGCAGTCATGATAGCATTTTTCTTCTCCGGTCAGCTTGGAAACATGCTTTATGCCATCCCTGCACTTGGCATACTGGTGCTGATCTATACAGGAGCCCTTTCCGTAAGGGATGTTACCGCTACCCTTTCTGGTGACATGGTATTCATGGTAGCAGGCGTGCTCGTCATGTCCTCTGCCCTCAACGCCTCCGGCGCTGACGTATATATAGGAAACCTGGTGCTCAGCCTCCTGGGTGATAACCCCAGCAGCCTGACAGTCATAACCGTATTCTGCGTGATCACTGTCATCATGACCACCTTCCTGTCAAACAACGGTACCGTAGCTGTCATGACACCCATAGCAGTCAGCACGGCTCTGGCAGGCGGCATGAACCCCAAGGCCGTAGTACTCGTCATCTTCGTATCAGCCTGCATGGCCATAGCATTTCCCACAGGCTGCGCAGCTGCTACCATAGGCTTTGCCGTAGGCAGGGTAAATCCCATACAGATGTTGAAATTTACCATACCCTACCTTATCATAGCCATAGTATCAGTCATAGTAAGTGCAAGCATCTTCTACCCGGTATACTGATACCGCCAAGCGGAAACATTTTGATCGAGATAACAGGAGGACATATATGAGCCTTACAAAGGAAGAAAGACAGGAGCTTATAGATGTGCTTGACCGCACAGGCCAGCACAGGAAGGAGGGAGTGGCCCAGAAGGTCATCCCCGAAAAGATGTATGCATATACGGAGCTTGTGGACAGGGAAGAAAAGACCATAACTGTGGACGAGTGTCCCGTGCCCTTCCGCATAGTCATCACTAAGGCAAAGGACAGAGCCGAGGGCTGCCCTCTCCTCTTCAACATGCATGGAGGCGGATTCATATTCAAGCAGGACGGAGACGATGATCTGTTCTGTGCAAGGCTTGCAGCAGAGCTTCACGCCATAGTAGTAGACATAGATTATGCAAGCTCCCTCGATGATCCCTATCCCGCCGCCTTTGATCAGTGCTACGGCACCATCAAAAAGTACATAGGCGAGGCCAGAGAGCTGGGAGCAGACCCTGCAAGGACCGCCACTCTCGGACACAGCGCCGGAGGCTGTCTGGTCATGTCCATAGCCCTGAGAGCTAATGAGACCGGAGATTTCAAGTTGGGCATGCAGGTCATGGACTACGCTGCAAATGACAACTACTTCCCTCTGGTCACCCCCGGCAACGAAAGGTCAAGGGCATTTTCACTCCTTTATGCCGACGGAGACGAGGAGCTCCTTAAGGATCCCCATGTATCGGCGGTATATGCTACGGATGAGCAGCTTAGGGACATGCCTCGTACCGTGATCGTCAACGCAGCAAAGTGCCCCTTCTGCGAGATGAATGAGGAGCTTGGCATGCGTATGGAAAAGGCAGGCAACGAGGTGACCATGAAGCGCTTCGTAAACAGCCGCCACGGCTTCACCATCAGAATGGTGGACGAGTGGGATGAGGCCCAGGATTTCATCATAAGACAGCTCCGCGCCCTTTGATCAGGTGCTCTGTCAGGGTCTGATGATCTGATGATTGGATGATATAGTAATTTGATCTGGTGACCTAGCGGTAATATATATCCGTAAATTGGATCAAATAAAGAATAGGAGTGTTGCAAAATCATCAAAAATGATGACAGAGCAACGCTCCTTCTTGGTTCTTAAACAGTCAAAATTCCAAATTATGTCCGTCTTTTCCAAACAGATGTACCAGCTTTCCGGAAAAAATAAAGGATATCTCATTTCCAATGGATAATTCTGAAAGCTCTATACCCGGAAGATCTACGGTCTGGACTATGATTATGCCCTCCTTTCCGCAGGCATTTACATGAAGATGGACGGCACTTCCCATCATCTCCGCAACCTCTATGCGTCCCTTAAGACCCGCACTTTGCTTTGGCGCAAGCTCCACATGCTCTGGCCTTATGCCAAGGGTCACCTGCTGGGGCTCTACGCCCTGCTCCCTCAGGTTTTTCTGCTTTTCCTCTGAAAGCTCCACCCTAAAACCATTCACATCAACAATATAGACTCCATCAGGTCTCCTTATGAGCTCTGCATCATAAAAATTCATCTGAGGCACACCTATAAAGCCAGCTACAAACTGGTTCCTGGGATGATCAAATACCTCCTGGGGAGTACCCACCTGCTGGATGACCCCATCCTTCATGACCACTATACGATCCCCAAGGGTCATGGCCTCTGTTTGATCATGAGTCACATATATAAATGTAGTATTTATACGCTGTCTAAGCTTAATGATCTCCGCCCGCATCTGATTTCTCAGCTTGGCATCCAGATTTGAAAGGGGCTCATCCATTAGAAGTACCTTTGGCTCTCTGACTATGGCCCGGCCTATGGCTACACGCTGTCTCTGGCCTCCTGAGAGGGCCTTGGGCTTACGATCCAGATACTCCGTTATGCCAAGTATCTCTGCAGCCTGCTCCACTCTTTTCTTTATCTCCTCCTTGGGCACCTTGTGAAGCTTAAGGGGAAATTCCATATTGCCTCTCACAGTCATATGAGGATATAAAGCATAGCTCTGAAATACCATGGCTATGTCTCTGTCCTTTGGAGGTATGTCATTTACAAGCTTATCCCCTATGTAGATCTCGCCTCTGCTTATCTCTTCCAGCCCGGCAACCATACGAAGGGTAGTGGATTTTCCGCAGCCCGAGGGACCTACCAATACTATGAACTCCCTGTCCTTTATGTCGAGATTGAAGTCCTGCACAGCAAGCACTCCCTCCTCCGTGACCTTAAGATTGCTTTTCGATCCGTGCTTTTTCTTTTCAGTATTTGGATAGACCTTTTCAACATTTTTTAAGCTGACTTCAGCCATAGTTAGCTCCTCCTTAAACAAAATCCAAGTGCCTGTATATCTTTTTAAACCCATCATCTAGGCTTAAAGTCTTTCATATATATACATCTGCCTATATATCCTTTCCGCAAGCTCCGGTCCATAGGAGCCCGGCAAGGCTCTCCAGGTCCAGTTTCCTCCAAGAGTAGAAGGGGTGTTCATCCTTCCCTCTGGTCCAAGCCCTAGGAGATCCTGCATCTGTACTATGGCAAGTCCCGCATGACTTGCCCAGATCGCACGCATCATGCCCCAGTTTTCGCCTTCTGCCCTATCCGGATGTATATACTCTCTTGCCAGCTCCACATCCGCAGGTATAGCCGTGGAAGTCCATCCAAGAGCAGTGTCATTGTCATGTGTACCTACATAGGCTACACAGTTTCTGGGGTAGTTGTGAGGCTGATACATGCGGCCTCCTCCATCCCTGCTGTCAAAGGCAAACTGCAGGACCTTCATGCCTGGAAAGCCAGTATCTGAAAGCAGCTTTTGCACTTCTGGAGTGATAAACCCAAGATCCTCAGCTATGATAGCTTTCTTACCCAGACTTTCCTCAAGTCTCTTAAAAAAATCTAACCCGGGACCCTTTTCCCAGTTTCCGGATCTGGCATCCATGGACACCCTGTCTATGGCATAATAGGATTCAAATCCACGAAAATGGTCTATGCGAAGCACATCATAATATCTAAGCTGATGTCCTATGCGTTTTATCCACCAGTCATATCCATCATTTTTCATGCGTTCCCAGTCAAAAAGCGGATTGCCCCAAAGCTGTCCTTTTTCCGAAAAGCCATCCGGCGGGCAGCCTGCCACCTTCACCGGTCTAAGCTCTTCATCCATCTGGAACTGTTCAGGGTGGGCCCATACATCGGCACTGTCCTCAGCCACATATATGGGTATATCGCCTATGATGGATATACCTAACTCTCCTGCCCGATCATGCAACCTCTGCCACTGGATGAAAAAAAGATACTGAAGACCTGCCCAGAAAGCTATGTCAGCCTTTAACTCAGCCCTTCCTTTTTCTATCGCTTCCTTTTTCCTTTTTTTTATTTCAGAAGGCCATTCATGCCAGGGTTTGCCTCCATATCTGTCTTTAAAGGCCATAAAAAGAGCATAATCAGGAAGCCAGTCCGCCTCATTTTCAAAAAAAGCTTCCAGCTCCTCAGATTTTCTTTCCAAAAGCTTTTCTATTGCCTTACGAAGCAGTCGGAATCTTTCCACATACATGATGCCATAGTCTACCCTTCCAGGATCTTCCCCCCAGTTTATATTCTCATAGTCTGAGGGAACAAGTAGGCCCTCCCTGCTCAGCTCATCAATATCTATAAAATATGGATTTCCCGCAAAGGCTGAGAAGGACTGATAGGGCGAATCACCGTAGCCTGTGGGCCCTATTGGCAGTACCTGCCAATAGCTCTGTCCAGCCTCATGCAGAAAGTCAAGGAACTCGAAGGCCGCTTTGCCTAAGGACCCTATACCCCATTTTGAGGGTAAGGAGCTTATGGACATCAGTACTCCCGCCTTTCTCATAACTTTCCTCCTGTTATACCATCGTCTTCTTCCATTCTTTTTACGCTTTCTCCTTTTATAAGTTCAAAAGCAACTCTTTCATGCACAGGATCCACATTATAATTTATGGATTCAAGGAGCTTCTTTACCCCCAACTCAGCCAGCTGCTCCGTATCCTGCCTTATGGTGGTAAGTCTGGGCATGCTATACTGCGAAAGAGCTATGCCGTCATATCCCACAAGAGAAATGTCTCCCGGCACAGAAAGTCCCTCATCATAGATAGCTCTCATGGCTCCTATGGCTATAACGTCTCCAAGAGCGAAAATAGCGCTTAAGTCCCTGCAGCGTCCAAGAAGCCTTCTTGTCGCCTCATAGCCCTCTCCCAGAGAATAACGGCAGGGCTCATAGCGTTCTGCCCTATCAAAGGTCATGCCATGCTTTTCAAGGCTACGCTTTACTCCTAAAAGCCTTCTGAAGCTTATCTGATCTACAGAAAGATTTCCTCCTATGACTCCAATTCTTCTATGTCCACAGGAATATAGATAATCTATCACCTGCTCCGAAGCTTCTGTATCATCCGTGGAGAAGCTTGAAAGATTTACATATTTCAGCTCCTCCCCACTGTTTGTCAAAAGTACACAAGGCACATGAAGCTCTCCAAAGCTCTTTCTGAAGTATTCCAGATCTCCTCCCAAAAATATGAATCCCCTGGGCCTACGCTGTCTATATATCTGAATGGCATGGGATACCTCGTCCGCATCCTCATCCAGATAATCGGCAAACACCTCCTCGCCGCATGCGGTGATCTTCTTCTGTATACGTTCAAGTATGTCTGAAAACAGCATATTCTGTGAGCCCTTTACCAGTATGGCTATGGCTGAGCGCTGTCTCATCTTGAGATGCCTGGCATTTGAGTTTGGCTCAAAGCCCACCTCCTTTACTACGGAAAGTATCCTTTCCCTTGCGGCTTTGCTCACATCCGGATGATTGTTAAGCACCCGGGAGACAGTGCCGAGGCTGTATCCTGAAAGCTTCGCTATATCTTTTATGGTCATTTTCGGCACCTCCCTTCAAAATCCGTTTTTCTGTCAACCCTTTACAGCACCTGCCACTACTCCCTTTATGATATATTTCTGGCCTATAAGGTAAATGATTATAATAGGGAGTATGGCCAGCATGATACAGGCCATCATGGGGCCCATCTCTACCCTTCCATAGCTTCCCCTGAAAAACTGTATCAGCATGGATATGGTCCTGTATTTATTTATATCAAGTATCAAAGTGGGGAGCAGATAATCGTTCCAGATCCACATGGCCTCCAGTATGGCCACCGATATCATGGTCGGTCTCAGCAAAGGAAGCACTATATGAAAATAGGTCTGCAAAGGATTGCAGCCGTCTATCATGGAAGCCTCCTCTATATCCACAGGAACACTCTTCATAAAGCCGCAGAACATAAATACCGCAAGTCCGGCTCCAAAGCCCAGATATATGACCCAGAGCACCCATGGAGTATTGAGCTTAAGGGTATCCGCCATGGATGAAAGGGTAAACATGACCATCTGAAATGGTACTACCATGGAAAAGGCACAAAGCAGATAAAGGGCCTTCGTCACCTTAGTATGTACCCGAGTTATGTACCAGGCAAACATGGAGCAGAAGATCAATATGGCGCACACTGAGGTCACTGTAATAAAAACTGTATAAAACAGGCTTGCCAGAAATCCCTGGGTCCCTATGGCATTTTCATAATTGGCAAGTCCCGCAAATGTCTCCTCTGTCGGAAGATCAAATGCGGTGCCGGTGCTTATGGCACTTTCCACTTTTAGAGAGTTCATGAGCACCATAAATATGGGATACATATAAATGACGGAAATGATCGTCATGACTATGCTCCACAGTCTGCCCTGACGCCTTGCCTGCTTTCTCATTGCTGCACCTCCTTCTCCTTGGTCATCTTAAGCTGTATGAGTGATATGACCACTACTATCAGGCAGAAAATGACCGCCTTGGCCTGGCCTATGCCCCTCCACTGAGGACCTGAGCGTCCATAGAAGGTATAATAAATATTATATGCCAGAAGCTCTGACTGATGTGCAGGCTGTCCCCCCGTCAGCGCCATATTCTGATCGAAGAGCTTAAAGCTGTTGGTGATAGTAAGGAACAGACAGATGGTTATAGAGGGCATGAGCATGGGAAGCTTTACTTTAAAGAAGGTCTGCCATTTAGTGGCTCCGTCTATCTCCGCTGCCTCTATCAGGCTATCCGGTATGCTTTGAAGGCCTGCTATGTATATGATCATCATATAGCCTATCTGCTGCCAGCACATAAGTATGACCAGTCCCCAAAAGCCAGCTGTAGCATCCAATGCGAGCAGAGGTCTCTCCAATATGGTCAGCACACAGTTAAGCAATATCTGCCATATATATCCAAGTACTATGCCGCCTATAAGATTTGGCATAAAAAAAACTGTGCGGAAAGCATTGCGCCCTTTTATGGCACTGGTAAGTACCAACGCCACTGCCAACCCTCCAAGATTTATGGCTATGGTGCTGACTACTACAAAGGCACAGTTATACCAAAATGCATGGCTGAAGGTGGCATCCCCAATTGCCGTAGCATAGTTGGATATACCTATAAATGTAGCATCCCTTACAGTGGTAAATCGGCAAAAGGACAGATACACTCCCTGTATAAAAGGGATTATAAATCCTATGAGGAATGCAAGCAGTGTCGGAAGTAAAAATATGGGCCAGTATTTTTTGATGGCTTTCTCCAAGTTCTCTCCTCCCTTCCTGTAAAATGATCATTTTATAACAAATGGGCAGGCCGCAGATTTATGCAGCGGCCTGCCCGGACTATCATGAGTCCCAAGAGGGACGCTCATCAAGCCTGTATCAGTTGGTAAAGATCAGCCATTTGCAAGAGTATATTCTGCTGCCCAGTTATCTACGAAAGCAGATACTACCCCTGCCCAGTTAGCATCGGTCTGATCAGCCGCATATACTGAAAGAGCTGATCCCAGCATATTCTTCCACTCCTCTGAAGGCATGGTGGTAAAGTTCCAGCTTACAGGGGTCTTGCCCTCAGCAGTCATACTTGCATCAAGAGCCACAAACAGGTTCGTGGATTCGGGAGCCTGCTTGAAGGGGATGGCAAATGCCATGCCTGCTCCGCCTGAAGGCATAGCGCCCTCTCCGCCTGTCATGGCCTTAAGAGCAGCCTCATCTGTTACACACCATTCCATAAAATCAAGGGTAGCCTGAATATCTGCCTCGTCAGCATTTTTATTGATGCACCAATAGTTCTCACTGCCTGTGCAAAGGCCCTGGTTAGCCTCATCTCCAACTCCAATGTAGATCGGAATCATGGTAACGTCATCATCTGTAAATTTACCTTCTCCCACTACATTTGCATATTCCCAGGAGCCATTCTGATAAAATACTGCTTCACCATTTACGAACTCATTAAGGGAGTCATTGGCTGTCTTGGCTGTCAGTTCAGCGGGATCACAGGTAGCATTGTTGATATAAAGATTCCAGATGTTCCTGTAGTTATCAAGATAGGTTCCTTCTATGGCGTCAGTTGAGCTTATACCCTTATCCTTATACTCAAAGTATATGGGAAGGTTTGCCAGATGAGTCTTAAAGCGCCAGTCTGAGGAGCTGTCCATACCTGCAGAGGTAAATGCTGAAAAGCCCAGCTCGTCCTTACGTGCGGTTATATCCTCGGCAACCTTTTTAAGATCTTCAAAGGACTTAATATCATCTACCGTATAGCCAGCCTCTGAAAGCAAGGTCTTGTTTGTAATAATGCCGTAGGACTCTATAACATAGGCTATGCCATAGACTGTATCTCCTTCCTTCAAGGCATAGTCATCACTGGTAAGCTCCCCGTATATGCCGCTGCCTGCAAGATCATAGCAGTAATCCTTCCAGTTGTTGAGTCCCACAGGACCGTTTACCTGGAACATGGTAGGTGCATCCGATGAAGCCATCTCACTCGTGAGCATAGTCTCATAGGTTCCGGAGGCTGCGGTAGTCACCTTGACAGGAACTCCCGTGGCCTCTGTATACATCTGTGCCATCTCCTGCCACTGTGCATCCTGCTCCGGTTTAAAATTCAGATAATAGACTGAGCCTCCCTCAGCGTCCGCTGCAGCCTCCTCTTCAGCTGATTTTTCCGTATCCGCTGCAGCCTCCTCAGTCTCAGCAGCTGCTGTTGTCTCACCTGATGAGCCTCCGCAGCCTGAAAGTGCAGCTATGGAAAATGCCGCAACCGTACTCAATGCCAATAATCTTTTTTTCATGTTCCTCCTCCTTTTGGTTTTGTAGGCGTTTTCCAAATATATGGAAATGTTTCCGGAAACGTTTCCATATCGATTAAAATAATTATAAGTTTTTTGTGTGTTTTATTCAATATATTTTTCTTGATTCAAGGTATCTTTGTTTCAATTGCACAAAAACAGACTCTGGAATTTATGCAACTTTACTTCCAGAGTCAGAATATATAATACAATATACATAAAACCTTATTGTTTATTTACATGGCAAGATGTTTGTGGAACAGTTTGTAAAGCCGAAGGCTCACAAGGAAGGTGATGAGCTCGGTCACCGGCACTGCCAGCCATATGAGCTTCTGGCTGTGAGTCAGCAGGGATATGCAAAGGAAGCTTGCGACCAGCAGCACGCACTGGCGCATCATGTTTATGAGCATGGCATACCGGCTGTGATCCAGAGCCTGCATACTGGTGGAAAGTATCATGGAGACCGCCGCAAAGGGCAGGGATATGACGCAGGCCCTCAGGCAGACCATGCCGATGTCACGCATCTGCTCTCCCGCACTGAAGAGGGTCAGTATGACTCCCGGCACCAGCTCAAGCACTATGAGGAGGATGCACATAAGCGCAGCACAGCCTGTGAGCGCTATACGCATGGCCTCCTTTACCCTGTCTCTCCTGCCCGTACCATAATTATAGGAAAGTATGGGCACCATGCCATTGTTAAGGCCGAAGATGGGCATGAAGCAGAAGTTCTGCAGTTTCATCCATATGCCATATACCGCGGTAGCCGTTGTGGAATAGGCCAAAAGTATCTGATTGATGAAAAAGCTCGTCATGGAGGAAAGCCCCATGGTTATGATAGAGGGCAATCCTACCCTGAAAATGTCTCCTGCCACATCAGGAGCAAAGCCCAGCCTAAGGAGATCCTGTCTAACCGCACTGTTGTACCTCATGTTGAGGGCCATGGCTACGAATACTGCAAGTATCTGCCCTCCTATGGTGGCGTAGGCCGCTCCTGCTATGCCCATGGCGGGCACAGGCCCCAGTCCAAATATGAGAATGGGGTCAAATATAAGATTGAATATGGCACCGGAGGCCATGGCAGCCATGGAGAGCTCTGCCCTGCCGGCCGACACCAGCAGCCTCTCATAGTATTTTCCAAATATGGTGCCGCAGGAAAAGATCCAGTTGATGCTGAGATATACGGCACCGAGCCTTGCTATCTCCTCCACATCGGTCTGAAAGCTGAACACAGGGCCCGATGCCCATATGCCAAGTACTATGAACAGGACGCAGAACATAAGGCTCATGGAGGTCATGGTCCTGATGGCCGCCGAGGCCCTGTCCCTTTTATCCATGCCCATATATCTGGACCACACGGCGGATACACCCGTGGATGTACCCACAGCTATGGCTGTCACTATCTGCTGCATGGGAAATGCCAGCGACACGGCGGTAAATGCATTTTCCGATATACGGGCCACAAATATGGAGTCCACTATGTTGTACATGGCCTGTATAAAAAAGGAAAGCATCATGGGGAGGCTCATCTTTATCAGCACCTGAGGCACCGGAAGCTCCGCCATCATGCTCATCCTGTCTGTCTTGTCCATATGATGTCACTCTCCTTTAAGCTTTTGTCAGAGCTATTATAATACTTCTGTCGGATATATGTACACAAAAAACGCCCCGTTACTCTCCGGCGGCTGCTGACACAGGATGTCAGAGGCCGTCCTTCGGGTAACAGGGCGTTGATAATATCCCATGAATAGTTTAGTATAGTCCGGCAAATATATTTGCCAGTACCACTGTGCATAGGCCGCTCACAACTATTGAAAGACTGCTCATGGCGCCTTCTGTTTCTCCGATCTCCAGAGCCTTTGCAGTGCCGAAGGCATGAGCCGCCGTCCCTATGGATATACCCTTTGCTATGGGATCAGATATATGAAAAAGCTTCCATAGGGTATCCGCGGCTATATTTCCGAAGATGCCAGTTATTATGATACTTGCAGTTGTTATGACCGGCATGCCTCCCATCTCCTCAGAGACTCCCATACCTATGGCAGTAGTTATCGACTTGGGAAGCAAAGTCACATACTGCTCGTGGCTCAATCCAAACAGAATTGACAGAAGCAGTATAGACACAAGGCTTGTAAGCACTCCCGACAGTATCCCGAAGAAAATGGCTGCCGGTTCTTTTTTAAGAAGCTCCAGCTTCTGATACATTGGAATAGCCAGACTAACAGTGGCAGGAGTCATCAGATATGACAGATATCTGGCGCTACTATTATAGGTATCATAATCAATATCAAAAACCAACAGAAAAACTATCACCAGTATTATAGCGATAAGCATTGGATTAAGTATAGCTAATTTAAACCTCTTATTTATCAGAGTTCCAACATAATAGGCCAAAAAGCTTATTACTACTCCTACAGTGGCAGATTCCGCAAAGAACTCATGCATCTTTTTCTTCTCCTGATCTACTTATTTTTAGTACTAATTCAGTTACCTTCCCGCTCACAAACATCACAAGACAGGTAGTAAGAGGAATTATGATCATCAGTGGGAGCAGCATTTCCCTAAGCATGGAGTAGGAATCAAGAAGTCCTGCTGCAGCCGGGATAAACATGAGGGGCATGATCTCCACAAGAAAATCTGCCGCTTCTTTTACATCCTCAAGCTTAACCGCTCCGGTCATAAGCATAAGCAGCATCAAAATAAGCCCATAGATACTTCCCGGTACCGGGAGGTCTATCAGATACTTGAATATCTCCCCCACACAGGTCACTGATAGTATTATCGTAAATTGTTTGATATATTTCATGGCTCAGATCTTCCTTCCTTTCATCAAGCTATCAGACTATCACTAAAGCCACTTGCTGTCAATTTAAGTTCATCGTCCCTTTAGCCATACAAAAGCTCCCGCAGGCAAAGGTTCTGCGGGAGCTTTTCAAAATATGATCTATAGATCGACTTATATCAGAATATCAGAGGGCAGATGATACCGGCAAAGAATACAGATGCAACTGTAACAGATGTAAATCCTGATACTATGATCTGAGGAAGTACATGCTCGTAGATCTCTACGCGGGTCTCCTCGTCGCAGTCAAGGCTGCGAACGACCTCGTCAACTATGATCTGGGTTCCGGGATAGCCTATGGTACAGCAGATGGCTATGGCAAATGCTATGGTCCAGTGTACCTTGAGGAATTTACCTGCTATGGCACCAAAGAGGCAGACAAACGCAGCTCCTACCAGGAGAGTTCCTACCAGGGGAACTATCATGTTGAGCAGATCCTGAAGGCTGAGGGCAGCAAGGCTTCCGGGAACTACGGAGAGCACTGCGACCATCAGAAGTCCGTTCATGTGCGCCTTGACATGTGCATTTGCAGGAAGGAAGCCAAGTACGCAGAAGATGATACCCATGACCAGATACATGATGTTTGCATTTGTCAGGTTGGATATGATGGGTATGCCTGAGCAGGCATAGGATACCAGGTATCCGAGCCAGCCTACTACGGCCATCTTGAGCATGATGGTGTTGTCACCGGCCATCCACTTGAAGTCAAGGAAGCTCCTCTTATGAGTCTCTTCACCGACAACTATCTTTTCGCCCATCTGTATCTTGCCCTGGAGTATGCCATTGCAGTACATACGGGTGAAGAAGTTACAGATAGGTATACCTACGAAGCCCTGACATCCGATGACCAGCATGGCAAATGCTGCAAGGTCTGCACGTCCTGCATCCAGAGCTGCCTGAGAGGTCATCTGTCCGGCTATGATACCTCCGGATATGGGAGCCGATGCACAGAGTGCCCACTCACGTCCGAAGAGCCAGCTGCTTATGGTGAAGGAGCAGAGGGCCAGGCCCACAAGGCCGACCAGTGCTACTACTACGGTCTTCCACTGAGCCACGAGCTGCTTTATATGGATCATGGTACCCATGCCCACGAGGATCAGCATGATGGCAAAGTTGCTGGCGATGGCGGGGATGCCTGTATCATTTATGGATGAAGCAGGGATGATGCCTGTCTGGAAGCCTACCAGGTACAGCAGCATGGCTATGAGCATGCCGGATACCTTTGACTTGGTCAGGTTGCTTACCCAGTCGCCGACTGAAAAGAACAGCATGAAGATCAGAAATGAAAATAACGGTGTCCATAAAACAAATTCACTCATAAATATCCCCCTCTGTGCAAGCGAGTCGGCAACGGCACTAGGATGCACCAACGCACCAACGCTTTAATGCACAAAATCAAAATTTAGTTGAAAGTATAAGTGAAAACCAACTTTTGCGCAATGATTTTTGAAGATTCCGGAGGATATGGAGGAGGAAGCTGGCAAAATGTGCATAATTATGCCAAAAAAGTTATGGCAGTCAATACCTGAGAGAATCTTACAAGGGAAATGCTTCCGGAGGACGGGCTGTGAGGGCAGGCTAAAGGCTTTGGAAAGGCCGCTAATTTTAATACCGATTTAATATGTTTGCTGATATCATAAGCCTGAATCATCGGAGCCCTGGAGCTCCGGTAAAGGAGGATCTTATATGATATATGCAGTCATACTTTTTGCGGCCACATACGTACTCATGCTGGCACTGCCAAAGTACAGGACCTATGTGGCGCTGGCATCGGCCCTCTGCTTCATCATATCCGGCATGCTGCCTCTCGACAAGATCGTGGAAAGCATAGACTTCAATGTGCTCCTCATGATAGGAGGCACCATGGGCATAGTATCCATGTTCATCGAGTCAAAGATGCCGGCCAGACTTGCGGATGCCATCATAGCCCATGTGCCTAACGTGTGCTGGGCAACCATAGCGCTTTCACTGTTTGCAGGCATCATATCAGCCTTCGTGGACAATGTGGCGACTGTGCTTATGGTAGCTCCCGTTGCTCTTGCCATAGCAAAGCGTATAGGAGTAAAGCCTGTAAACATGATCATAGCCATAGCAGTGTCCTCAAATCTGCAGGGCGCAGCCACCCTGGTCGGTGATACGACCTCCATACTGCTGGGAGGCTATGCGGGCATGAATTTCCTGGATTTCTTCGTATATGAGGGAAGGCCCAGCATATTCTTTGCGGTAGAGCTGGGAGCCATCATATCTGCAGGCATACTCTATATCCTTTTCAGGGAGGAAAATGCAAAGCTGCCTAAGGCAGAGAAGACCGAGGTCACGGACTATGTGCCCTCAGTACTGCTCCTGCTTATGATAGTGCTGCTCATATGTGCCTCCTTCATACCTGGTGCTCCGGATATCAGCAACGGCATCATCTGCGTGACTCTCATGATCATAGGCGGCATATATGAGTCCGTAAGAAAAGGCTCGATCAGAGGCATCACGGATCCCATAAAGGAGATAGACTTTACTACCATAGGGCTGCTGTTTGGACTGTTCCTGGTCATAGGCGGCATCACTGAGCAGGGAGTCATAGACGCTCTGGCTGGCATATTTACGAAGCTGGCAGGAGATGACCTCTTTGTCATATACAGTCTCATACTCTGGGCCAGTGTGCTGTTTTCAGCTTTTATCGACAACATACCCTATGTGGCCACCATGCTGCCTGTAGTGCAGAGCATAGCTCTGAGCATGGGAGTGGAGCCTACGGTGCTTTATTTCGGACTGCTTAGCGGTGCGACCCTGGGAGGCAACATGACCCCCATAGGAGCCTCTGCAAATATCGCCGGCATAGGCATACTCCGCAAGGCCGGATTCGAGGTAAAGAACAGCGATTTCTTCCGCATAGGCATACCATTTACCCTGGCTGCGGTCATACCGGCGTATATCTATATATGGCTTATTTATGGAGTATAAGATATGATATAAATATATGAAAATCGCCCTGCTACCCGAAGGACGGCCTCTGACATCCTGTGTCAGCAGCCGCCGGAGGGTAACAGGGCGCTATTTATGCATCTTCGTACATGGTTTGAGGGCTATCTTCTTTTTATCAATTTCCTTTAAGAAGATAGCCCTCATCTCGAGTGTGCCATTGGATCTTACCGTTCCTTTCTTTGAACCCTGATGATCAGCTTCTTTCACCTTTCTCTTTGGTGATCGGGATATAACTCATTGAATTGAGTTTATCTTTTGTGATCATCTGTTTCAATGGCTTATGCAGTTGTATATAAGTATATATACTGTCTTAAGTTCCCTCATCCTACCCCGTACTATTTATTATAGTTGTACCCGTTTTCTGAGATTCCAGATCAAATTCTTAAAACTCTTGTTTTCTTCTTTATGATGTCTGTTATCTGAAACTTCTGTCGGTACTTTTGAAGTTTGATAAGTTCTTCTTAAGTTGTCTTTATAATACCAGATACAAGTCCTTTATTCAATTGGCATTTGTACTAAAAAAAATACAATTTTATTGTGCAACTTTCTGACCGTTTGGGTCGATCCCGCTGTATGCTATCAGTAGTCAAAGCTGCAGCTGCAGTGGGTATCAAAAAATGCCCCGACGCCGCTCATTATGAACATAAGGAGGTTACTTATGAATGAGACCATAGATGTAAGAAAGGAGCTGCTTGACCGCTTCCTGAGCTACGTAGCCATACGCACGGAATCCGAGGGGAGCGCAGGACATATCCCCAGCACTGAAAGGCAATGGGATCTGGCACGCTTCGTAAGAGATGAGATGGAAAGGCTCGGGCTCTCCGATATACGTCTCTCAGATAACTGCTATGTATACGGTGCCATACCTGCAAATACCCAGAGGGAGCTGCCGACCATCGGCTTTATAGCCCATATGGACACTGTAGCCCCTCTCCCCGGCCAGTGCAGGCCCCGGATCACCGAGGACTATGATGGCGGAGATATCTGTCTTAACGAGGAGCAGGACATATGGCTTCGGGTCTCTGATTTTCCTGACCTTCCTGACTTCCGGGGCAAGACCCTCATAAATACTGACGGCACCACCGTCCTTGGGGCAGACGACAAGGCGGGCATGGCTGAGATCATGACCATGGCCTCCTGGCTCCTGTCCCATCCTGAGATAGAGCACGGCAGAATAGTCATAGGCTTTACTCCCGATGAAGAGACCGGACATGGAGCCGACCTTTTCGATGTGGAGGGCTTCGGAGCCGACTTTGCCTTCACTGTGGACGGAGGAGATGCAGGCGAGCTCGAATTTGAAAACTTCAATGCAGCCGAAGCCAGCCTGACCATAAAGGGCTTTGGAGTGCATACAGGCTCTGCCAAGGGCAAGCTCAGGAACGCTGCACTCATGGCCATGGAGCTTAAGACACTGCTTCCCGAGGCTGAGACACCTGAGCATACCGAGGGCTACGAGGGCTTCTATCATATCACAGGCATCAGCGGAGACGTGGAGCAGGCCAGAGTGCATCTCATCATCCGCGATCATGACAGGGAGCATTTTGAGGCAAGGAAGCGCTACGTCATGGATGTGGCGGACATGCTGAACAAAAAGTATGGAGCCGGGACCGCTGAGCTTGAGCTCCATGATCAGTACCTCAACATGAGACAGATCATGGAGGAGCACATGGATATCATAGAGCTTGCAAAGTCATGTATGAAGGAGCTCTCCATCACTCCCCACATAAGCCCCATAAGAGGAGGCACTGACGGAGCCAGGCTGTCATACATGGGACTGCCCTGTCCCAATCTGGGCACAGGCAGCCGCTATCATCATGGTCGCTATGAGACAGCCTGCCTGGAGGACATGGAGCTTTCCGTAAAGCTGCTCCTGCGTATAGCCCTGTCAGTCTGAGCTTTTTCCTGAATCTCTGATTGATTCACACCTCCCCATCATATATAATCTATCTTATATATGACGAGGAGGTATTTTTTTATGGCTTATGCAGATGATGTATTCAAGGCCATGTGCCGCGATATCATAGACAACGGTACCGACACCAAGGGAGAAAAGGTCAGGCCTCACTGGCCCGACGGCACCCCGGCCTATACCATAAAGAAGTTCGGCGTGGTGAATCGCTACGATCTCAGGAAGGAATTTCCCATACTTACTCTCCGCAGCACCTCACTCAAGCTCTGTACCGATGAGCTTCTGTGGATCTGGCAGAAAAAGTCCAACAACATCCATGACCTGGGCAGCCATATCTGGGACGAATGGGCTGATGCTGACGGAAGCATAGGCAAGGCCTACGGCTACCAGATGCAGGTCAAGCACAAATATAAGGAGGGCATGTTCGACATGGTGGACAGAGTGCTCTGGGACCTTAAAAACAATCCCTACAGCCGCCGCATCATGACAAACATCTATACCTTCTCAGACCTTTCCGAGATGAACCTTTATCCCTGTGCCTACAGTATGACCTTCAATGTGACCAAGGATAAGGAGAGCGGACGCCTGGTGCTGAACGCCATCCTCAATCAGCGCTCAAACGATGTCATGACAGCCAACAACTGGAACGTGGTCCAGTATGCGGTGCTGCTCCACATGATAGCTCAGGTATCCGGCATGATAGCAGGAGAGCTCGTGCATGTCATAGCTGATGCTCATATCTATGACAGACACATATCCATGATCGAGGAGATGCTGAGACGTGAGCCCTACCCTGCTCCCACCTTCTGGATCAACCCTGACATCAAAAACTTCTACGATTTCACCGTGGATGACGTGAAGCTCGAAAACTATCAGCATCACGAGCAGATAAAGAACATCCCCGTAGCGATCTGATAAAGGAGCCATATGAATCAGATAGTCAATGTAAATGCCTCCTGGGGCATAGGCCGTGACGGAGACCTGCTCTGCCATATACCCGAGGATATGCGTTTCTTCAAAGACATGACCATGGGAAAGACCGTGGTCATGGGCAGGAAGACCCTTGAGTCATTTCCAGGAGGAAGGCCTCTCAAGGGCAGGAGAAACATAGTACTTACCAGATCTCTTCAGAAAGCCCTTGAGAGCAGCCTTTCAGATGCCAGTTCAGCCATTACCGACCTTCTTGAGGGAAGGGAGCCGAAGGCCGATGAAGATACGGAGCTCATATATGTGGACTCAGTGGAGAGACTCTTTGAGCTCCTTCCGGAGGACAGCTCAGATGTATTTGTCATAGGCGGTGAAAGCATCTACCGCCTGCTGCTGCCCTGCTGCGACACCTGCTATGTCACCAAAAATGACTGCAGCCTGGAGGCCGATACATTTTATCCTGACCTGGACTCCGATCCGGGATTTGAGCTCACATACAGGAGCGAGGTCAAAGAACACGATAGCATAAGGTACAGCTTCTGCACCTATAAAAGGAAGGAGTGATCCCATTGAACCATAAGGGCATACACAGGGCCTGGGTCATACTTGTGGCCATGACCATGATACATGCAGGTGTCATGGGCGTGCTTTTCAACTGCTGCGGCATAGTTTTTTCAGCCATACGAAATGAGCTTGGCTTCAGAGCCGGCGATCTCTCAGTCTACTATATGCTGCGCTCTCTTACCACAGCGCTCATGGTAGGCTTTACCAGCAAGCTTTATTTCAGTTCAAACGCCAGAGTCGTCATGACCGTGCTTGGCACGCTTTATGTCGGTTCCTTTGCTGCCATGGCCTTTTTCAACAGCCTCTGGCAGTGGTACATAGCTGCAGTCATCTGCGGCATAGGCATGAGCTGCAACATGGTGGTCATACCTGCCACCCTCAACAACTGGTTCAAGGTCAGGAACGGCTTCGTCATAGGACTTACCATGTCCTCGTCGGGGATCATAGGTGCCATATTCAGTCCCATATGCTCCAGCCTCATAACCATGTTTGGCTGGAGACAGACGGTGCTCATCATGGCTGTCATCGGAGTGATACTGATCATACTTCCTGCAGCCTTCCTCCTGGTATCAGAGCCTGAAAAGGTGGGCCTTAAGCCCTACGGCTACGAAAAGGCAGCAGCCTCAGCATCTGATAAGGCTGAGACCCTGCGTCAGACTCCGCCTCATTTCATATTTCTGCTTACCATGATAGCTGCCATAGGCCCTGGATCACTGATACAGTTCAATGCACAGCTCCCCATATTTGCAGAATCCATAGGCTATACCATGGCGGTAGGCGCCATGTTCACCAGCCTCTCCATGGTCGGCAATCTTGCAGGAAAGCTCGGACTTGGAGCCCTTGCAGACAGGATAGGCATATATAAGAGCGGCCAGATATTTTTCCTGGCCATAGGACTGAGCATGGTCGGCATGCTGCTCGGACAGAGCCAGCTCATGGTCCTGAATGCCTCAACGCTGCTGTATGGAACAGTGTACTGTATAACCACCACTATGCCTGCCCTTCTTTATCTTGATCTTTACGGCAGCAAGGAGTACCGGAGCCGTGTCAGCAGGATGCAGGCCATAAGCGGAGGCATATCTGCCGTATTGAGCATAGTATTTCCCTATATCTATGACTTTACTGGCAGCTTCGATATAGTATTCGTATACGGAGCCATATCCGGCTTCCTGGCATTCGCCATATTTGTATATCTGATGCGCTATACTATGAGGAGAGACGTACAGGCCTCTGCCGGCTGATCACATATATCCGTACCCGGCAAAAGAGCAAAAGGTGAAGTTTTTGTAAATTACATCACCATTTGCTCTTTTTTTGTGCTATAGTGTCAATATGATATATCTATTTCATTATTTCATCATTTTGACGGAGCCGGATCATGGGCGGAGCAGCACACGGCGGGCATGACCTTAAAAGATATATAGCCATAGACCTCAAGTCCTTTTATGCCTCAGTGGAGTGCGTGGACAGAGGCCTGGATCCCCTGTACACCAACCTCATAGTGGCAGACCCCACAAGGAGCAAAAATACCATATGCCTGGCGGTCTCCCCTCCCCTCAAGGAGCTTGGTGTACCCGGCAGGCCCCGTTATCGTGAGGTCGAGGACAAGGTCGCTCATATAAATGCTGAGCGGCTCTCCCCCTTACATGGTCGGAAGGAAGCCGGGAGCTCTCATGACTACAAGGTGCTCCTTTCCCGCCCCGACTATAAGGTAGACTACATAGTAGCACCTCCCCGCATGGCCAGGTACATGGAGGTAAGCAGGGACATATACGAGGTATATCTGCGCTATATAGCCCCCGAGGACATACTTGTATACTCCATAGACGAGGTATTCATAGATGCTGGGCCCTACCTGTCCATGTACCGCATGTCCGCCCGGGAGCTGGCCATAAAGCTGATACTTGAGGTCCTTAAGTCCACCGGCATCACTGCCGCCGCAGGCATAGGCACCAATCTGTACCTCGCCAAGATAGCCATGGACATAAATGCCAAGCATATGAGGCCTGATGAAAACGGAGTACGCATAGCAGAGCTGGATGAGATGGATTACAGGCTTTCCCTGTGGGATCACAGGCCCATAACTGATTTCTGGATGATAGGCCGGGGCATAGCCCGGAGACTGCAGAGCGTAGGCCTTGTCACCATGGGAGACATAGCCCTCTGCTCAGAGGGCAAAAGCTCCGATTTTTACAACGAGGACCTGCTCTACCGCCTCTTCGGAGTCAATGCCGAGCTTCTCATAGACCATGCCTGGGGCCATGAGTCCTGTACCATGGCGGAGATCCGCGCCTATCATCCCAAAAGCCACAGTCTCTCAAACGGTCAGGTGCTCATGCGGCCCTACAGCTTCACCGAAGCCCGCAACGTCATAAGTGAGATGGCCGACACCCTCTCCCTGGATCTTACCTCCAAAGAGCTTGTCGCCGATCAGGTCACTGTCACCGTGGCCTTTGACAGCAAGAGCCTGGAGGATCCACAGAGCACCTATACTGGGGCTCTGTGCATTGACCGCTACGGAAAGCCTGCCCCCTCCCATGCCCATGGCAGCTTCAACCTTGCTGTCCCCACGGCCTCTGTCCGGGAGATCACCCATGCAGCCCTGTCCATATTCGATGCTCGGGTGGATCCTGCCTTTTACGCCCGGCATCTCTGGGTAGCTGCCTCCCATGTCCTGCCTGCAGCCGCATTTTTCGGATCCCAGTCTGACTGCTATCAGCTTGAGCTCTTCGAGGACGAAGGGGCCCGTGAGGCGCGTATGCTCCGCCAGGCCCGAGAGCAGCGGCTCCAGCGTGCCGTGCTCTCCATCAAGGGACGCTACGGCAAAAACGCCATACTCCGGGGCATCAACTTCCGTCCCGGAGCCACCGCCATGGAACGCAACAGACAGATAGGCGGGCACAGGGCATAGTAATGTGTGAAATGCGTGATAGGGGACGCAAATTTATTGATAATTCAGTATTCGCATGATAAAATATAACAGAAAACTGTGTTAAGTTGCAAAAATCTTTTCTAGAGAGGTGTCATGTGGAGATCCGAAGAGATTTTTATCTGGAAAAATTGATCAAAAGAAAAAATAACGGACTGATAAAGATCATCACCGGTATACGTCGATGTGGAAAGTCCTATCTTTTAAATAAGCTTTTTTACGACCATCTTATAGACTCCGGGATAAAGCCTGACCATATCATACGTTTTGCCTTTGATTCAGCAGATGATCTTCTTCTGATCGGCGAAGATCTGATCCAGATCGAAAAACAAGACCGCAATGTAGATCCGGAAAAGTTTATGGCCTATATCCGTTCTATGATCATTGATAACGATATGTATTACCTGCTGCTGGATGAGGTCCAGATGCTGGACTGCTTTGAGGCAGTGCTCAATGGTTATCTGCGTAAAGATAACATGGATATATTTGTGACCGGCAGCAATGCAAGGTTTCTGTCCAGAGATATCGCCACTGAATTTGCCGGCCGTGGTGATGAGATACACATGTATCCCCTCAGCTTTGCAGAATTTATGAGTGTCTATTCAGGCGACAGATATATGGGGCTGTCTGAATACATGCTTTATGGAGGTATCCCACTTGTAGTGCTCAGAGATGGCACTTCTGACAAAGCCGCTTTTCTTCAGAATCTGTTTACAGAGATCTATGTACGTGACATCAAAAAAAGAAAACATATAAGAAATATCGGTGAGCTTGAAGAATTGCTGGATATCCTGTCTTCGGCCATCGGTTCCCTTACAAATCCAGAAAAGCTGAAGAACACCTTCCACAGTGTAAAAAGATCGAGGATCACTTCCAATACCATAAAGAAATATCTTGATCAATTGGAGGATTCCTTCCTGATAGAATCCGCCAGACGCTACGATATCAAGGGAAAAGCCTATATCGAAACTCCAAAGAAATACTACTTTACTGATCTTGGACTTAGAAATGCCCGAATCAATTTTCGCCAATTTGAACGTACCCATGCCATGGAAAATGTTATCTACAACGAATTGCGCATGAGAGGATATAATGTCGACGTGGGAGTCGTACCTATCACACAAAAGGATGACAATGGCAGGGTAACACGTAAACAGCTTGAGGTCGACTTTGTATGTAATCTTGGCTCATCACGTTACTATATACAGTCAGCCTATTTTCTTCCAGATAATGGAAAAAGGGAACAGGAGATACGCCCCTTCCGCAAGATAGACGATTCTTTCAAAAAGATCATTATCACTGGTGATATCATTGCTCCTTATTATGATGATCACGGTATCCTGACCATGAATATATATGACTTTCTGCTGGATCAGAAAAGTCTGGAAAAATAAACTATAAAAGGAGGAGATCAATCAGGAACAATGTCAAAAGCCTTGACATTGTTCCTGATCTTATCTCAATATGCTATTTTTCCTCCTGACAAAGCTTATTGATCTCAGATCACATGATAAAAAAGATATATATTTTCATAATGTCCGTCCTTCATACGGAAGCCCTCCGGGATCATACCCAGGGGCTGGAAGCCCAGGCGCTCATAGAGATGCCTGGCGTGGATATTGCTTTCAACCACGGCGTTGAACTGCATGAGCCTGAAGCCCTTTTCCCTGGCCTTTTCAAGGGAATCCTTCACAAGCATCTCCCCGATGTGCTCTCCCCTACGGTCCTTCGATACTGCATAGCTTGTATTTGCTATATGTCCGCAGCGACCCACATTGTTGGGATGAAGTATGTAGAGCCCTACTACTTTGCCCTCGTCCTCCGCTACCGCCGTATGGCTCTGTCCTGCAAAAAACTCGTCAGCCATGTCAACCGTCAGCAGCTCCTCCTGGGGAAATGCCTCTCCGTCCTCTATGACCTCGTTCCATATGGTCACCATGGCCTCCAGGTCATCCTTCCTGTATCCTCTGACTATCATCCTGTTTAAGCTCCCTCATACGATAGTAATGCTGCTCCGTAAGCAGCTTCACCTGGCCTTTTTCATGACAAAGGCCTTGTCATCTATGGCTCTCATGGTGGCAAGTATGCCATCCAGATGGTCGTACTCGTGCTGGATGAGCTCGGACATGTCATCGTCCATGCGCATCTCCTGCTCCTTCCAGTTCTCATCACGATACCTCAGTATACAGTGACGATGCCTTCTTACCCTCACAAGCAGGTTTGGAAAGGACATGCAGTCATCCATAAGCTCCATCATCTCATCTCCCACAAACTCCAGTTTGGGGTTGATGATGACGTAGGGCCTGTCCGTAAGGATGCATATCAGACGCTTCCTCACATCTATCTGAGGTGCAGCTATGGCCCTTCCAAATCCATAATCACGTCTTATGCCCCGGATACAGTCAAACATATCCTCTATGACCGGCCTGAGCTCATCAAGCTCCTCCCGCCTTACCTCCTCCGATACCTCATAAAGCCTCGGATCTCCCAAAAGCAATATCTCCCGTTCCATACCTTCTCCTTTTTATCTCTCATGGACCAGCTTGCCCGTCATATGCTCGATATCGAGCCTGAGGACACATACACGATCAAGGGCGGCAGCGATCTCCTTCTCCACAAGCTCTTCCGAAGGATAATACCTTTGTCCCATCATCCTTAGACAGCTCTTCTTTTCCTCTCTGTCCTCTACCCTCGAAAGCCTTCCGAAGACCACCACGCTCCTTGCCGTATATGCCCAGTCTCCCGGAGCTATGAAGCCCTGCTCCCATACGCAGAAGGAAGCCTTCGGATCCCTCTCCATGGCATCCATCTTGTGACCTTCAGCCGCCCCATGAAAATAAATACAGCCCCTGTCACTATCATAGCTGTAATCCATGGGTATAGCATAGGGATAGCCTTCATCACCGTTGAGGGCCAGTGCCCCTCTCTTTTCATTTGAAAGCAGCTCCCTGCACTCGGCCTCCGTAAGCTGCTGCTTTGATCTTCGCATATCTCTGAACATCACTGCGCCTCCCTGATACCTTCTCTGACCATGATAGCACTAAAGAATGCTTGAGTAAATGTCTCATAGATGATATGATATAAAAGCTGCGGATATGGCGGAATTGGCAGACGCGCTGGATTTAGGTTCCAGTGGGAGACCGTGCAGGTTCAAGTCCTGTTATCCGCATTTGTTTTTGTCTAACTTCATCAGGCTTTAATAAGGCCTTCTAAAAGCCTTATTTTAAGCCATTCTGTGAACCCCTCTCTTTTTGACATACCCCGTCATACCTCATCATATTTCATCTTTTTTGAGACAAACTGTGGTCAAAACTGTGGTCAAAATTGTGGTCAAAATCAGATCCCGACTTTTACCATCTTCATTTCACTTTCCTTGGTCTTTTCCATGACATGCACAGAAACTCATCATCTGTATAAATATTTTCTATGCTGATTGCACGAAAAAAGAAGCCCTGAGGCTCCTTTATTTCATAATAATATGTTTTAAATTTTAGCCAATCTGTAATTGCTTTTTTAACCCATCTTGAAGCACCTGTGAAAAATTAATTCCTGCATCTTTTGCAGCATCATTAAGCCATTCAGGTATGCTCAGAGTCTTTTTTACAGCCTTACCACTTACGCGTTTTTTATAGGCAAGCATGTCAAATTCTATTACCATCGTGAACTCACCTTTTTCCACATTGATCTCAGTCGGATCGGTAGCATTAGGTATAGTTTCGTGTGACTCCTCTCTACTGGTTAAGGCAAGTCCAAGTGCATCTACAGCCATTTCATATGCTTCACTTATATTTTCGCCCTGAGTCATACACTCAGGCAGATCCGGAAAGGTCACATAAAATCCGCCTTCCTCTGCTGTATGGAATATAGCTGGATAAAAAAGTCTCTTCATATTTACCTCTTTTAGCTTGAAACAGGATTTATTTTATACCTGCCTGCTTTAATATTCTCTGCTCCAGACCCTTTTTCAAGTCTTTTGCATGGTATGGAACTATAACGGATATATTTGTCTCATCATTTCTCATTTTAATGTGGGACCCATTTTGACTTAATTTTCTAAATCCATTATCTTCCAGTAGCCTTATCATCTCTTTCGGAGTGATCGGCATTTCTGCGTCTCCTTTCTCCAATTAATTAGCCATATTATAATACGTATTATTACGTATGTCAATATGTCAAAATGCATTTTTTTGAAATCGATCACCATTCAGCAGACATTACCACATGGATATTTATCATACTTTGGTTATTGTACAGAAAATCATTTAAACTGCTTTTTCCTGTATGGTTGATCCACGAGTTCATGTCCAGATTAGCTTTAAGTGTTATAGCATTTCCACTCATTTGCCCCGAAGGTTTTTTGTTAAAATATCCTTAAACTGAGTAAGGAACTATAACGCCAAGGTATTCACTGATCTGTTCTGCTCTTTCCTCAGAGTAGTATCTACCAGTAACTACCACTGAAGCCATGGGAGGTGTAACTCTTATAGCCTTGGCAAGATCAATGTTTTTTACATTCTTGTCGATCATGGCCTTCATTACTTCCTTACACCAAAGTGAAGGTTCCCTCATGTATACTCCTCCTTGGAGTAAAGAAATAATCCATATTCCCTCATATATATTGCTTCCAATTTACTTTTACATCTGTAAATGTTAAAATTCAGGCATTAAGTAAGTTGTTAAATAATTAATATTGGGAGAGGAATTGTTATGAACAACGGAACTTCTTACTTTGATGGAGGACTTCTTCAGCTTATCGGATGGAGGATACTTGGGATCCTTATAACAGCATTTACCTTAGGTATATGCTATCCCTGGGCATGCTGCATGGTCTATGGATGGGAAACACGTCATACAGTTATAAACGGTCACAGACTTGAATTTGATGGAAAAGCCATCCAGCTCTTTGGGAACTGGATCAAATGGCTGCTGCTTTGCATAATCACTTTGGGGATCTATTCCTTCTGGCTTTCAATAGCCATGAAAAAATGGAAAACTAAGCATACATACTTTGCTGATGGATATTCAGGATCGATCACAGCATAATAATAGAGCGGAGCACAAAGCTCCGCTTTTTATATGCTTGTCTCAAGCATCTAATAATGATCTTCAAACAAAATCTAACCACATCACCGGCCTTTATCCATCTTACCTCTTTCCGGCACCACATGCCATCAGGAGGCATATGCCACAAAGGGCAGAGATGACTATGCATATGGCCCAGGCAAGGCTGTAGCTGCCGGTCGTGTCATACACGGCAGATATCAGCGGATTGCTTATACCGCTCGCCAGCATGGTAAAGACCGATATACGTCCATATATGATACTGTATCTTTCTGAGCCGTATATACCGCTTATGAGTGACGGCACGAACATGCTCTGTGTCGCAAGGCCTATACCGAACATGAAGGAAAACAGCAGTATGAGCGGCGTTGCAGGGACAACAGAGGCAGCCAACATGAATATATAGCATCCGAGGGTACCCAGGACTCCCATCAGCACTCCTGCCCTAAGCCCGAGCCGGTCAAAGCTCACGCCCATGCCTATCTTAGAAAAGATATTTATGAAGCTGTAGAAGGACACCATGGCTGCCGCATATCCCGCCGTATATCCTAGTGACTGTATGAATGCAGGTATATGATAAAGGGCCACACAGGCAAAGGAATTGAAGAACAGTCCTGCAGTCAGGAGCCAGAAGCGGCTCTCCTTATAGAGCGCTCTGTCAAAGACCGGCCTCTGACCTGCCGCAGCCCTCATGCCTCTCTTTTCAGCCTCATCCTCCATGCCCTCCGGATGCTCCCTGATCACCAGCATTCCCAGAGGTGCCACCAGGCACATGATCACGAGCCCTATGACCCTGTAGGCCATCCTCCAGCCTGCTGCTCCTATGAGCGCAGTAAGGGGTGATGCAAACAGCACGCCTCCCAGACTTATGCCCACAAATATCAGGCTCATGGCAAAGGAACTCCTCCTTCCGAACCACCTCAGCATAAGTATGGAAAATGGCAGTGCCAGTGCAAAGTTGGATGCAAGCTGAAGCAGTACTGTCAGCACACAGAGCTGCCAGACAGCCGTGGCAAAGCCCTCCAGGAATATGCTAAGTCCCGACACTATCATGCCAAGGATCATGCATCTTTTGACATTTTTATAAGCAAGCAGATCTCCCGTAAGCGGCGCAAACAGGAGACTTGCCACCGAGCCGCAGGTCATGGTCATGGAAAATGCCGCCCTGCTCACCGAAAGGCCCTCCGTCACAGGTACGACGAAGAGCCCGAAGCTGTTGAAGCAGGTATAATGCAGCGTGGACATGACCAGTGCACCATACAGCACTATCATCCATCCATAATTGAAATGCTTCTTTTCCATAGTTCCTCATGCCAGCGGGTACATGAAGTATACCCAGGGTATCATGACTACAGTGGTCACGAGTGCAGGCAGCCAGCCCACTCTCAGAAGATCCTTCTGATCATAATGTCCCACGGACATCATAAGGGGCACGGCCACGGTTGAGAAGGGTGTCAGATAAGATACCCAGCAGGCCGCAAACAGCATGCTTATGAGACCTACAGGATTCCAGTCATATGCTGCACAGGTAAGCAGGGCCACAGGCACCAGGGTCTGATAAAGAGCCATGTTTGACATGAACTGAGTCACCACGAAGCCCACCATCCAGAATACCGCATATACAAAGAGCTGACTGGGATTGTCTCCGAGTATGCCGGTGACCAGACCGGAGATCAGGTCTCCCGCTCCCGTAGCCACCAGGGCATTGCCTATGCCGAGGGATGCCACGAAAAGGAAGATCGGCGGCATGTTGAGGGCCTGCATGGCCTCCTTTTCCGTAAGTACTCCGGTGATGATCTCAAGCAGGGCTCCAACTATACATACTATCCAGGTAGGTATGCCGATATAGGATGATACCAGTATGCCTATGACCACTCCCAGGAATATGCCATATCCCAGCACCTCTCTTACCGGGTCAAGGGGAGGCTTTTCCTGAAGCTTCCTCACCTCTTCGTCCGACTCGAAGGCACCCTTGTCCGGACAGAACCTGGGACATACGAAAGCACCCATTATGACGGCTATGAAAAGTATGGGCAGTCTGACTATAAAGGAATCAAACATACGTGCCTCATAGTTCAGTCCGTAGGTGGCAAAAAGCGCGTTGTTTGCTATATAGCCCGTAGCTCCCGAGCCTATGGGGAATGCCGTCACCGTAGCTATGGATATAAGGGCTATGGAAAACATGGCCTTTGAAGGGCTGACCTCCATCTTCCGGCAGAAATCCATGACCAGCGGATAGCATATGGAGAAGATCAATATGGCCGAGGGCGCCACCTGAGCTATGAGCAGGGTAGCTATGCAGTAGCCGATCATCCCCTTCGTAAAGGATCCTCCCGATACCTTATATATCAGGTTCGTCACCTTATGCACCATCTGGGTACGGTTCAGGCCTCCTGCTATGATGAACATGGAGCCCATGATGATGGCAGAGCTGTTTGAAAATGTAGCCAGGGCCGCATCTGGTGTCAGACAGCCCGTCAGAGTCAGCGCCACCATGGATGTCATGGACACCAGCGGAAGCGGAAACTTGTTTGACATGTAAAATACCAGAGTTACAAGAAATATGGTGATACATATGATCTGCTGTGTAGTCATCTCATCTTCCCCCTTGATAATATGCTTTTACTATATCTCTTATCTGCCCATGGGCGGCTTCACATCCGCAGGTATGGGAGATTCAAAGGCCTTTCCACCGGTCCTTCGGTCCATCTCCGCCTTTGCAGCCTTTACCCTGTCAGGATCCATAAGCAGGTCCATGGCAGCTCCTGCTATGACCTTGCCGGCCTGCAGCATGCCCTTGTGGGCCAGGCTGCTCTTGCCTACAGCCACCTCCTGCCAGGAGTGCATGGCCGTGCCCGCAGGCATGGTCGCCATGCTTATCTGTGCCGTGGGACATACCACGCTCACATCTCCCACATCCGAGGATGCAGCCGAGCTCCTTTCAACGGGTGACAGAGGCAGCACCAGCTCATGGAGAGGTGCCTCCGCATCCTTAAGGAGTGCCGCTCTTTCCGCCTCATCCGTCACATCATTTATCAGACTCATGTAGTATGCGTTGCTCTTCAGCTCCATGGTGGTCCTGAAGCTCTCCGCATAGGCCTTTTCCTCATCGGTAAATACCGGAGCCCCAAGCTCATCCATATTTGCCTGCAGCACCTGGCTGAGAGTCCTGTTGGGAAGTATGTTGGAGCAGGCCTTGACAAATTCTATGTCTACACTGGTGCCTGTCATGAGGGCTGCGCCTCTTGCTATATCGTCTATCCTCTCCCGCAGGTCCCGGGCCTCTGCAAGGTCTGGAGCACGCATGAGATAGAGCACATCAGCATTTGCCTGGACTACTCCCGGGGCCCTGCCGCCAGTGTCAAGAATGGCATAATGTATACGGCACTGGGTCGATACATGCTCTCTCAAAAACTGTACGCCCACGTTCATGAGCTCGCAGGCATCAAGAGCGCTGCGTCCAAGCTCAGGTGATATGCCCGCATGGGAGGATCTGCCCTTGAAATGATAGCAGATCTGGTAGTTGGCAAGAGTGCTGCCGCTTGAGACCGCATTCATGTCACCCGGATGCCAGGTCAGTGCCGCATCAAGCTCATCAAAGGCTCCGTCTCTCGCCAGGAAGCCCTTTCCGGCTCCGCCCTCCTCTGCAGGGCAGCCATAAAATCTGACCGTACCCTCACAGCCTGAAAGCTCTATATACTGCTTCACTGCAAGTGCGGCTGCAAATGCTCCTGCTCCCAGCAGATTATGTCCGCAGCCATGTCCGGGGCCTCCGTCACATATGGCCTTCTTCTCAGTCAGATCCGCCTCCTGGGAAAGTCCTGACAGGGCATCGTATTCCGCAAGTATGCCTATGATAGGCCTGCCCTGTCCGTAGCTTGCGCAGAAGGCTGTGGGTATGCCTTTAAGGTCAGTCTCGACCTCAAAGCCCTCGGCTCTCAGCGTGTCCACATACAGTCCAGCCGCATGATCCTCATGATAGCCAAGCTCCGGATGATCCCATATGGAATCGCTGATGCCGCATATCAGATCCTTTTTCTTATCTATGATACCTATGGCTTCTGATTTAATGCTCATATCTGCTCCTTTCCATATAAAAAACATATTTAATATATATTTTGTATATAATAAAGTCAAGCATATATTTGCATCGTACTTATATAAATACAATTGACTTTTTCCCTGTTCTGTTGCAAAATATAAAAGAGCAATTCCATGAATTTTACTTATCATCGCATTCTGCGGAGCGGACGCTATATGACCATATCGGTTTCCGATTCCCCGAATATGTAAAACCAAAAGGTAATATTCATAAGATCATATATATTTTTATAAGAGGATATTTACATGAGAGAAAAATTAGAAACTTTGTCCCTTGTCCAGCTGAGAGAGCTGTGCAAGGCCCAGGGCATAAAAGTCTCAGGACTCCGCAAGGCCCAGCTTATAGATCTGCTCTGTGAGATCGCAGATAAGCAGGATCAGCCCAGGGAGCGCCCTGCCCGTCAGTATCAGGAGCAGAGCTATCAGCAGCCTCAGGCGCCCTACGCTCAGGCCCAGCCTGCGCAGCAGTCGGCTCCTCAGGCACCGGTACAGCAGGTACAGTACCAGCCGGTGCAGCAACCCCAGTATCAGTCCATGCAGGAGGCCCCCATACGCCAGTATCAGGATCAGGGCTATCAGCAGCCCCAGCAGTATGCTCCCATACAGCAGGGCCAGGGCGGCTATGGCCCCATGCAGCAGTATAACCCCCAGCCTCATAAGGTCACGGGCATACTTGAGGTCATGCCTGACGGCTTTGGCTTCATAAGAGGCGATAACTACCTGCCCTCAGATTCGGATGTATACGTGGCTCCCGGACAGATCAAGAAGTTCGGCCTCAAGACAGGTGATATCATAGGCGGAAGCTGTAAGCTCAAGTCCAGCTCAGAGAGATTTGCCGCCCTCATATATATCGACACGATCAACGGCACTCCTGCGGACCTCATGCCGAAGAGACATTCCTTCGAGTCCATGACTCCCATATTTCCCAATCAGCGCATACGCCTTGAGCTGAGCGGCAGACAGTATCTGCCCCTTCGGGTGCTTGATCTCCTCTGCCCCATAGGCAAGGGCCAGAGAGGCATGATAGTATCTCCTCCCAAGGCTGGAAAGACCACCCTCCTGAAGCAGGTGGCCAAGTCCATCATCCGGGACAAGGACATGCATCTGATCATATTGCTTATCGATGAGCGCCCCGAGGAGGTCACCGACATCAAGGAGGAGGTCACCGGTCCCAACGTGGAGGTCATCTATTCCACCTTCGATGAGCTTCCGGAGCGCCACAAGAGAGTTTCGGAGATGACCATAGAGAGGGCCAAGAGACTCGTGGAGGAGGGCAAGGACGTAGTCATCCTGCTGGATTCCATAACCAGACTTGCCAGGGCCTATAACCTGGTGGTACCGCCCTCAGGCAGGACTCTTTCCGGTGGACTGGATCCCAACGCGCTCCACATGCCCAAGCGATTCTTCGGCGCAGCCAGGAACATGCGTGAGGGAGGCTCCCTCACCATACTTGCCACAGCCCTTATAGATACGGGCAGCCGCATGGACGATGTCATATATGAGGAGTTCAAGGGCACAGGCAACATGGAGGTAGTCCTTGACCGCAAGCTTTCAGAAAAGCGTATATTCCCGGCCATAGACATACTCAAGAGCGGTACCAGGCGTGACGATCTGCTGCTTTCCGAGGAGGAGCAGAAGGCAGTGACAAACATCAGGAGAGCCTTCTCCAGCATGTCCAAGCCCGAGGAGGCAGTCGAGAAGGTACTGGATCTCTTCGACCGCACCAGGAACAATGAGGAATTCATCCATTATTCGGAAAAGCTGAGATTCTGATACAGCGGTACAGACACAAAGACATACAGACATGTGCGCTCCCGGGCGCACCACAAAAATAAGCACTGACCATCAAGGCCAGTGCTTTCTGTTTTCCTGTATTGGGATCACCTTATGGTTTACTGTATGTCAGTTAACATCACAGTTCCTGCATCATATGATCATGACGCCCCTGTTGTCAAAAAAATGTCCCTCAGGTGTGTATCCATTTTCAAGTCTTGAGCCATCGGCTCCAAGGTAGTAGGTCAGGCCATCCACGGTCACATATCCCGTCTGCATGACACCGCTCTGATCCATATAGTACCATTTTCCGCTGATATAGTTCCAGCCTGTGGCCATATAGCCCTCGGGAACGCTGTAGTACCAGCTGTTGTTGTACCATATCCAGCCCGTCACCCTGTAGCCTGAAGCATCAAAATAATACCAATGTCCGTCCAGATAATGCCAGCCATTTGAAGGATAGGTCCCGTTTGAGAACCTGTACCACCAGCCCTGGCTGTCCTGCATCCAGCCGGAGGTGCCTGCAGCGCCTGAGCCTGTCGATGCTCCGGGACCTGCTCCAGGTCCGGCACCGGGTCCGTAGGAGCTGCTGCTTCCTGGCCCGTTCATGGCATATCCGGGGCCATAGTTTCCGTAACGGTTGTTGTTGGCTATGATATCCTCTGCAGGATCCAGTCCGCCGCCGGACCAGTCTCCCACATCATCCCTGGTCACCGTCACCTCATTGCTGTATCCGGACCAGGCAGTCTCAGCACCGCCATAGAATCTGGCTCTCACCTGTACCCTGTAAACTCCGGTAGAGCCGAAGTTGATGGTATAGGAGTCCTCATAGACATTTACGGATCTGTAGGTATTCCAGTTGCCGTTGCTCATGCGCTCCACCCTGAGCCTGTAGCATTCCACCTCACGGTCCTCAGGCTTACCTGTCAGGCTCCAGCTCACGGTACCGTCGCTCCGAAGCTCAACGTTCCCTACCTGGGCTCCTGCCACCGTCTCCTCCGCATAGGCCGTAAGACCCACGCTCATCATAAATACCAGGGTCATGATCAGGGCTGTACCCCTTTTTAAAATGCCTTTCATATCACACATCCTTTTCTGTATTTGTTGATCTATTATTGCCAGCCAAAGGTCATGGCTGCATACATATCGGGTATGCCCTCAGAGGCCACCAGACCCTTCAGGCTGTCCAGCTTTCTTGCTGAGGCAAGGACCGCAGTCCTGACCGCCGTAAGGTCATAGTCCGTTCTGAAGGAATATACCATGGCACAGACACCGGTCACCATGGGAGCTGCCATGGAGGTCCCTGTGAGAAAATCAAACCTGTTTCCGGGTATGGTGCTCAGTATATATGTGCCAGGAGCGGCTATGTCCACTGATACAGCCCCATAGTTTGAGCTTTCAGCCAGAGCTCCTGTCAGGGAAAGGTTGGCCACTGATATGATATTTCCTGAGGCATAGGCCGCAGGATATACTGGCTGCAGATCTGTATTGATCCCCTTGCCTGTTTCGTCACCATTGCCTGCGGATATGACAAAAAGCATGGATGAGGAGGCTATGGTCTGGTCGAGCACAGGAAAATACTCATCTCCCCCAAGGCTCAGGTTACATATGTCGGCTCCATTGGCCTCTGCATACCTTATGGCCTCGACTATGGACTCCTCAGTGCCGCCTCCGTTCATGCCAAGGGCCTTCAGGACCATGATCTTTACATGCTCATTGTCCGTCAGTCCCGTCATGCCTCCGTTGCCCCTGGCTGCACCTATGGTGCCTGCGGCGTGGGTGCCATGAATGTCAGCTATCCTGTTTGTCCTTATGACATTTGTATGATCATAAAAGTCATATCCATGCACATCATCGATATAACCGTTTCCATCGTTGTCTATGCCATCGCCGGGGATCTCGTCCTCATTGACCCAGAGTGCGCTCTGAAGCTCAAGGTGAGAGGTATCCACACCCGTGTCTATGACAGCCACGGTCACATCTCTCATGCCATAGCCCTCAGCCTTTTTCTGGTCGTAAAGCTCCAGGGCCTTTACCACATTCATGTCCACTCCTGCAGCAGACTGTATGCGGGTATGCACTATGTCTCCGGGGCCTGGCCTCATGGGAGGCACTCCTATGCCGCCCCTGTCCACCCAATCAAGGAAGCTTTTGTACATGGCCTCGTATGCCTCTGTGCTTATGCTTGCACTGTCTATGACCAGTGAGCCGTCATTATAAAGTCCCCACTGATAGCCTGAGTAGCCATCGAGGGGAGACAAGACCGAAGCCGTATCCTGTGCTGCCATGGCCATGGCAGGCGAACTCAGGCAGAGAGCTCCGGACAGTAATATAATCATCATTTTTTTCATGACATCAATTTACCACCCAAATGGCTCCTTGTATATAGTTTTTACGAAAATGTAAGATACTGTAAGGTTTGCTTCCAGCAGCATGGCCAACACAAAAAGCCCGCAGCATATGCTGCGGGCCCCTATAGGCTTGATATACTATCCTATACTAAGATCACTCGATGATCTCGGTAACAGCGCCTGAACCTACGGTCCTGCCGCCCTCACGGATAGCGAAACGAAGTCCCTTCTCCATAGCTACGGGATGGATAAGGTCTACCTCCATCTCTACGTTATCGCCAGGCATGCACATCTCTGTACCTGCAGGAAGTACGCACTCGCCGGTAACGTCAGTTGTTCTGAAATAGAACTGAGGTCTGTAGTTGTTGAAGAAAGGAGTATGACGGCCACCCTCGTCCTTGGTCAGTACGTATACCTGAGCCTTAAACTTCTTGTGGCAGGTAACTGAACCGGGCTTGCAGAGGACCTGTCCTCTCTCTATCTGATCTCTGGTGATACCACGAAGCAGAGCTCCGATGTTGTCTCCAGCCTGAGCCTCATCAAGAAGCTTACGGAACATCTCAACACCGGTAACAACTGTCTTCTTGGTCTCCTCCTTGATACCAACGATCTCAACCTCGTCGTTGAGGTGAAGTACGCCACGCTCTACACGGCCTGTAGCAACGGTACCACGGCCAGTGATGGTGAATACGTCCTCGACGGGCATAAGGAAAGGCTTGTCGGTCTCACGCTGAGGATCAGGGATGTACTCATCAACTGCGTTCATGAGCTCAAGGATCTTGTCTCCCCAAGGTCCCATGGGATCCTCAAGAGCCTTAAGAGCTGAGCCTCTGATAACGGGGATGTCATCTCCGGGGAACTCATACTCGGAAAGGAGCTCTCTGATCTCCATCTCAACCAGCTCAAGGAGCTCATCATCGTCAACCATGTCGCACTTGTTCATGAATACTACGATGTAGGGAACGCCTACCTGACGAGCAAGCAGGATGTGCTCTCTGGTCTGAGCCATAACTCCATCGGTAGCAGCAACAACGAGGATAGCGCCATCCATCTGTGCAGCTCCGGTGATCATGTTCTTAACGTAGTCAGCGTGACCAGGGCAGTCAACGTGTGCGTAGTGCCTCTTCTCAGTCTCGTACTCTACGTGTGCGGTAGAGATGGTTATACCTCTCTCTCTCTCCTCGGGTGCCTTATCGATATTTTCGAAAGCAACTGCCTCACCGGTACCAAGTCTCTCATGAAGAGTCTTTGTTATAGCAGCGGTAAGAGTTGTCTTACCATGGTCAACGTGACCGATGGTACCGATATTGCAGTGGGGTTTTGTTCTGTTAAACTTCTCCTTAGCCATTATAGCTTGTCCTCCTTAAAAGAATTCATCTCTCAGCTTAACAATATCTAATAGCATCTTACAATAGGTTGTAGATAAAGCTTAGATTATTATAAGGGAAATGCCCTTATTTTTCAAGTATTTTGCGAAGAGGCGACATCCTTATGGAATGCCGCTGCTCCCCGCAGCATATCTCAGCGATATGTATGATTTACTTTCCCTTCTTTTCGTTCAGGACCTTCTCCTGTACGTTCTTGGGAACCTGCTCATAGTGATCGAAGAACATGGAATAGTTACCACGTCCCTGGGTCCTTGAACGAAGGTCTGTAGAGTAGCCGAACATCTCAGCCAGAGGCACGTATGCCCTGACGATCTTTCCGCCTCCTACATCGTCCATACCCTCGATACGTCCACGTCTGGAGTTGATATCACCGATAACATCTCCCATGTAGTCCTCAGGCATGGTGACCTCGACCTTCATGATGGGCTCAAGCAGTACGGGTGCACCCTTCTGCATAGCATCCTTGAGGGCCAGTGATCCGGAGATATGGAATGCCATCTCTGAGGAGTCGACCTCGTGGTAGGATCCGTCGTAGCAGTTTGCATGAATGCCTATAACGGGGAATCCGCCAAGGGTTCCGGCCTTCATGGCCTCCTGGATACCTTCGTCGACTGCAGGTATGTACTCCTTCGGTATAGCACCGCCCACAACTGTGGACTCGAAGCTGTATGTCTGCTCTCCGTTTGCATCCATGGGCTCGAACTTGACCTTACAGTGTCCGTACTGTCCCTTACCACCTGACTGCTTGACATACTTGGACTCGATGTCAACAGGCTTTGTGATGGTCTCCTTGTAAGCAACCTGAGGTGCACCTACGTTTGCCTCAACGTTGAACTCACGGAGCAGACGGTCAACTATGATCTCCAGGTGAAGCTCACCCATACCGGAGATGATGGTCTGTCCAGTCTCAGGATCGGTCTTTGCGCGGAAGGTAGGATCCTCCTCTGCAAGCTTTGCAAGGGCCTCACCCATCTTACCCTGAGAAGCCTTGGTCTTGGGCTCGATAGCTACGTCGATAACGGGCTCAGGGAACTCCATGGACTCAAGGATAACGGGATGCTGCTCGTCACAGATGGTATCGCCGGTGCCGCTGAACTTGAAGCCTACGGCTGCTGCGATATCTCCTGAGTAGCACTTGTCTATCTCCTTACGCTTGTTGGCGTGCATCTGGAGTATACGTCCCACACGCTCCTTCTTGTTCTTGGTAGCGTTGAGCACATAGGAACCGGAGTTGACGGTTCCGGAATAAACTCTGAAGTATGCCAGCTTACCTACGAAGGGGTCTGTCATGATCTTGAATACCAGAGCTGAGAAAGGCTCATCGTCAGATGAATGACGTACTACCTCGTTGCCGTCCTCGTCCACACCATCGATGGGAGGTATGTCAAGGGGTGAAGGCATGAAGTCTATGATAGCATCAAGGAGCTTCTGGATACCCTTGTTCCTGTAGGCTGATCCACAGCATACGGGAACCGCGGTACACTCGCAGGTGCCCTTCCTGAGGGCCTTCTTGAGCTGATCTATAGAGGGCTCCTCACCCTCAAGATACATGGCAAGAAGATCATCATCAAGCTCGCAGACCTTCTCTACAAGCTCGGTGTGATACATCTCTGCATCGTCCTTCATGTCATCAGGGATATCTGTTATGCTGATGTCATCGCCCTTTTCATCGTTGTAGATGTAGGCACGCATCTCAAACAGATCTATGATACCCTTGAAGCTGTCCTCCTTGCCGATGGGCAGCTGGGTTATGATGGCATTCTTTCCAAGTCTGTCACGTATCTGGTCAACAGCACCATAGAAGTTTGCTCCGAGTATGTCCATCTTGTTGATGAAAGCCATACGGGGAACATTGTAGGTATCTGCCTGTCTCCATACGTTCTCTGACTGAGGCTCAACACCGCCCTTTGCACAGAACACGCCTACGGCTCCGTCAAGGACACGGAGAGATCTCTCGACCTCTACGGTGAAGTCAACGTGGCCCGGGGTGTCTATGATGTTGATGCGGTGCTCAAGCTCGTTGGGATCGGGCTTGTTGTCCTTATGCTTTGTCCAGTGACAGGTGGTCGCAGCAGAGGTGATGGTTATGCCTCGCTCCTGCTCCTGAGCCATCCAGTCCATGGTAGCGGTACCCTCATGGGTATCGCCGATCTTGTAATTAATACCTGTGTAATAAAGAATACGTTCTGTCAATGTCGTCTTACCGGCATCGATGTGAGCCATGATACCGATATTTCGAGTTCTCTCTAACGGATATTCTCTTCCCATCTTTTCCTCCTACAGGTACTTAGAAACGATAGTGAGCAAATGCCTTGTTAGCCTCTGCCATCTTGTGCATTTCTTCTTTTCTCTTAACGGCTGCGCCAGTGTTGTTGGCTGCATCCATGATCTCGTTGGCAAGTCTCTCTACCTGTGTCTTCTCGCCTCTCTTACGTGAGAATGTCGTAAGCCAGCGAAGTCCGAGAGCCTGTCTCCTCTCAGGCTTAACCTCGATAGGTACCTGATAAGTAGCGCCGCCGATACGCTTTGCCTTTACCTCAAGCACGGGCATGATGTTGTTCATGGCCTGCTCGAAGACCTCCATGGCGGGCTTGCCGGTCTTCTCAGAGACCTCATCGAAAGCGCCATATACTATCTTCTGTGCGACCCCACGCTTACCATCCATCATGATCTGATTGATAAGCTTGGTAACTATCTTGTTGCCGTAGATAGGGTCTGCCAGTACGTCTCTCTTTTGAGTATGTCCTTTACGTGGCACAATACTTCCCTCCTTAATTATTTAACATTAGATCATCGGTACTCTCAGAATGTGAGACTAATATGCGTTCAACCATATCAATATCACAAATCCGAATATGAATACTTCAATCGGAAGTAAGCGATTACTTCTTATCTTTAGGTCTCTTGGCTCCGTACTTGGAACGTGCCTGCTTGCGGTTGGCAACTCCGGCAGTATCCAGTGTGCCCCTTATGATGTGGTAACGTGTTCCGGGAAGATCCTTTACACGGCCGCCTCTGATAAGGACTACGCTATGCTCCTGGAGATTGTGTCCCTCTCCGGGGATATAGCTGGTAACCTCGATACCGTTGGAAAGACGAACTCTGGCGATCTTACGAAGTGCAGAATTAGGCTTTTTGGGTGTAGCGGTCTTAACAGCCGTACATACGCCTCTCTTCTGCGGTGAGGACTCGCTTATGGGCCTCTTCTTCAGGGAATTGAAGCCTCTCTGAAGAGCGGGAGCGCCTGACTTCTTTGCTGAAGTCTGTCTTCCTTTCCTGACCAGCTGGTTAAATGTGGGCATCCTGTTTTCACCTCCTTGTGATATTGATAGGTCGTTAAACTATAATATGACGCATGCCTAAGCACGCGCCATACTATTTTATTATCTGTATATGCTGTTGTCAAGCTTTTCCTGATATTTTCCCGGAAGCTTCCGATCAGTCATCGGCTCCGACAGGGACAGGCTCCTCAGCCGCATCATTTATGCGTACCATGTCATCCATGGGTACTGAGACAGTCTCGGGCCTGTCTGTGGAAAGCCTTATCTCCTGGTACTCCTTCATGCCTGTACCCGCAGGTATGAGCTTTCCTATAAGGACATTTTCCTTGAGTCCGCTCAGGTGGTCGACCTTGCCGTTTATGGCAGCCTCGGTCAGCACCTTGGTGGTCTCCTGGAAGGAAGCCGCTGACAGGAAGGAATCCGTAGCCAGTGAAGCCTTGGTTATACCAAGCATGACGGGATGTCCCTCTGCAGGCTGCTTGCCCTCGGCGATGAGTCTCTCGTTTTCCTCATTGTAGTCAAGCAGATTTACGGTCACGCCGGGAAGGAATTCTGAATCTCCCTCATTTTCTATCTTGACCTTCTTGAGCATCTGACGAACTATCATCTCTATGTGCTTGTCGTTGATCTCAACACCCTGCAGCCTGTAGACTCTCTGCACCTCGCGAAGCATGTAGTCCTGGACTGCACGGAGGCCCTTTATGCGGAGCAGATCGTGAGGATTGATGGATCCCTCAGTGATCTCGTCTCCGGCCTCAAGCACCTGGCCGTCAGTGACCTTGAGCCTTGCGCCATAAGGTATAAGGTAGGTCTTTGAGTTTCCTGTCTCGTTGTCGGTGACAGTGATCTCACGCTTCTTCTTGGTATCCTTGAATGCCACGACACCATTGATCTCGGAGATGATGGCAAGTCCCTTGGGCTTACGTGCCTCGAAAAGCTCCTCGACACGGGGAAGACCCTGAGTGATATCCTGGTTGGTAGCAACGCCACCGGTATGGAAGTTTCTCATGGTCAGCTGTGTACCGGGCTCTCCTATGGACTGAGCCGCTATGATGCCGACAGCCTCTCCCACCTGTACGGGCTGAGCAGTAGCCATGTTTGCACCGTAGCACTTTGCACATACTCCTGACTTTGCCTTGCAGGTAAGGACTGTACGGATCTTCACGGAATCCCTGCCCATCTTCTCCAGGGCTGCGACCACCTTCTTGGCCTTCTCTGAGTTGCACATATGGTTGGCCTTGATCACGATCTCCTTGGTCTCGGGATCGATGATGGTCTCGGCTATGTATCTGCCTGTAAGCCTCTCCTGAAGCTCCTCTATGGTCTCGTTGCCGTCCCTGAAGGTCCTGATCTCCATGTAAGGGATCTCGTCCTTTCCGGCGCAGCAGTCTGTCTCCCTGATGATAAGATCCTGGGAAACGTCTACGAGACGTCTCGTAAGATATCCTGAGTCTGCCGTACGGAGCGCCGTATCGGAAAGTCCCTTACGTGCTCCGTGAGCGGATATGAAGTACTCCAGTATATCCAGGCCTTCACGGAAGTTTGACTTGATGGGCAGCTCGATGGTATGTCCTGTGGTATCTGCCATCAGGCCTCTCATACCTGCCAGCTGCTTGATCTGCTTATCGGAACCACGGGCTCCGGAATCAGCCATCATCTTCAGGTTGTTGTAATCGCTGAGTCCGTCCAGCAGCTCTCTGGTCAGCTCGTCATCACATTCCTTCCATGCATTGATGACCTGCTTATAACGCTCCTCCTCGGTAAGGAGACCCATCTCCTTATCAAGCGCAAAGCTGTCTACTATCTTCTGGGTCTCATCCAGGAGGTTCTGCTTGTTCTCAGGCACCACCATGTCTGATATGGACACGGTCATGGCTGCTCTTGTGGAGTACTTGTAGCCTATGGCCTTTATGTTGTCCAGGGCCACGGCAGTCTCGGTAGCTCCGTGTATGCGCATGATCCTCTCCAGGATCTCCTTGAGTCCGCCCTTCTTTACCAGGAAGTCGATCTCGGGCAGGAATGCATTTTCAGGCTTGCTCCTGTCCACAAAGCCAAGATCCTGAGGGATGATCTCATTGAATATGAGCCTTCCTACAGTGGTCTCCACCACGCCGGATCTCTCTTCTCCGTCTATGGTCTTATGTACCCTGGTCTTTACCTTGGAGTGAAGGGTCACCTCTCCGTTTTCGTAGGCAAGTATGGCCTCATTTATGGACTTGAAGGCCATGCCCTCGCCCTTTGAGCCGGGCCTCTCCTGGGTCAGATAATATATACCGAGGACCATATCCTGTGAAGGAACGGCCACGACTCCTCCGTCTGAGGGCTTCAGCAGGTTGTTGGGTGAGAGCAGCATGAATCTGCACTCTGCCTGCGCCTCTACTGACAGGGGAAGGTGTACGGCCATCTGGTCTCCGTCAAAGTCCGCGTTGAAGGCTGTACATACCAGTGGATGAAGCTTTATGGCCTTACCCTCTACAAGGATGGGCTCGAAGGCCTGTATGCCCAGTCTGTGAAGTGTAGGGGCACGGTTCAGCATGACGGGATGCTCCTTGATCACATCCTCCAGTACATCCCATACCTCGGGCTCCATGCGCTCCACCATCTTCTTGGCGGACTTGATGTTGTGGGCGGTACCGTTCTGCACCAGCTCCTTCATGACAAAGGGCTTGAACAGCTCTATGGCCATCTCCTTGGGGAGACCGCACTGATATATCTTGAGCTCAGGTCCAACGACTATAACAGAACGTCCGGAATAGTCGACACGCTTTCCGAGCAGGTTCTGACGGAAGCGTCCCTGCTTACCCTTAAGGAGATCCGAAAGGGACTTGAGGGCACGGTTTCCGGGGCCTGTCACGGGACGTCCGCGGCGTCCGTTATCGATCAGCGCATCCACGGCCTCCTGAAGCATACGCTTCTCGTTGCGGACGATGATCTCGGGAGCTCCCAGCTCAAGGAGCCTTGCAAGTCTGTTGTTCCTGTTTATGATCCTTCTGTACAGATCGTTGAGGTCTGAGGTGGCAAATCTGCCGCCGTCCAGCTGTACCATGGGACGAAGGTCCGGAGGGATGACGGGGATGACCGTCATGATCATCCACTCGGGCTTGTTGCCTGAGCTTCTGAAGGCCTCCACTACCTCGAGCCTCTTTACTATACGGGCTCTCTTCTGGCCTGAGGAATCCTTGAGCTCCTTCTTGAGCTCCTCTGCATCCTTCTCAAGATCTATGGCCTTAAGGAGCTCCAGTACTGCCTCAGCGCCCATGCCTGCACGGAAGGCGTCGGAGCCGTACTTCTCTATGGCATCACGGTACTCCTTCTCAGAAAGCACCTCCTTGTACTGAAGTCCGGTATCTCCGGGATCCAGTACTATATAGGAAGCAAAGTAAAGCACCTTCTCCAGTACTCTGGGGGATATGTCAAGTATGAGTCCCATCCTTGAGGGTATGCCCTTGAAGTACCAGATATGTGATACGGGAGCTGCCAGAGCGATGTGTCCCAGCCTTTCACGTCTTACGGAGGCCTTGGTCACCTCTACTCCGCATCGGTCGCAGACCACTCCCTTGAATCTTATCTTCTTGTATTTGCCGCAGTGACATTCCCAGTCCTTGGTAGGTCCGAAAATACGCTCGCAAAACAGTCCGTCCTTTTCCGGCTTGAGGGTCCTGTAGTTGATGGTCTCAGGCTTCTTTACCTCGCCGTGGGACCACTCCAGGATCTTCTCCGGAGATGCAAGTCCGATCCTGATAGCGTCGAATGTCATAGGCTCATATGTGTCCTGCACTTGTGCCATTATCCGTCTACCTCCGTTTACTCTTCATAGGATGAATCGTCATCGAAATCGGCATTTTCCTCATATACGGATCCGCCCATAAGGCTCTCCATATCCTCGTCTGAAGACTCATATCCATCGTTTACGGATACATCCTCCAGCTCTCCTGACTGGTTGAATTCCTGCTCTGTATAGCCGTAGCTGCCCAGATCCCTGCTGTCACGGTCACGATATCTGCGGTCTCCCTCCAGGAGCCTGTGCAGGTTCATGTCAGTATCATCCAGGTTCTCCTTGAGCTCCACCTCGGTACCGTCATCCTTAAGCACCCTGATATCCAGTGCCAGGGACTGCAGCTCCTTGATGAGCACCTTGAAGGACTCGGGCGTGCCGGTCTTGGGTATGTTCTCTCCCTTGATGATGGCCTCGTAGGTCTTTACACGTCCTACCACGTCGTCCGACTTCACTGTTAGGATCTCCTGCAGTGTATAGGATGCGCCGTAGGCCTCCAGTGCCCAGACCTCCATCTCTCCGAAACGCTGTCCACCGAACTGGGCCTTGCCGCCGAGAGGCTGCTGGGTGACCAGTGAGTAAGGGCCGGTGGAACGTGCATGGATCTTATCGTCTACCAGGTGATGGAGCTTCAGGTAATGCATGTGTCCTATGGTTACGGGTGAATCGAAGAACTCTCCCGTACGTCCGTCACGGAGCCTTACCTTTCCATCGCGGCTGATGGGCACTCCCTTCCAGAGGGCTCTGTGCTCCAGATGTGTACCAAGGTACTCCATGACCTCAGGCTTGAGCACGTCCCTGTATTTCTCCTGGAAGTCCTCCCAGCTGCCGTTTACATAGTCATTTGCCATCTCAAGGCAGTCCTGGATATCGTTCTCCCTTGCTCCCTCAAATATGGGGGTGGATATGTTGAATCCGAGGGCCTTGGCAGCCAGGCTCAGGTGCATCTCCAGGACCTGTCCTATGTTCATACGTGAAGGAACGCCCAGAGGGTTGAGCACTATGTCAAGGGGCCTTCCGTTGGGAAGATAGGGCATATCCTCCACGGGCAGTACTCTTGAAACGACACCCTTGTTACCGTGACGTCCGGCCATCTTGTCGCCGACGCCTATCTTACGCTTCTGCGCTATGTATATCCTTACGGATTCGCTTACTCCAGGTGAGAGCTCATCGGAGTTCTCTCTGGTAAATACCTTGGCATCCACTACTATACCGTAGGCTCCGTGAGGTACCTTGAGGGAAGTGTCCCTTACCTCTCTTGCCTTCTCGCCGAAGATGGCGCGGAGCAGTCTCTCCTCGGGGGTGAGCTCTGTCTCTCCCTTGGGGGTCACCTTTCCTACGAGAATGTCTCCCGCACGGACCTCTGCACCTATGCGGATGATACCGCGGTCGTCCAGATCCTTGAGTGCATCGTCACCCACACCGGGCACGTCCCTTGTGATCTCCTCGGGGCCGAGCTTGGTGTCCCTGGCCTCACACTCATACTCCTCTATATGTATGGAGGTATATACATCATCCTGTACGAGCCTCTCTGAAAGGAGCACCGCGTCCTCGTAGTTGTAGCCTTCCCAGGTCATGAAGCCTATGAGAGGGTTCTTTCCGAGAGCCAGCTCTCCCTGAGAGGTTGAAGGTCCGTCAGCTATGATGTCTCCTGCCTTGATCTTGTCTCCGGCAAATACTATGGGCCTCTGGTTATAGCAGTTTGACTGGTTGGAGCGCATGAACTTGGTCAGCTTGTAGACCTCCAGTCCATCCTTGGTCTCCACCTCTATGCGGTTGGAGGAAACGGTCTTAACCACTCCGTCTGACTTTGCGACTACGCATACGCCGGAGTCCCTTGCCACCTTGTCGTCTATACCTGTGCCTATGACTGCCGCCTCCGTCTTAAGGAGAGGCACTGCCTGACGCTGCATGTTCGATCCCATGAGCGCACGGGTAGGGTCATCGTTCTCCAGGAAGGGTATCATGGAGGTAGCTACGGAAAGCAGCATCTTGGGTGATACATCCATCAGGTCAACGTCTGATCTGTTGAAGCTGGTGGTCTCCTCACGATGACGGCCGGAAACATTTGTATGTATGAAATGTCCCGCCTCGTCCAGGGGCTCGTTTGCCTGAGCTACCCTGAAGTTGTCCTCCTCGTCGGCCGTCAGATACACGATGGTATCGGTGACCACGGGATCCTTGGGATCTGTCTTGTCAACCACCCTGTAGGGAGCCTCTATGAAGCCGTACTCATTTATACGGGCATAGGATGCCAGTGAGTTTATGAGTCCGATGTTGGGTCCCTCGGGGGTCTCTATGGGACACATGCGTCCATAGTGGGTATAGTGTACGTCTCGTACCTCGAAGCCTGCACGGTCTCTTGAAAGTCCGCCGGGGCCCAGGGCTGAAAGACGTCTCTTGTGAGTCAGCTCTGACAGAGGGTTGTTCTGATCCATGAACTGTGAAAGCTGTGAGGATCCGAAGAACTCCTTGACCGCAGCAGTCACGGGCTTGATGTTGATCAGTGACTGGGGAGTGATCTCATCTATGTCCTGAGTGGACATGCGCTCCCTTACCACTCTCTCCATACGGGAAAGTCCTATACGGTACTGGTTCTGAAGGAGCTCTCCCACCGCCCTTATACGACGGTTGCCCAGGTGGTCTATGTCGTCAGAGGTGCCTATGCCCTCTTCTATATGCATGTTGTAGTTGATGGAAGCAAGTATGTCATCCCTGGTGATATGCTTGGGCACCAGAGTATGGATGTTCTTGCGTATGATGGTCTTGAGCTCGTCCTCAGATCTTCCCTCTGCCTCAGAAAGCAGATCCACCAGTGCGGGATAGTATACCAGCTCGTGGATGCCTGCCTCTCTGGGATCGAAATCCACATAGGCGGAAAGCTCTACCATGCGGTTGGAAAGTACCTTTACGTCCCTTCCCTCAGCATTTTCAGCATCGGGCCTGCCCTTTACGGTGACGGAAACTATACCTGTGTTCTGTATCCTGTCGCAGAGCTCCTTGTTGAGGGTGTCGCCGGCTGAGGCTATGATCTCACCGGTGTTCATGTCGACTATGTCCTCTGCAAGGATCTTGCCGTCTATGCGGTTGCGGAGCAGGAGCTTCTTGTTGAACTTATAGCGTCCCACCTTGGCCAGGTCATATCTCCTGGGGTCGAAGAACATGCTGTTGAGCAGGCTCTGAGCCGAATCCACGGAAAGAGGCTCGCCGGGCCTGATCTTCTTGTAGAGCTCAAGGAGTCCGTCCTGATAGTTGTCGGTCGTATCCTTTGAAAGGGTATCTATGAGCTTGGGCTCCTCTCCGAAGAGCTCGGTGATCTCCCTGTTGGTACCGATGCCGAGGGCTCTGATGAGCACGGTCACGGGCACCTTCCTGGTCCTGTCCACACGTGCCCAAAACACGTTGTTGGAGTCTGTCTCATACTCCAGCCATGCGCCTCTGTTGGGGATGACGGTACAGGAATAAAGCTCCTTTCCGAGCTTGTCATGACCTACCTCATAATAGATACCGGGGCTCCTTACGAGCTGAGAAACGATGACACGCTCTGCGCCGTTTATGACGAAGGAGCCTGTATCAGTCATAAGAGGAAGGTCTCCCATGAATATCTCATGCTCTTTGATCTCATCCTTGTCGTTGTTGATGAGCCTTACCTTGACCTTGAGCGGAGCAGCATATGTCGCATCTCTTTCCTTGCATTCCTCGATGGTATACTTCCTCTCATCCCTGCAAAGCTTGAAATCGACAAACTCCAGGCTCATATGGCCGGCAAAGTCTGCTATAGGTGAAATATCCTCAAAAACCTCCTTGAGTCCGTCCGTAAGAAACCAGTTGTAGGAATTCTTCTGGACCTCGATCAAGTTGGGCATCTCCAGGACCTGCTTCTGCTCTGAAAAGTTCATCCTGATGCCCTTTCCGGCGGCTACCGGATGCATCCTGCTTTTTTGCATTGACATTCCCCACCTCTTATCTTTCATTATATAAAAATGCAGCGTTGTGAAATTAAGTTGCATTTTCAGCCGTTTTGTAATAAAATATATGGGCATTTGAACCCATGATGGCATAATAATGCAACCTTAAAGATATCACAGGCTTGTCAAGGTGTCAAGTATTTCCTTGCTTTTATCGAGATCTGATGATATAATTACTTGAATTGTCTTCGGAGGTAGTTCCAACATGAACACACTTACAACTGTATTGCTGGTCGTCCTCGTTATCGCGGCCGTAGCGCTTGGCGTCCTCTGGTATTTCGGAAGGAAGATCCAGACCAACCAGATCGAATCCCAAAAGCTCATCGAGCAGATGGCTCAGAACGTGACCATACTCGTCATCGACAAGAAAAAGATGAGAGTCAAGGACGCACCCCTTCCGAAGCAGGTATATGAACAGTCTCCCTTCTATATGAAGTGGGCAAAGGTCGGAGTAGTCAAGGCCAAGATCGGGCCCAAGGTATATAACCTGATCACCGACGGCAGCGTATTCAATCAGCTTCCCGTCAAGAACGAGTGCAAGGTAAAGCTGAGCGGCCTCTACATCACCGAGGTGCTGAAGGGCGGAGTACTTGACGAGAAGACCCTGAAGAAGCGCCAGAAGGCCAAGGCCAAGGCAGCCAAAAAGGCTGAGAAGGAAGCAAAGAAGGCCGAAAAGGGCTGATGCCTCCTGTCAGCGCAGGGCGCTTGGCAAAGGGCACTGAGCACAGACACATATGACACAAAATGAAGCATCCGTGATCTCTCGATCAGCGGATGCTTTTTTATGCCTTATCTCTCTTTATCTGTCTTTATCTCTCCGTCTCGCTGTATCTGTCAAAGGCATTGTCTATGAGCCTCTCCACCAGCTCCTGAGGCTTCACTCCTCTTGCCTCCCAGAGCTTGGGATACATGGATATGGCCGTAAAGCCAGGAAGAGTATTGATCTCGTTGAATATGACCTCTCCGTCTTCCTTTACAAAGAAATCCACTCTGGCAAGGCCGTAGCAGTCAAGGGCATTGAATATGCGCACGGCTGCTCTCCTTATGGTCTCTGTGGCACCTCCGGGAAGCTCAGGATCCGTGACGGTGACGGAATCCGGATTATTGTACTTGGCATCATAGTCATAGAACTCCGCTGCCGCAAGTATCTCTCCTACTCCCGAGGCTATGGGCTTCTGAGGGCCTCCGCCGAACACGGCGCACTCCACCTCATGTCCCCTTATGAACTCCTCCACCAGGACCTTTGAATCATACTCAAGCGCATGCTCTATGCCCTCCATGAGCTGGAATCTATCCAGAGCCTTGGTCACCCCGCAGGAGGATCCGGCTCTTGAGGGCTTGATAAATACGGGATAGCGGAGCTTTGCCTCCACCTTTGCCACCACTGCATTCATGTCTCTGGCCTCATATTCCCGAACGCCCACGAACTCAGCCTGTCTGACTCCAGCCTCATGGGCCATGGAATCAACTATGAGCTTCGTATAGAACTTGTCCATGCATACGGCTGATGAAAGCACCCCACAGCCCACATAGGGAATGTCGGCCATCTCAAAGAGCCCCTGTATGGTACCGTCCTCTCCGTATTTTCCATGGAGGGCGGGAAAGATCACATCCACGGGCACGTCCGTCACCTCTCCCGAGGGTTCGGTCATGATGACGCTCTTCCTAGTGGCATCGGGACTGAGCTCTGCTGTGATCTTTGAATCCACCCAGCTTCCATCCCTAATGTCCTCCAGCTTTTCAGTATTGAGCCAGCGGCCATCCCTGGTTATGCCTATGGGTATTATGTTCCACCTGCTCTTGTCTATCCATGAGATGATGTTTGCTGCGGACATGCAGGATACCTCATGCTCTGAGCTCCTGCCTCCAAATATGACTGCTATGTTCCTTTTCATAGATACCTCCGGCCGGTCTCCCGAAGGATCCGGCAGCTTAATATATGAAGTCCGGCTTTGCGGACGCTCTCTGCAACGAAAAAGGGAAAGCCCTGTCGGCTTTCCCTGTGAAACTTATCTTGTAGGATTAAAAGGATGAAAGTGAATTCTTTTTTTATGGTTAGAGTATACCATAGTCCCACAGGAATAGTTTGAAGTAAGATTAAATAAAGTATGAAGAAAGTCTTAACTTCCCTGAGTCCTCATACTGACAGGGAAATGCCTGTTTACTTGCTCTCCTTGGCCTCGTCAGAGGTGCCGTTCATGACAGCATCTGCCTTCTCAATGCTCTGGATGGCGCTCTTCAGCATGGGGATGCGGCAGTTCTTGTTTCCGAACTCCACGATGACCATGTCGTTGGTTATGTCGATGACCTGGCCGTACATGCCGCTGGTGGTCACGCAGTAATCTCCGATAGCCATCTTGCCCAGCATCTCATCGCGCTTCTTCTGCTCCTTCTTCTGGGGCCTTACGCCTATGAAATAAAATACTCCAAAGATAAATACAAAATAAATGACGATAGTAATGAGTTCCTGACTGCCCATCTTATAAGTTCCTCCAAATCTGTAGCTTTGACCGGCCTCTCTTACCGGTCCTCCCCGCTTGAAAGCGAGTCCGTCATCTCCGCACGATACTTCTCAAAGCGTCCTTCCCTTATGGCCGCGCGGATATCAGACATCATTTTATTATAAAAATACAAATTATGCAAGGTGCAAAGTCTCATGCCCAGCATTTCCCCGGCCTTGAGCAGGTGCCTGATGTAGGCTCTGGAGTAATACCTGCAGGCAGGACAGTCGCAGCCCTCCTCTATGGGACGCATGTCCTTCTCAAACTTCTTGTTCAGCAGATTGAGCTTTCCGTATCTTGTGTATACATGGCCGTGACGTCCGTTGCGGCTGGGATATACACAGTCAAAGAAATCCACTCCTCTGTATACGCCCTCGATGATATTTTGTGGAGTACCCACACCCATAAGGTATATGGGCCTGTCCTGAGGAAGGTAGGGCACCACCTCATCAAGGACCCCGTACATCTGCTCATGGGTCTCACCCACGGCCAGGCCACCTATGGCATAGCCGTCACAGTCCAGCTCCCTTATGGTCTTGGCATGCTCTATCCTTACGTCATGGAGCACTCCTCCCTGATTTATGCCGAAAAGGAGCTGCTCATGATTCAGAGTATCAGGAAGGCCGTTGAGCCTGGTGAGCTCAGTCTTACAGCGCTTCAGCCATCTGGCCGTCCTGGCTACCGACTGCTCTATGTAACTCCGATCCGCAAGGGCCGGCGGACACTCATCGAAGGCCATGGCTATGGTGGAGCCCAGGTTTGACTGTATGCGCATGCTCTCCTCCGGACCCATAAATATCTTACGGCCGTCTATATGGGAGTTGAAATATACCCCCTCCTCCTTTATCTTCCGAAGCGAGGTGAGGGAAAACACCTGGAATCCACCGGAGTCCGTAAGTATGGGCCTGTGCCAGTCCATGAAGCGATGCAGGCCCCCAAGCTCCTTTATGAGCTCATCTCCTGTCCTGACATGGAGATGATAGGTGTTTGAAAGCTCTACCTGGCAGCCTATGTCCTCCAGATCCCTGGTGGATACGGCTCCCTTTATGGCCCCTACAGTGCCAACATTCATGAACACGGGAGTCTCTATGGTCCCATGGACCGTCTCCATATGTGCGGATCTGGCTCTGCCCTCCGTAGCAACTATCTCGTATCTCAAAATGTCTCTCCCTTCATCAGGCGTCACCTATGCCAAGCAGTATGATACCTGCCACTGCTGTGGCTATGGCTGCATACTGGCTCTTCGTCAGCTTTTCCTTAAGGAATATCCTGCTCCATACCATGGAAAGCACGCAGTAAGCAGATATAAGAGGCGCTGAAAGTATGGCATTTGCAGACAGGGCATAGATATATGCAAACTGTCCGGCGGTCTCTGATATGGCCGCCATGAGCTTCGGGGCCTCAAGCCTGCGAAGATCGGACATGCCCGTATAAAGCTTTTGTTTCTTTATGATCACCACATATATGAAGGCAAATACAGCCATGCCAAGGAAGGTGAGCTCATAGGCTATGTTGGCAGGGCCCTCCTCTATGTGTCCATCCAGGAGCCATGCATCTGCAAAGGTGCCTATACCGTCTATGGCGCAGTAAAGCAGGGGATAGATGATGGCCTTGGCGGACCTGGTATATCTGGGATCCGCATGCTTTCTTTCATCGTCCAGCCTTATGTCGACGCCCTGCAGGGCTATGATGCCCGCGGTTATGAGCACTACTCCTATGAGCTGATAGCCCAGCAGCCTCTGTCCCAGGAATATGGCGCAGAGCACTGCAGTCACTGCTCCAGAGGAATTGCATATGGGTGAGGATATGGAGAGCTCTATGTATCTGAGTCCCGCATAGCCTATGATCATGGAGAGTATGTAGCAGAAGGATGCAGGCAGATATACTATGAAATCCCTGCCGGTCACGCTCTCTCCTCCGAAGATCAGCATATAGGCTGCATGGAGTCCCATGACGAGGCCCACTGCCATGACCATCTTCCAGTGGCTGTAGCTGTCAGATGCCGGTGATCCAAGCTTTGAAAAGAAGTCTGATCCCGACCAGAAAAATATGGTTATAAGTGATAATACGAACCAGGTCATATCTTAATGTTTTCCTTTCTTTGATCCAGTCATGTCCTGGAGGATGCTTCCTGCGGTATACAAAAGTGAACCCGCGAAGATCGCTGCGTCCCCAAGGTTTATGACTATACGGTCCAGAGGCTTTTTCTTTATGATCATATAATCTACCACATAGCCTCTGATGATACGGTCATACAGATTTGAGAGGGCCCCGCCAAGAGTCAGAGCCAGTCCAAGCTGCTTTGCCAGGCCTTCCTTCTTATATACGGATCTGCAGAGAGCGGCAAGCACGGTCCCGGAGCCAAGAGCTCCTATGCCCCTGACCAGCTCCTGCCTGTCTCTGAACCTGCCCATGGCAAGCCCCCTGTTATGATAGCGGGCAAAGCTCACATGAGATAGCAGGCCTCCGGTGCCGTCTCTGGGAAAGGTACCTGCAGGCTCCTGATCTATGCGCTCCTTTATGGCCTGATCCACATAGAAAACTGCTCCTGCAGTCATGGCAAGGGCAGCCGGTCTGCTTAGCAGCAGTTCCATATCATTTTTACTTTTCCTTGTGCCTATCTTCATATCATGCCCTCAGCTCTGCGACCGCATAGATGCCCCCGTCCCTGTCCTTGAGACCGACGGTGCAGCAGTCGTCCTTTCTGACTATCACGGGTATGATGATATCTCCGAGCACCGCTGCCCTTCGATACTCCACCCGAAGGGAGGAGGGATGCTCTATGCCTGCGGCCTCAGAGGCTATGTCCACATACCATGCATTGTTCATATGATCGTTTGAATCCAGGAGATGTCTGGTCACACAAAGCTCACCCATGACATCCCCTCCCTCAGGCATGGGGATCTTCCTTTTTATGGGAGGGAGCCCCAGCTCGAGAGACAGCTTGTCCGCATCCTCCTCCATATATGGCTCTATGTCCTCAGCAAGAGGCTTGCAGGGAGCCCTGAGCACCGTGTCGAAGCAGAACCAGATGGAGTCTGCCCTGACTGCCAGTCTGCCGTCGCCTCCCTTTATATAAAAATGTCTGTAGCCATATATGCCTGAAAAGCCATGGGCAAAGGTGCCAGTCTCGATCTCCTCTCCCAGCACGGGATAGCGGTCAAAGCTTATGGACCAGGAGTTGAGGAACCAGGCCCTCTTCCTGTCAGCAAGATGCTCTATCCCCACACCCAGTCTCTCTGACTGAAACGTGGAGCAGTCCTGAAAATAATTTATGACGGAAAAGGGAGTGAGGGCCCCCTCACTGTCACACTCCGAATATCTGACCTTTGAACCAAACGTATATGGCATGATGACTTCCTTTTTATCCTGATATATCCTGACCACGGGCACTATGCCAAAGGCCATGGAAAACAATTCTTTATACTATCACAAAATGACTGTCCTTGACAATATTACTTGTGACAAATAGCGCAAAAAACAGGGGACGCAAGTCGCGTCCCCCTTCATTCATCCTTTTATCCTTTTATATGTGAAGATCTGGCTTAAGCCATCTTCTTCATGGTGCTGAGTGCAGAAGAGAAGTCCTCAGAGGATCCGTTCTGCCTGATGATGATCACCTGTACATAGCCTGTGCCATCCATGAGTCTCATGTAAGCACGGTCATACATCTCCTGTGTAGGGTTGGGCATCTTTACCCTTACCTGCTTGAAGGTGAAGTCTCCGAAGGTGACATCTGAGCTGATGGCAGCTCCCATAAGTCCGTCACGGCCATCCTTGATGAAGCCTGCAACGAAGCTGTCTATGGTAGATCCGCCGTACTGTGTAACAGGCACGTATCTGATGGTGAGCTGAGCATCATTTGTAAGGTTCTGGATATCGAAGCCCTCATCTACTCCGCCGACAGTCACTGTACCTGAGGTAGCAGGGAAGGTCATGGTGAAGTTAGCCCATGCGTTTGATACGGTCTTGCCGTTTACGGTGGATATGGTGTATCCAAGAGGTGCTGCCTCTGCAAGTGAAGGATCATCGCCCTTTCCGGAGCTCTTTACAGCACCGTTGTTACCGGTGGTGGAGCCTGCGGGAGCCTGAGTGTTTCCTGCAGGAGCCTGCTGCTGAGCTGAGGAGATGAAGCTTGCGTTGTGTGTGTAATAATCCTTCGTGCCGGTGGTATCTGTCTGGACTACTCCATTTACTACCCAGCGTCCGTCAGCATCTACCTGATTGCCGTCTATGGTGGTGTTTGTAACTACCCAGCCCTCAGCATCGAAATAATAGCATCTTACCACACCGTCAGTATCCTTTATCCACATCCAGGTATTGGCTACGCAGCGTGATCCGTCGGGCTCAAGGGTGAACCAGTACCTTGTGGCATCAGCGCCTGTGCCTGTGCACCACTGTCCATCTGCCATGGAAGCTGCATTTGCTGTCAGCATGGTAGCTGCTGCAATGCCTGCTGCCAGGAAAGCTGCGGTGAGCATCTTAGTTCTTGATCTCATATTGATAACCTCCTAAAACTTATATCCCACAAAATAAATTTATGCCGCTTTTCATTTCACACTAAGACTATAGCATTTTTTCCGGGATAAGTTTTGAATATTATCTTACACAAATTTGAAAATTTTCCAGTTTTCAGGCTGTTTTCCTTCATAATTGGGGTCAGAGCAGCCTTTTGAGCACTGAGCATATCCTCTCCACCTCTGAAAGAGGCAGCTCAGGGTATATGGGAAGGGTCAGTACGCTCTCCGACATGCGCTTTGCCACAGGCGTATCATCAGGATCCATCTGTCCCCTGTAGCATGCAAATGCATTTATGCAGGGATAAAAATACTTCCTGGGATATATGCCTTCTGCACAGAGGCCATCATAGATCCTGTCCCTTGCAGACATGCCCTCCTCAAATATGACCGGCATGTAAGCATAGTTGAAGCGTACATTTGATGGCTCGCTCAGGAGCCTTACTCCCGGGACGTCTCCAAGAAGCGCCTTGTACTGTAGATATACATCCCTTCTCATGTCTATCCACTGATCCACATGTCTCAGGTTGCATATACCCATGATCGCGCAGAATTCATTGAGCTTGGCATTGCCGCCTACGTATTCCACGCTCTCCTTGCCGGTTATGCCAAAGTTCTTGAGCTTATAGAGCCTGTCTCCCAGCCATGAGAGCTCAGGATCCTCCGCATTCCAGGTCACTGCTCCCCCCTCTATGGTATTGAAGACCTTGGTGGCATGAAAGCTGAAGATGGAGGCATCTCCAAGTGCAGCCACGCCCCTGCCGTCCACGGTCTCTCCAAAGGTGTGGGCAGCATCGTATATGACCCTGAGTCCATGCTTCCTGGCTATGTCCTCTATGGCCTTATAATCGCATATATGTCCGTACACATGAACAGGCACTATGGCACAGGTCCTGTCAGTTATGAGCTCCTCAAGCCTGCCGGGATCCAGGGTACAGTCCTCCTCCCTTATGTCGCACATGACAGGCCGAAGCCCGTTGCGTACTATGGCATGAGTTGTAGAGGCAAAGGTAAAGGGCGTGGTTATGACCTCCCCCTCAAGCTCAAAGGCCTGAAGCACCATCTCAAGGGAAAGATGCCCGTTGGTGAAAAGCTCAAGGCCCGATGTTCCCAGATAGTCCTTAAGCTGTCCCTTAAGGATCTCATGGTACTTTCCCATGTTCGTAAGGCCATGGGTCACCCATATGTCCTTCATCAGCTCCTCAAATTCCTCCATGGGAGGAAGGGATGCCCTTGTCACATATATATCTTCCCTTTTGTCCATCATACTTGTCCTCCGATACATCAGAGCTCCCAGATACCGGACTCCAGATGCTTCTGTATGTCTGCAAGCTCGCTGTCACTGAGCTCTCCCTCATTCTCTGCGCTGGGGGTCTCAGCCGCCTTCACGGGAGCCTCGGTCTTATCCTCTTTCAGCTCCTTCCCGCCTTCCGGCTTCCTGACCGTTATATCCTCTCTCTTGGGAAGCCTCATGAGCAGCTTGTGGAGTGGCAGCACTCTTTCCTTTTTAAGCAGGAGCCTGAGGACCAGATCTTCTGCCCTTTCCGGAGTGCTCTGCGCAAGGAGCTCCTTAAGCTCCCCGTGCCTCGCCATGCCGGTAAGCATACAGAGACTTTCCGTATCTGTGGTCTGAGTGCTCTGATAATATCTCTTTATGCTGTCAGCACACAGTCTCAGCATACGATTGTTCATGTCATTTATGACATCATCGTCCACATCCAGCCTGTCAAACAGCTCATTGTAAGCGGCTATGACCCTTATGCAGGCCTCTGGATCGGTACGGCTCACGGTCTCATCCTTCACCCTGAGGAGGGCAGATCCTGCAAGGCTTATATTGCTGCAGTGCCTCATGTATCTGAAGCAGAATTCCATCTCTGCATACTCGGCCATGTCCTCCCTGTAGGCAAGGCCTGCCTTGCTTATGAGCTCCCTGTCGTAGAGCTTGTTTCCGCATATACGGAAAAGCCCCTTGTCAAATACATCCTGAAAGCAGGCATTGAGGAAGAGCTCCGGCTCGGCGGTAAATCTGTCCACCGGTCTTATGGTCTCCTTTTTTCCAAGCCTGCCTTCCTTTACATATCCGCTTATGCAAAGCTCAGAGCCCTGGAGGGTACAGGTATCCAGCAGCCTTCCCAGAGCTCCTCTAAGGAGCTCCTGTCCCTCTGCCAGCATGAGCACCCATCGGCCGGAGGCCTGCCTCAGGCCTTTATTCATGGCTTCAGCCCATGTGCCCTCCCTGATCACACATATCTCAGGTCCGGGACCCTGGGCCTTGATGGAATCCATGATGATCTGAAGCTCCTCGCACTCCTCGGGAGCATACACTATGACACTTATAGATCTGTCCTTTACATCACTCATAAAAGCTTTCTATCTCCCTGCCCCTGTCCTTTTATCCTTTCCTGCCCAGCCGCTCCACAAGCTCCAGCGCCAGAGTCTCCAGAAGCACTGCCCACTGGAAGAGCCTGACGGCTGCCATGCTTATGGGTCCAGCGGACAGATAATGCCTGTAATAATATCTCTCCGAACGCTGTCGAAGCCGCTGTCTCCTGAGAGCCCCAAGCCCTGCATGCTTTATGGAGCTTCCGCCTGCATGGGCATAGCTCCTTCCTGTCACCAGCACGGTACGATAGCCCGAGTCCTTCAGCCTGCGTGCCAGTACCGTCTCCTCACAGTAAAGGAATATGCCCTCGTCATAGCCTCCTGCTGCCAGCACCTTTTCCGTATCCAGCATGACCAGAGAGCCATGGACACAGTCAGCCGCCACCTCTCTCCGGGCTCCCGTCTCCTGAAAATGTCTCCTGCCATAGTCGAGCCTGCTTCCAAACAGTCTCCTGCATATGGGCCCTGAGGCGAGCACCTCCCAAAGAAGGCTCCTGAGAGGCCAGGCCGAGGCTCTGAGATCTCCATATGTCATGCTGCTGCCGCTCCTTATGACGGCTCCAGCCGCAGCCACCTCCTCGTCCTCAAAGCAGCTCTTCATGGCACCCACCAGCCCCTCATCAAATACCGAGTCCGGATTTGCTATAAGACAGAGCGCTGAGCCTGTTATCTCACAGGCATATCGAAGGCCTATGTTGTTGCCGTAGCCGTAGCCGCCGTTCCTGTCAGACAGCACCAGAGTATATCTGTCCGGCCCACCATCCGCATCCTCTGCATTTATCCTTTTAAGATAGCTGCCTAATTTACGGGCACTGTCATCGGTGGAGGCATTGTCCACCACGATGACATCATCGATGGCTCTGAAATGCCTCAGCCTTTCCACAGCGCCCTTGGTGGCCTCAGGATCATTGTAATTGAGTATGACCGCCGCAGTCTTCATCTTTCCGTTCTTTTTCTTATCCTTGCCATATAGTATACATGTGATATGCCGTACCTGAGCTCCGGTGCTGCCAGAGTGATCAGGTCCACCATATGATAGAACAGCATGTAAAATCTCTTCCCTTTTACCTTTGGTTTGTCCTTCCAGGGAGTCAGGCTCTGATAGCTCCTATACAGCTTCCTTCCGGGGCATAGGCTGCCTGCAAACCAGGGCCTCTCATCTCCCGCAAAATGCAGTATGGCAGGATGCTTCCTTGCTCTCTCAAAGCCCTCTCTGCCTCCTGGAGGCTCAAACCAGGGAGCATGCCTTCTGAGCACCTCATAGCTCTGGTATGTATATCCCGACATAAAATTGTATCTCTGGGGCATGGGGCTCACCCATCCTCTGAGTATGATATTGAGCACGTCCTGATCCGGAAAGCTGAGGTCTCCCTCCGAGCTCCCCATATATGTGACTGCCCTTTCAAAGATGCGCTCCTTCCTCCAGGCAGCCGCATCCATCAGTATGACTCCTGAGTTGTAGTAGGGCTCACTGTCAGAAAGGCCTATGCTCCTCTTTATCTCAGGATATATGGTGGGCTCCATGGCCATGGAGGCCAGGCTCCCGCTTTTCAGTCCCTGCTGCCAAAGCCTCCTGAGGCTGCCAATGACCAGGGTGTCTCCATCTATATAAAGCAGCCTGTCTGCCTCCCCTATGAGCTCGGGAGCAAGTATGCGTCCAAAGGCCACCGCCCCGAAGCGTCCCAGGCTAAGCTCCCGTCCTGTGAGCCCCCTGAGCCTCTGCTCCATATCGGATATGTCCACGAGCTCAAGTCTCCTTGTGGGACCATAGGTATCCACCATGGAGCTGAGCAACTCTCCCGTCTTTTTACTGAGCCCGCTTTCCAGCAGATGTATATGTATGCCTTCTGCATCCCTGTTGTTTTCCAGCAGGGACACCATGCTCACAGCCACATAAGGGGCAAAGCCCTCGTCGCAGTTATAGACTATATGCATGTCCTCATTTGCCATCTTTTCCTGTCTCCTCAGGGAAGTAGAGCCTGTTTATGGCTGAGAAGAGTCCTCGTATGGAGGCCCTCATGGTATTTGAGGAGCGTCCCACTCCAAAGGTCAGCCTTCCTGTCTCCTGATCCAGCAGCTGTATGTAAGCTACCGCGTCTGCAGAGGAGCCTGATGACAGGGCATGCTCCGTATAGTCCATGATACGCATGTGTACATGGAGCGCCTCCTCCAGGGCCTGCTGGGTAGCATCCAGAGGTCCGTGGGCAAGTCCCGACACCTCCAGCTCCTCTCCTCTGAGCCTGAAGCGGAGCTTTACCAGGGTGTTGCGTTCTCCATGATCGAAGGCTGTGTCCGCTATGTCTATGCCGAGGAACTCCACCGGTCCTTTGGCATTTATATAATTGTCCTCAAGAGCTCCAAGGACCTCCGAGGGCTGTATCTCTCCCTTATGCTCACTGATGGCCTGTATGATGGCCGCGAATTCCCTGTGCATGGCCTTGGGCATCCTGTAGCCATAGTGGCTCTCCAGCACGAAGGCCACACCGCCCTTGCCGGACTGGGAGTTGATCCTGACTATGGGCTCGTAGCTGCGTCCTATGTCAGCCGGATCTATGGGCAGATAGGGTACCTGCCAGGTCTCTGAGCCGGTCTTCTTCATCATATGCATGCCCTTGTTTATGGCATCCTGATGGGACCCGGAAAATGCAGTGAATACCAGCTTTCCCGCATAGGGATGGCGGTCATCCACCTTCATGCCGGTGCATCTCTCGTAGACCTCCTGTATGTGAGGCTCATCCTCCAGTGCGAGCCCCGGGTCGAGGCCCTGGGAAAACATGTTGTAGGCCACGTTGAGCAGATCCACATTTCCGGAGCGCTCACCGTTTCCGAACAGCGTGCCCTCTATCCTGTCGGCCCCTGCCAGCAGTCCCAGCTCAGCCGCAGCCGTGCCCGTGCCCCTGTCGTTATGGGGATGTATGCTCAGGCAAAAGCTGTCCCTGTTTGAAAGATTGGCCCCCATCCACTCTATCATGTCTGCGTAGACATGAGGCATGTGATCCTCCATGGTAGCCGGCAGATTTATGATCATGGGGTTAAACTCGCTGGGGCTCCAGATCTCCTTTACGGCCTCGCATACGTCCAGGGCAAACTTCATGTCCGCCCCAGTAAAGGATTCAGCAGTGTATTCGTAGACGAACTCGCCCGCAAATTCCCTCTCCCACCGAAGCTCCTTCACGAGCTTGGCCGCGCTTGTAGCTATATATTTCACAGCTCCTGAGTCCTTGTGGTATACCACGTCCCTCTGAAGCCTCGATATGGGGTTATAGACATTGAATATGACCCTGGGCATGTCCTCCACGGCCTCAAAGGTCTTTATGATCTGTTCTCTCCTGGCCTGGGTTATGACCTGTATATATACATCATCCGGTATGAGCTTCCTGTCCGAAAGCTGCCTTATAAAATCAAATTCCACCCTGGAGGCAGCAGGGAAGCCAACCTCTATCTCCTTAAAGCCCAGGTCGCAGAGCAGCTTGAAGAACTCCAGCTTCTCCTCCACGTTCATGGGCTTGATCAGGGCCTGGTTGCCATCCCGAAGATCAACAGAGCACCACCTGGGAGCCCGATCGAGCTTCCTGTTTATCCATGTCCTGTCCTTGTATTCAAATGGCTCCTGTGGAGCATAACGTCTGTAATTAAGCATCTCCTCACCCTGATTCCTAAACCAATACGCAGACGAAGCCTTCGCCTCGTCCGCGTCTACTCTCTTTCTATGGCAGAAGGCCTCAGCCCTCTGCAGAAAGGCCCCTCTGTCTTATGACCTCCAGGACCCGATCCACCAGCATCTCGCACTGCTCCTCCGTAGGAGCCTCGACCATGACCCTGATGAGGGGCTCAGTGCCTGATCCCCTGACCAGTATGCGTCCTGTATCTCCAAGCTCCTCTGCCACCCTGTCCACGGCCTCCTGGACCTCCGGATCCTCCATGGCAGTCTGCTTGTCAGTGACTCTGATGTTTTTCAGGCACTGAGGGTACATGGGGCACTCCTCCCAGAGCTTTGAGGCCTCGCACTTCCTTGCCAGCATGACCTCCATGAGCCTGAGAGAGGTAAGTATGCCATCTCCCGTAGTAGCCAGCTTGGAAAATATGATATGGCCTGACTGCTCGCCTCCAAGGCTGTAGCCCTTCTGAGACATGCATTCGTAAACGAAGCGGTCTCCTACCTGAGTCTTTTCGTAGCCTATGCCCTCTCTGTCAAAGGCCTTGAAGAGTCCAAAGTTGGACATGACGGTGACTACCACCGTATCATCCCTGAGCTCTCCATCCTCCTTCATGAGCTTTCCACAGGCATACATGATCTGATCGCCGTTTATGACATTGCCCTTTTCATCGACTGCCAGGCACCTGTCTGCATCTCCGTCATAGGCAAAGCCTATATGACAGCCCTCCCTGAGCACGAACTCTCTCAGGCTGTCTATGTGAGTGGAGCCGACTCCGTCATTTATATTGGTGCCGTTTGGCTCGCAGGCCATGACATGGGTCCTGGCTCCCAGCGCGTCAAATACAGGCTTGGCTATGGATGAGGCTGAGCCATTTGCACAGTCAAGTGCCACATCCACTCCCTTAAAGGATCTGTCTGCTATGGATATGAGATATCCGATATAGCGGTTCCTTCCTGCTGCATAGTCTACGGTGCGTCCTATGTCGTCCCTGAGGGCCAGAGGTATGTCTCCCGACCTTCCGTCGAGATAGTCCTCTATGAGCTCTATGGTCCTGTCATCTATCTTTTCTCCGCTTCCGCTTATGACCTTAATGCCGTTGTCATAATAGGGATTGTGGGAGGCTGAGATCATGATGCCGCAGTCAAAGCCGTCCACCCTTACTATATACTCAACTGAAGGCGTGGTGGTCACATGCATGAGATATACGTCCGCTCCAGAAGCAGTGATGCCCGAAGAAAGTGCATCCTCAAACATGTATGAGGACCTCCTGGTATCCTTGCCTATGACTATGCGGCAGCGCTTTTCGGGGTGCTGATCCTTATAGTACCAGCCCAGGAAGCGTCCCACCTTGAAGGCATCCTCTACCCGAAGATCCACATTGGCCTCTCCACGAAAGCCATCTGTACCGAAATATTTTCCCATAATACTGTCCTCCCGTCCTCAGGCCTCTGAAAGCTCCTTCAGATAGCGTCTCAGTGCGTCCTCCCAGTCCGGGAGATCCGAAAATCCGTTTTTGATGAGCTTGGATGTATCCATGCGTGAGTTGTGGGGCCTGGGTGCCTTTGCTCCGTATTCCTCCGTGGATACGGGTATGACCCTCACATCCCTGCCTGCAAGCTCAAATATCTTTACCGCAAAATCGTACCAGGAGCAGTAGCCCTTGTTGGCGGCATGGTATATGCCATATCTGTCCGTAAGTATCATATCCACTGCAAGCTTTGCTATGTCCGGAGTGTAGCTGGGCCCGCCTATCTGGTCATCCACTACCCTAAGCTCCTTGTGGGTCTCTGAAAGCTTCAGCATGGTCTTTACGAAGTTCCTTCCGTTTATGCCGTACACCCACTGGATACGGATGATGAAGAACTTCTCGGGCACATATCTCCTGAGCGCCAGCTCTCCCTCGTACTTGGTCCTTCCGTAGGCTCCCAGAGGCTCAGCCTCGTCATCGGGCTCCCAGGGGCGCTCTCCCTGTCCGTTGAATACATAGTCGGTGGAGAAATACATCATGGGGATGTCCAGCTCTCCGCATACCCTGGCTATGTTTTCAGTGCCAAGGGCATTGACTGCCCTGCAGGCCTCCTCCTGGTCCTCAGCTGAATCCACCGCCGTCCATGCGGCGCAATGGATCATGGCAGTAGGGGCCTCCTTCATGATCAAGGCCCTGACGGCTTCAGGATCGGTGATGTCCATCTCCTCCTTGTCCACGCCTACTGCCTCTATGCCTCTCCTGGCCAGCTCCAGCATGATGTCATGCCCCAGCTGTCCTCTTACTCCTGTAACAAATATCTTCATATGTCAGTCTGTCGCTCCGCTCTGTCAGTCCTGGACCCTGTCCTTGTACATCTCCCTGAAGTAGTTCTGATACTCTCCGGAGATGATCCTCTCCCACCAGTCCTGGTTGTTGAGATACCACTGTATGGTCTGCTTTATGCCCGTGTCAAAGTTATATACGGGCTCCCAGCCCAGCTCCTCCTCGAGCTTGGCGGGATCTATGGCATATCTGCGGTCATGTCCAGGCCTGTCCTTAACGTACTTAATAAGTGACTCAGGCTTGCCGAGAGCCTCAAGGATGGTCTTTACCACCTGAAGATTGGTCCTCTCATTGTGACCGCCTATATTGTATATCTCTCCCTCTCTGCCATGTCTGACTATGAGATCTATGGCCTTGCAGTGATCCTCCACATGGAGCCAGTCTCGCACATTTGCTCCGTCTCCGTATACCGGAAGCTCCTGATCATTGAGGGCCCTGCTGATCATGAGGGGTATCAGCTTCTCGGGGAACTGATACTGTCCGTAGTTGTTTGAGCAGCGGGATATGGTCACCGGCAGTCCGAAGGTCCTGTGGTAGGCCATGACGAACATGTCCGCAGAGGCCTTGGCAGCCGAATAGGGGCTGGAGGCATGCAGCGGAGTGGTCTCCGTAAAGAAAAGATCAGGCCTGTCCAGAGGCAGATCTCCGTATACCTCATCAGTGGATACCTGGTGATAACGTCCTATGCCGAAGGTGCGGCAGGCATCCATGAGTGTGGTGGTTCCTACCACGTTCGTCCTGACGAACTCCTCAGGGTGCTCCACTGAACGGTCTACATGGGATTCAGCAGCAAAGTTTATGATCACATCGGGCTTTTCCTGCTCAAAGAGGCTGAATATGAAATCCCTGTCAGCTATGTCTCCCTTTATGAATCTGTAGTTCTTTTCATGCTCCACTGACTTGAGGTTTTCAAGGTTTCCTGCATAGGTCAGCTTGTCCAGGTTTATGATCTCATCCTGGGGGTACTCCTTTACCAGGTACTGGACCATGACGCTTCCTATAAATCCGGCTCCGCCGGTAACTATGATCTTCATATCGAGCTGCGCCTCATATGGCGCCTTCCTTTCATAATATTATGTAAATGCTTAAGAAAAGCAGTTGTGCTCCTCATCATAGACAAAGCCTGCACGGCTCAGTCTGTCCTTGAGCTCATCCATGTCCACGTCCTCGCAGCAGCAGAGCTCAGAAAGCTTCACGCCCTCGTCCCTGAGCCTCATGTTTATGACCGACATGAGCATGACAGGATCCTCCGGAAGATGCATATGCTCACTTCCCTTCCTGCTTCTCTGAAAGCTTGTCCACGTACTTGCCGTCCAGCACGTCCTTCAGATACTTGCCGTACTGGTTCTTCTTGTATATCTCATAGGACTCAAGCACCTGCTCCCTGGTGATCCAGCCGTTGAGATAGGCTATCTCCTCCAGGCAGGCTATCTTCCTGTGCTGATGAGTCTCCACTGTCCTGACGAAGTTGCCCGCATCCATGAGGGACTCATGGGTACCTGTATCCAGCCAGGTAAAGCCCTGTCCCAGGAGCTCCACTTCCAGCTCTCCGCTCTCCAGATACATACGGTTGAGATCCGTGATCTCCAGCTCACCGCGCTTTGAGGGCTTCAGGCTCTTTGCATAGCCTACGACCCTGTTGTCGTAGAAATACAGTCCGGTGACACAGTAGTTTGACTTGGGGTGCTCCGGCTTCTCCTCTATGGATATGGCCTTGCCCTTTTCGTCGAATTCAACTATGCCGAAGCGCTCCGGATCATCCACATAATATCCGAATACCGTGGCTCCGCTCTTTTTCTCGGCTGCCCTGCGGAGCCTCTTTGTAAAGCCATGTCCATGGAAGATGTTGTCTCCCAGTATCATGGCTACATTGTCATCGCCTATGAAATCCGCGCCTATGATGAAGGCCTGGGCCAGTCCGTCCGGTGAGGGCTGCACCCTGTAGCTCAGCCTTATGCCGAACTGGCTTCCATCACCCAGGAGCTCCTCAAATCTGGGAGTATCCAGGGGAGTGGATATGATGAGTATATCCTGTATGCCGGCATTCATGAGCACCGACAGAGGATAATATATCATGGGTTTATCGTATATAGGAAGAAGCTGCTTAGATGTGACCTTGGTCAGGGGATAAAGCCTGGTCCCTGATCCTCCTGCAAGTATGATCCCTTTCACGTGCCTGACTCCTTTTCTTTTGGTTTTACATTATTATAAGTACAGCGGGCTCTCGAGTCAACCTTGGCAGTCGCCTGTGATGCGCTCCTTAAGCCCAGGGCATGGGTTCCGTATTATAGCCCTCTATCTCAGGAAGCTCGTGCAGATAGCGTTCTGCTATCTCATATACAAATACATCCGGCTGCCGCTGTCTCACATCATCAAAGTTCAGATAATGCCTGTCGGCCACCACGGAGCTCTTATTTGCCTCCATGATATAAGCCAATGAGGTATTTTTGAAGGAATCCCCGCAAAAATACAGATATATGGGCAGGCTGTCAGGATCAAGGCTGTTTCCTTCATAGATGACAGTCTCTCCCGTGGCAGCTGAGACCGTGGTGCCTGTCAGCGCAAATTGGGGGGATCTCAGATATCCATACTCCACCCTGTCAAAGCTCTCAGGTAAAAGTGCCAGCTTCTGAAGGTCTCCTTCCGCCCTTCCCGCATCAAAAAACTCGGTATCCTTAAACGTATAGGTCGTATCGTAAAGCTCTGCGACCTCCTCCATAAGAGCTTCCATCCCCACAAGAGCTCCCACCTGATTCCAGTGGGTATCTGATTTGTAATAAAGGGTCTCCACTCCTTCAAATCTTCCCTCGGATGAAAGCATATGCTCTACGGGATAGACCACATGTACATCGGGATAGTTCTCCTCGATATATCTGATAAGCTGGACCGTGCTGCTTTCCCTGTCTGCCCTTTTTATGTACCCTGGCATATAGCGCTCGCCATATATGGTCTCCTTGTCCGGAGCGATATACAGGATGAATTCATCGACCCCAAGCTCCTCAAGGCTGATCCTCATATCGTCTATGGCCTTTGCCGCTTCCGAAAGCTCAGTCTCGCTGAAAGGGATGATGCGCTTATAGGTCTCCAGGGAAAGGCCATCGTCATCTCTCTGGTAAAACAGCCAGGGCTCTTCACTTCCAAGTATGACGCTGCTGCTCTGAAGCTCGTCAAAAAGAGCCAGCTCCGTCCCGGTCTTGGCCTTTACGAAGGTGGACTTGAAGAACAAATGGTCTGAAAGCCAGGTCTCAAATTCTGCCGGAAATGAAAACACATCCTCCAGGCTCTCTATCCTGGGCCTGGCCGCCATGGTCCTGTTTTCAGAGGAAAATACCTGGAACCCCATAAGGTATCCCAGGACTCCCGCAGCAGGCACTCCGCAGCAGAGGAGCAGGAAGGCTGCGCAGAGTATGTATCTGGCTATGCGATTCTTTGTCTTATCATGCTCAGGCATATATGCCGGTCTCCTCTCTGCGCTTAAAAGCGGAAATAGATAAAGGGATTGTAGCTTCCTGATATGAGGAAGCATACCCCGAAGAAAAATATGATCGGAAGCACCACTGACTTGAACAGTGCACTCTCCCTGATCTTAAGCTGCACTGCGGGAGATATGACTCCGCAGAGCAGTATGCCCACTATGGAAAATGCTATGCATTCCCGGTCAAATATCTCAAGGAAGCCGTAGCTCATGCTCTCTCTCAGGCTGAACATGGTGCCATAGTAGCTCATGGCCAGGCCCAGATCCTCCGCACGGAAGAGGACCCAGCTGAGCCCTACCACTATCAGGCAGTATACATGGCTCAGATATCTCATGGCCCCGCCCTTATCAAGCACCTTTCCGAGGAACAGCCTCTCCAGTATGCTGAAGGCCCCATGTATGAGCCCCCAGAGCACGAAGCTCCAGCCTGCCCCATGCCAGAAGCCCGTGGCAAAAAATACTATGATCAGATTGATGTAGGTGCGCAGCTTCCCCTTCCTGTTGCCTCCAAGGGGTATGTAAAGGTACTCCTTGAACCAGGTGGAGAGGGATATGTGCCAGCGTCTCCAGAACTCCCTTATGGAGGCTGACAGATATGGAAAGTCAAAGTTTTCAAGGAAATCGAAGCCGAACATCTTGCCCAGGCCTATGGCCATGTCCGAATATCCGCTGAAATCAAAATATATCTGCATGGAATACAGCAGCATGCCGTACCAGGCCATGGCTGTGGATATGTCGAGCCCCGGTATGGAAAACACCTTGTCCACGGCCTCCGCAAAGGTATTTGCAAGCAGCACCTTCTTGCCAAATCCCACCATGAACCTGGTCACTCCCAGGGCAAACTTGTCAAAGTCCACATGTCTCTCATCTATCTGCTCTGCCACATCCCGATAGCGGACTATGGGGCCTGCTATGAGCTGAGGGAAAAACATGATATAAAGGAGCAGCTTCCAGAAGGACCTCTGCAGGAGACATTTTCCCCTGTACAGGTCTATGACATAGGACATGGCCTGGAAGGTATAGAAGGATATGCCTATGGGCAGCACTATGTCCCTGACGGGGATGAGCTCTCCTCCGAGCAGCCCGTTTATATTGTCCGCAAAGAAATTGTAGTATTTGAAGTAGCCAAGCAGCAGGAGGTTCAGGAGCACCGTCACGAAAAGCGCCGCCTTCCTCGCTCCGCTGTTTTCTCCGGCCCAGGCTATGCCAAGGCCGCCCGTATAGTTTATGGCTACGGATATGAAAAGCAGGACCACATATTTGGGCTCTCCCCAGGCGTAAAACAGTATGCTCACCAAAAGAAGCAGGAGGTTTTTAAGCACCTGCTTCTTTGTCAACGATAAAAGATAGTAGAGCACCAGCGTCACCGGAAGGAACAGCCAGATGAACAGCATAGATGCAAAGACCATAGGCTAAAACTCCAATATCGATTTAATCTCTGTATACGTATTCCGGCATGCCGTCCCGGAAGCGCATCTCACATTCTCCCTCTATGAGGGGCCTTACATAGTCAAGGAATTCCTCGGTCACATCGGTGCCTTCCTTGGTTATCCACCAGGAGGGGATCATTTTTTCCTTATTGCCTATGTCGGCGACCTCCTTGAGGACATAATCTATCCTGTAGGACTCTCCCTCAGCACGCTCCATGCATACCATCTGGTGGCTCTCTCCGTTTACGGCGGACTTCACCGCGAAGCGTCCTACCTGCTCTGCCTCCTCTCTGTCCCTGCCTGAGGCCAGGACTGAGGAGCTCCTCTGCAGCAGGCTAAGCTCTATGGAGCGGCACTTGACTCCAGGGATATTGGCCATGACGGCGGCCTCCAGGAGCTTGGCGGCTCCCGTCAGCTTCTTGTGTCCGAAGCCGTCCACATCGGCCTTGCCCTTGTATTCGCATATGAGGTTGTGGTCCTCGTCTCTTATACCCTCGCTGACGCAGACCACCACATTGCTCTCCTTTTCCAGGGCCTCCCTGACATTTTCCACGAACCTGTCCATATGGAAGGGGGACTCGGGAAGGTATATGAGCATGGGATTATGCACGTGCTCATTCCTGGCAAGGGCCGAAGCCGCGCAGAGCCAGCCGGCATGTCTGCCCATGATCTCCACTATGGTCACGGATTTGAGATCATATACTCCTGCATCTATGGAAATGTCTCTTACCGTGGAGGCTATGTACTTTGCCGCAGAGCCGTAGCCCGGGGTATGGTCCGTGCCCACCAGATCGTTATCTATGGTCTTGGGCACTCCCAGGAAACAGATGTCCGAGCCATGACGCCTTGCATAGGCCGAGAGCTTGCCGGCCGTATCCATGGAATCGTTGCCCCCTATATAGAGGAAGGCTCCTATGCCGTACTGTCTGAATTTGTCAAACATCTCCTCATATATCTCTGTCTCGTCTATGGGAGGAAGCTTGTAGCGGCATGAGCCGAGATAGGCCGCAGGGGTCTGCTTCAAAAGCTCCAGTCTGTCAGGATCTGAAAATGCTTCTCCCAGGTCCATGATCTCTCCCCGAAGGAAGCCCTCTATACCGTTTTTCATGCCATAGACCTTGTCGATCTGCTCTGACTCCAGGGCCTCCTTTATGACGCCGTAAAGGGAGCAGTTGATGACTGCCGTAGGTCCTCCTGATTGTCCCACAAGGATGTTGAATTTCTGCATACCGTCCTCCTTAAGCTGCTGTGCCGGAAGCTTCCGGCATAGTATGCATCACAGTCCTTCCTGGCCGTGATGCAGGATACTGAGGATGTCCGTGATCTCAGGGAGCGGGGCTCCGCTGCTTGCGCACAGATCCTCTATGGATCGCTTTATCTCCTTTACATAACCCGGGGCAGTGATCATGATCACATCCACAGGGTCCGTAAGAAAATACCCGGGGGCAACTATGGGCAGATGGCTGGCCGGAGCATAAAGCCCCTGCTTGAAGGCTGCCGAGTCCAGTATATACTCTGCCTCATCCCTCAGCACTGTGGTGGAGGCTATGGTAAAGCCCTGATGCCCCGCACCCCAGAGAGCCAGTCTTTTGCCTGATTTTTTCAAATTTTCTGTGTATATTTTAATGTTGTATCCTATATTTTCTTTATTTGTCTTTATTTTTTCAAATCCAGCCTTTATAGCTTCAGGATCTCCGTGAGGATCCCTGATGCTCTCTGCAGTCTCCCGACTGCCGCAGGCGGCCTTCCTGACCACCACTCTCAGGGTATCTCCTATGCCTATCCTGCCAGACTCCAGCACCTCAAATCCACACCTTCTGCAGAGGCCTGAAAGGGAATCCAGGTCATAATTGGCTATATGATCCCTGATGAATTCATAATAATAGCCCTCTTCCAGTATGTATTCCAGCGAAGGCACGGTTATGAGGCCGTAGCCCCCATCCCTGAGGTTTGCATGCATAGCCTCAAGCATGGCCACGGGATCCGGCTGATGCTCAAGGAAGTTGAAGCTCAGGAAGCAGTCAAAGGGAGCTCCGGGTATGACCGCATCGCTTCCCTCTGGAAACATATTGACTATGCCATCGCCGAGACGTTCTGCGGCTATGGCTGCATTTGCCGGGTCTGCCTCGGTGCCGTATATCTCCACCGGGAACTCGGTAAGCACCTCCAGGAACTCTCCCCTTCCGCAGCCGCACTCCAGGAACCTTCCGCCTGTCAGGCCATAGGTCTCTGTCATGTGTCTGTAGTCCCTGCGTCTCAGCTCTCTCATGGTCTCCGAAAGGCCCACGGCCCTGATCACCTCAGGATAGTAGGACACAGGCTCGCAGTCAAACTGGCAAAGCCCGCAGTCAGGACATATATACAGGGAAAGCCCAAGGCCTTTGTCCTCTGAAAGCTCATCAGCAGAGGGGATGTCCTGGGCAGAGGCTGGCATGTCGGAAAGCCTGAGCACCGGCTCCCGGCCAAGCTCTGCGCCGCAGATCATGCAGCGTCCCCTTTCCCCTGACTTATGCATCCTTCTTATCCGGCTCATCAAAATTGATCCTTTCCTCCTCTACCACCAGCGGCCTGTGCATGACACGCTGGTTGATGCTGAGTATGTATTCCCCCAGGAGCCCCAGGAAAAATATCTGCACGCTCCCTATGAAGAGCATGCCTATGAGCAGGGGTGCCATACCTGCGCTAAAGCGGTCCCACCATATCAGCTTCATGATCAGATATATGAGTGCCGCTGCAAGGCATATGAAGGAGCATATGGCTCCTGCAAAGGTGGCTATGCGCAGGCCCACCTTGGTATAGGAGGTAAAGCCCAGCATGGCTGCATCGTACAGGGTGTAGAAATTGTTGTGTGTCTTTCCTGCCCTGCGCAGAGGCTGCTCATAGGGTATCTCCTTACGGGCAAAGCCAAACTCGGCCACCATGCCCCTAAGGAAGGGCGTGGGATCGTCCATCCTGCGGAGCACCTCTATAAATGCTCTGTCATAGAGTCCGGACCCGGTAAAATTCTCTATCTGATCCACGTTTGAAAACTTCTTTATCAGCTTATAGTACAGCTTCCTTATGCTGTACATCACCGGATTTTCCTTGCTTCCGCTCTTGACTCCTATGACTATCTTGTAGCCATTTTCCCACTCCTTTACATAGCGGGGGATGAGCTCCACAGGATCCTGAAAATCAGCCACCATCTCTATGACACAGTCTCCGGTGACCTGAAGCATGCCATAATAGGGCGAGTTGAACTGTCCAAAGTTCTTGGCATTGAAGATCGCCTTGATCTTTTTGTTTTCAGCGCAGAGACCTCTGATGATGTCTCTGGTCCCATCCGTGGAATCATTGTCTATGAAAACGAGCTCATAATCATACTGTGGCAGCTCCTTTTCCAGGATGTCCGTCACAGCCCTGCTTATGGGCCCCACATTGTCTTTTTCATTGTAACAGGGTATCAATACACTGATCTTTTTCATGTCTGTCCTGTCCTTAGGTATCTTGTCTTTCCGCTTCAGCTGCGGCTATGAGCTCTGCAGCTCCCCGGGAAAAGGGTATCTCCTCTCTGAACTCTCCTCCAGTCATTGCAAAGAGCCTGTCCGTGACCGGACATATGGAGAGGGCTCCCTCCTTTGCCTGCTGGAAGCTTCCATAGCAGAGCTCTCCTCTCCTGCCGGAAAGCTCATATATCTCCTCCACGAAGCCTTTGAGCACCCTGGTATCTTTTGAGGCCACATTGACTATGCTGTCCTCCCCGGGCTGCTCGTCAGCATGCTTATACAACAGCAGCACGGCCCTGGCCGCATCCCTTACCTCCATGAAGTTCCAGCGATGCCTGCAGGCGCTGAGGCTTACGCTGTGCCCCGCAGGAAGCTCTCTTGTGAGGGTGGATATGATGGACCAGGGGTGGTCTCCCCTGCCATATACGCTGAAGAAGCGCAGATGTATATAGCGCATGGACAGCTTCCTGCAGAGGCTTTCAGCCTCCTGGCCAAAGAGGAGCTTATTCCTCCCATAGGCATTTACCGGATCGCAGTCCATGGATTCCTCCATGATCCCGTCCTCCTTTATGCCATATTCCACCCTGGAGCCCGCATCCATGAAAACTCTGGCTCCAAGCTCCGATGCAAGCCTTATGCAGTCCAGTGAGGCCCTGCGGCTCCTCTCATGTATGGCATCATCATCTATGTCCCTGCGGTTGACCCCGTCCCAGGCAAAATGCAGGAAAGCATCCGCATGCCGTGGAAGCCCCTCCGCGCTCCTGATATGCTCCAGATCTCCTGTCATATAGTGGAGCCTTTGCAGGAGCTCCTCAGTCGTCAGAGCCGTGGCCGCTTCGCCACAGGATCCAGGTGCACCTAGTCCAGAGACACCGGATCCAGATGCGCTAAGGCCAAGTATGTCAGATATACGGCCCTCTGCTTTATGAAGGGATCCGGGTCTCACAAGTCCATATACCCTGGCACCGGCCTTCAGAAATTCTGCTGCCACATAGCTGCCGATAAATCCTGATATACCCGTAATGATAATATTTTTATCCTTTATGTCGATCATAGTCGACCTTTCTGCTTATTTTAACTTTCTGTTCTCCAGCATCTCCCGGATGCCCCGGGCAAAGCTGTAGCTCTCCCGAAAGCCTCTGGCTTCCAGCTTCGATATGTCAGGAGCAAGATCAGAGGGTCCTTCCAGGTTTGAGCCCCTGCTGCCGAACCTGAGCTCAGAGCTGCTCCCAAGAAGCTCATGAAGCTCCTCCACATAGCTTCGCAGAGGCCTGGTGTCCCTGCCTGCTATGTTTATGATCTCAGCAGACGGCATACCATCCTGCAGCTCCTGCTCCACGTCCCGCTCAGCCTCCTGCATGGCTATGTGGCCTATGGCTGCCGCAGCATCCTCCACATACATGTAGTTCCAGAGCTGGGTACAGGCTGAGAGGTCCATGGGCTGATCCTTCATAAAGCAGCTTATGGCTGAGCTTATGAGTGAATCCTCCCTGTCCTCAGGCCCATATACGGAAAATATGCGCAGGTGTATGAACCTCATGGGATCTGTATCGTCGTCCTCCCCGGCCAGGGACCTTGTCCAGGCTGAGGCCATGTCGCCAAAGGCCTTCTTGGCCCTGCCATATTCGCTTACAGGCCTGCACATACTGTCTTCTCTTATGGGCACTGTCCTCTGGGGCCCATATTCAGCCTGGGAGCCTGCAAATATAAATGCCTTTGCCGAAAGCTCCTGAGCCTTTTTGAGGGCAGCCATGGACATCTCCATGTTGTAGGCCTGTATGTCTTTGTTTGCGCGACCCTCAGGCCCTCTCCCTGCCCAGGCAAAATGCACCCATACGTCGGCAGAGCCAGGAAGAGCCTCCGGCTCCTCCTCAAAGCTGTGCCTGAGGCAGAACACCTCCATGCCCAGCTTCCTGAGGGCCTCTACCGTATGCTGTCCCAGAAAGCTCCGGGAGCCGGTGACTACGGCTCTCATCAGCTCTTGACCCTCTTTACTATCATGTTGGCATCCATCTCCTCCTCGGGAAGGAAGGGAGCCATGTCCTCAAGGGGAGGGCTCGAAAGGCTGCCGTCAGGATTCTTTTTAGTAGCGGATCTGGGCTCGAAGGGCTGGTCTATGGATACGAATACCTCACAGAGCACGGGGCCCTTGAGCTTGAGGGTCCTGCTTATGGCCTCCGCCAGATCAGTGTTGTGCTCCGCTCTTACATAGCTTATGCCAAAGGCTCCGACTATGCGTTCAAAATCAGGAAATGCCAGGTCGTGGCTGTCGCAGCCCACTCCTACCAGAGGCTCGTCAGAAAACAGATTCTGCTGGGTCTGGCGTATGCTGTGATATCCTCCGTTGTTGATGAGGAACATCTTTATGGGCATGCGGTGGCTGGCTATGGTCTCCAGCTCCTGCAGGTTCATCATGATGGAGCCGTCTCCCGTATGACATATGACGTCATGCTCATGATATGCAGGATAATGCTCCTTTATGCCCTTCCAGTAAGGATCCTTCCTTGCGGCCTCCAGCTGTCCCAGAGCATAGGCCTTATCTGTCAGCTGTCTTTCGGTCCTTTCCTCTGTGGTCTCGTATGCAGGCTCCGCATCCAAGGGCTGGGCATGTACCCTTCCCGTCACCTCATGACAGGCCACGTAGGCGCCTATGGCAGCAGGCAGATCATAGCCCATGCTGGCTATGGCATCCTGGGAGATGAACCGGCTGCCATCCTTTATGATATAGGCCTGTGCTCCTGCCACGCAGGGGGTGCCGTTTCCGACTACCGTGATCTGGTCCTCACTGAGGGCGCGGCTGAGCACATTGTAAAATTCATAGACATTTACAGGCTCGTCTGAGCCATGAGCTGCAAACTCGTCCCGATATACTCCGTACCGTGACTTCCAGTAGCTGCTGGTCTCCCACCAGTTCATGCCGGGCAGTCCCTTGCCGCCCTTGAATACTATGGCATCGGAGGCGCTGTAGCCAAGCCTCCTGAGCTTGTCGCTGTCATCATAGTCATAGCCATGGCCAGTGTAGCCGAGCTCATCCAGCTTTTCAAGCAGTGCGCTCAGCAGATCGTAGGCATCGGCGTGTATGGGCACATCCACATGAAGCGAGGGCTTCTTGAGCTCCTCCTCATCTATGTCGCATACCATGGTATAGGCCTCTCTGGCCCAGGTGGTGAAATTGTAGCCCACCTGTCTGATATTGAGCCTGGAGCCTACAGACAGTATGAAGTCCGCATTTTGTACGGTAAAGTTGCCCACCCGGTCTCCACGTCCTCCAGGCTGTCCCGAATAGAGAGGATGTATGGTGGGGATGATGTCTATACCGTTCCAGCCTACCACCACGGGTATGCCGAGCCTGTCCGCCACTCTGAGGAACAGATCCTCTGCCCCAGCTATGCGGAGTCCGTTTCCGGTGTAAAATACAGGCCTTTCAGCCGCCTCTATACGATTTATGATCTCCATGACCACAGGGCTGTCCTTGGTTATGAGCTCATAGGGATTCTGCCAGCGCTGCTTCAGGAATGAGACATTGAGCAGTCCGTCCCTCATGTCCGAAAAGGCATAGCGGTCCCTCTCCACGAGGCTCTCCTGATCCTCCATATCCTCTATCTCGTGAAGACGGTGGTTCCTTTCAAGCTCATACTCAGTCACATCAAAGGGCTCCAGGTCCTTGTCGTCTATAGTCATGCCCTGTATGTCAACGGGTATGTCCAGCCAGCAGGGACCAGGTCTGCCCGTCTGGGACAGATAGATGCACTTTTCCAGCTCATAGCGGATGCTCATGGGATCCAGCACCATCTTGCTGTATTTGGTCATACAGTCTATGCTCCTGGTGATGTCGAATTCCTGATCTCCCATGGACCTGATGCCCACGCCAGACCATCTGGCAGTGTTATCGTATCTGACCTGTCCGGATATGACTATCATGGGTATGGAATCCAGCCAGGCTCCCACCACGCCGGTGATGGCGTTCGTCCCTCCGGGGCCAGTGGTCACGCAGAGACAGGCCGGTCTGTTGTATATCCGGGCATAGCTCTCTGCCGCTATGGCGCAGGCCTGCTCGTGATGCATATAAAGCACATGCATGCCCGGATCATGGCCGAAGCCATCATTGAGATGCATGGCACCTCCGCCGGTGACGGAAAAGCACTGGGTTATGCCGTTTGCCACCAGCAGCTTAGCTACGTATTTTGCAAGTTTGATCTTCATAATAAATCATTATACCGTTTAGGAAGGCTTTACTCAACAAAATGTTTGTTGTATTATCATTATCAGTGATTTTTAGGATATAGGACAAATTTTGATGAAACATTTCAGAAATATACTGCTTATACTGGGTTTTGGAGCCATACTGCTCATGCCACTTCCCATGGAGCTGCTGTCCAGACACGCAGGCATAGGGCTCTCGGGAGTGACAAAGGAGGCTGCACCGCCTTCCATGGATACTGAGGCTCTCATGGACGGCAGCCTTCAGTCCGGCCTCGATTCCTATGTGAGCTCCGAGCTTCCCGGCAGGGATCTTATGATAAAGCTTAGGAATCAGGCTCTTTTTTCCGTCTTTGACATCTCCCCCAACAGCAACATCATCATAGGAAAGGATCATGATCTTTTTGAGGAGGAATATATATCCAAATATGAAAAGGTCTATCCCCCTGCAGAGGAGAGCTATGTGCGTGAGCTCTGTGATGATCTTACCTATATAAGGGACAGGCTGGAGGAGCAGGGCAAGGAGCTCTATATCTTCATAACTCCCACCAAGGTAAGATACTATGAGGAGGATGTGCCCGACACCTTCAGGGCAGGCGCAGCCTTTACTGACATGCCTGGAAATCATGAGATATTTACGAAGGTCCTTTCGGAATATGATCTCAAGGTCTATGACTCCATAGCCTATATCGACACCATAAAGGAGGGCTTTGACTACCCTCTCTACTACAGGACCGGCACTCACTGGAGCTGGCCCCTGGCTACAGCAGTCACCATCGACCTGACTGCCTGGCTTGATGAGCAGAGCTCCTACAGCTTCACTCCCGGTAGCATGGAGTGCAGGGAGGTGTCGGCGCCCGTATATCCGGATGCGGACATCTTTGACTCCCTCAATCTTTTTGAGGAGCCCTACGACCGCCCCTACTATGAGGCCGTATTTTCTGCAGCTCCCCAGGAAGGTGAAAGGCCTTCCCTTTTCTGCCGTGGAGGCAGCTTCATGGGCCAGTCCCTGACCACTCTCATAAACAGCGGCTATTTTGACAGCTTCACCTATGTGGAAAATACCAATGCATTCAGGAACGACCTGACGGCCCCGGTGACATTTTCCGATTACTCGGAGCTTGATCTGGCTGCAGCCCTTGAGGAGGCAGACATAGTCATACTTGAGGTCAATGAGGCCCACATACCTACCATGAGCTTCGGCCTCATCGAATATATCATGGAACATCCGGAGGTGCTCTGAGCTATGGTTTTCGTATCCCCCATATTTGTATTTTTATTCCTGCCTGGCACCTTCCTGCTCTATATGCTGGCAGGACTGAGCCGCAGGATGGCACCGAAAAACCTGGCCCTCCTGCTCTGCTCCCTTATATTTTACGCCTGGGGAGGCGTAAGGTATTTCATACTGCTCATGATCTCCACCTGTGCAAACTACCTGTTCGGCAGACTGCTTGAGACTGAGGATGAAGGAAGGCGCCGCCTTGTGCTCATACTCTCTGTCATATGGAACATAGGCATACTTTTCATCTTCAAATACTTCAACTTTTTTGCGGAAAACCTCTTTTCCCTCCTGGGCCTTGCAGGCATCAGGCCGGAGGTGGAGCTTCCGTATATCACGCTGCCCATAGGCATATCCTTCTTTACCTTCCAGATCATGTCCTATGTCATAGACGTATACTGGCGCAAGGTGCCGGTGCAGAGGAGCCTGCCTGATCTGGCCCTCTATATCATGCTCTTTCCTCAGCTCATAGCGGGCCCCATAGTCAGATACATAGATGTGGAGCGTGAGATCAGCCAGAGGAAGGCGGATCCTGTCATGATACACGACGGCATATCCAGGTTCATAGTCGGCTTTGCAAAGAAGATACTGCTGGCAAACTCCATGGGCTATGTGGCAGATGCGGTATTTGCACAGCAGAGCATAAACACGGCCTATGCCTGGCTTGGTGTCATCTGCTATGCCCTTCAGATATACATGGACTTTTCATCCTATTCTGACATGGCCATAGGCATGGGCAAGATGTTCGGCTTCCGCTTCCTTGAAAACTTCGACTATCCCTATATAGCCAGATCCATAAGAGAATTCTGGAGGCGCTGGCACATATCCCTGTCTACCTGGTTCAGGGACTATGTATACATCCCTCTGGGAGGGAGCCGCTGCGGCAGGTGGAAGACCTACAGAAATCAGATCATCATCTTCCTGCTGACCGGCTTCTGGCACGGAGCCAGCTGGAATTTCGTCATATGGGGACTCTACTATGGCATATTTCTGGTGCTGGAAAGGGCCTTCCTTGGCAAATGGCTCGAAAGGCTGCCATCCTGGATAAGACATGTCTACACTCTGGTGGTAGTGCTGGTAGGCTGGGTATTTTTCCGCTGTGAGACCCTCCCTCAGGCCATGTCTTACATAGGCTCCATGTTTTCCTTTGACTTCACGAACTTCAACGTGATCAGCATCCTCCGCTGCTTCAACAGGGAGTTCTACCTTATGCTGGCCATCTCCCTGATCGGGAGCTGTCCGGTAGTGCCCAGGCTCAAGTCCCTCACGGGACGCTCCCAAACACTGGGGCTCATGACCGATGTGCTGCTCCTGCTGCTCTTCTTCTACAGCGTATGCTACATGATGGGAGCGGACTTCAATCCGTTTATATATTTCCGCTTTTGATCAGTAATAGGATTCGGTCGTGTTTATGATTATCTCAAATCGGTCAAAGGGAACGGGCTGGTACTCCTCATCATAGGGCGGAAAGAACTCGATAAGGACTTTTTCCTCAAATGAGGGGCTGACCTTATTTGCTATCCCTACAACCTCATCTCCGTTATAGAAGATGCAGGCCAGGGTCATACAGTCAAAGGCAAGTCCTGTGGGATTGCCGATATCAGCCAAGACCGTGCCATCAACTCCCACATTTGCCTCTATCGTAAACTGATCTCCATAATATTTATAGCCTTCCCTCTTCTCCCGTACTTCTATTTCGGGCATGATCTCATAATGATCATATGGTATGTATTTTCCTGATCTGTCCCGAGGAGCCAGGATATATCCTGCACGTCTCTGGCCCGGAGCCCAATCGCTGACATAGGCATGCTCCATGTCCATCATTTTGCCGTCCGCATCATAATAAACAGCCTGAAAAGTACCATAGAGATATGAGTCAGAGTTATTCGTCACGATCAGCACCATGTCCCTTGAGGTCTGGTAGGTCTCGATCGTAACCTGTTCTTCTATAGAGATGGTCTCCGGCTCAGTTTCCGTCTCTGTCTCAATCTCTGCTTCAGTCATGTGCTCTGTCTCCGGTACAGCGGCAGTCTCCTCGGTGCAGAGCCCGTCATCACCGTCCCCTGTATCCTCCTCCTGATCAGCATCCAGGCTACCCAGAAACAGCACCTTGTCCACTATCTCTGAAAGCTCCGTATGATCAGAATTCCTGGTCCTAAAAAAAATGCTCGAGGCCCCGAAGCCCACCAGCAACAGTAAAGCAGCTATATATGCCTTTATATTGAGTCTGCGTGTATCCTTCTCCTCGATCAGGCCATAGTCCCTGTCTTTTAGCTCAGTGCCATTCAGGTAAGTCTTTCTATCATGTCCGTGATCCGGCTTTGCATCCTTCCAGGGATCTCTCCAGTCCTCATGTACATAATCATCAGAATCGTCCTTACAAACATATATGCTTTCATCCCATTTTTCTTTATCAGCGCTCATGATCTCCTCCGATCACCTGATGTTCATATAAGCAGGTGCCTGTGTTTCTTACATGAAAAGTTTATCATGGGCCTGGCGGATGAGCTATCATTTAATACCGTCCAAATGTAATGATTGTGTAAAAAGGCCGGACAATGGATCTCATGCATTGGAAATTTCCCGTTGACACGATGTCAGCGCAGGAGATATATTGTAATCATGATAGCTGTATCCTGCCGTCTGTTCCAGGCAGGTATGATCTCCGTCATAAAAGAAAGCGAGGAAATTATATGAAGGCAAAGGTATATTTTACCCGTGAGATCACTCCGGAAAAGGTAGTGGAGATGTATCATAAGCTTGGCATCGAGCTCCCCGGTAAGGTGGCAGTCAAGGTCCACTCCGGAGAAAAGGGCAATCAGAACTATCTTCACCCTGAGTTCTGGAAGCCCATGGTTGAGGACGTTCATGGCAGGATCGTGGAATGCAACACGGCTTACGGCGACGCCTCGGGCGGAGTAAGAGACAATACGGAATCTCACTGGAAGCTCATGAGGGCCCATGGCTGGACCAAATACTTTGATGTGGACATCATGGATGCAGAGGGTCCCGATATCGAATGGGACATACCTGACGGCAAGGTGCTCAAGAAGGATGTGCTTGGAAAGAACATACTCAATTATGACTCCATGCTGGTACTGGCTCATTTTAAGGGACACCCCGCAGGAGGCTACGGCGGAGCCCTGAAGCAGCTCTCCATAGGCTGCGCCTCAAGGGCAGGCAAGGCCCTGATCCACTCAGCAGGTAAGACTGATGACCGCTATGAGACCTGGAAGCAGCATGCAGATCATGTACAGTTCCCTGAGGCCATGGCAGATACGGCTGCTGCGGTATACAGACATTTTGAAGGAAAGATAGCATTTATAAATGTCATGAAGAACCTTTCCGTAGACTGTGACTGCTGCGTGGTGGCCGAGGATCCCTGCATGGCAGATATAGGCATACTTGCATCCCTCGATCCCGTGGCCATAGACCAGGCCTGCATGGATCTGATCATCAAGTCCGATGACCCCGGCCGCGATCACTTCATGGAGCGTGTCAACAGCCGCAACGGCATACACACCATAGAGGCCGCCGCAGAGCTTGGCATCGGTACCAGGGAGTACGAGCTCATAGAGGTATGATAAGGGGCATATGAAGGTCATAGCTTCAGAAGAGCTTACCAGGACAAGGCGTAAGGAGATCATAGATGCATGCAGACGGCTCTATGAAAGGATGAGCTTCCGTGACATAACCATCAAAGACATAGGGGCCGAGACATCCTTTACCCGTACGTCCATCTACAATTATTTTCAGACCAGGGAGGAGATCTTCCTTGGTCTGTTAAAGCAGGAATTTGATGACTGGTGCAAAGATCTGGAGTCCCTTTCCTCCCCTGGCTCTCCCCTTACGGCTCAGGCATTTGCGGAAAGGCTTTCGGACAGTCTGGAAAGGCGCAGCACCATGCTGAAGCTGCTCTCCATGAACCTTTATGACATGGAGGCAAACAGCAGGCTCGAGGAGCTCACCTCCTTCAAGCTTTCCTATGGGGAGTCCATGAAGCTCCTGAGATCAGGCTTGAAAAGCTTGTCTCCGGGGATCTCGCCGGAAGCTGAGGAAGGTTTCATCTATGCCTTCTATCCATTCCTGTTTGGCATATATCCGTATACAAACGCCACGCAAAAGCAGCAGGAGGCCATGAGGCTTGCGGGCATCAAGT
>CALWHG010000003.1 GCA_944380315.1 uncultured Lachnospiraceae bacterium
GCGGAACGCCGCGTCATACGGCATTCATTAAAGACCAGCGCATCGCATCTGCGATGAAGGTTCTTTCAGATATATATCAGGCGGCTTACGAAACTGCCGGAGCATTTCCGGTGTTATCCGTCTCTGCCGTCATGAACTGTGTCTCAGGCCTCCTTGGACTCTGCCTTCTCAGCCTTTGCGCCCTTTCTTGCCTCAGGCTTCTGTGTCCTGGGCTTCTGAGCTCCTCTGGGCTTTCTGGGAGCGGGCTTTGTGATGAGCTGCTTCCTGGGAGCTCTCTTCTTGTCGGACTCGTTCTTCATCTGAACATCGATGTATACGCCTGCGGGCATATCCAGTCTCTGAAGTGACTCCATGGTCTTGGGACCGGGGTTGATGATGTCGATGAGTCTCTTGTGAGTCCTCTGCTCGAACTGCTCACGGCTGTCCTTATACTTATGTACAGCCCTAAGTATGGTAACTACCTCCTTCTTTGTGGGAAGGGGTACGGGTCCGCTGACCTCTGAGCCTGTCTTCCTGCAGTTCTCCACGATCTTTGCTGCAGACTGATCTACCAGCTGATGATCGTAAGCCTTGAGTGTGATCCTCATGATCTGATTTGCCATAAAAAAAGTCGCCTCCTATTCGTACTTTTGATGCAGTACGACAAGTGGTGACTGTACACGCCTTCGGGTGTGTCGCGCATCTTCACGCGAAACTGCTCCCGACCTCCGATGTTTCTCGGATTATTTCTGATCCGGTACAGTGACTTGTCGCCAACGTTATGTCTTGACATTTACTCCCCGCAAAAACCTGAAGGCACTTATGTATTCATGCCAGCAGCAACCTTGCGGATCAACGCTATCATGCCACAGCCTTGTTAGGATAGCATAAAAGCGCCTGCCGGGCAAGCGCTTTTTAATGTTTCCTGTTATTGGATATTGTATTTTTTTAAGTACAATGTGTTTTAAGCATCACAACATACAATATGTGGGATATCAGGCCTCCGTCCCTGCCTTTTGGGGGCTATATCGGGATCTTTTCCTATTATATATAGGAGATCTCAAATACGGGAGTCAGAAGCTCGCTGGGCTCCTCATAGGCGCCCTCCATCCAGCGTCCCTGTGAGTCTGACTTGAAGTCAGCCTCCTCCTTGTTGGAGTTGTAGTTCTTGCGGATGTTGCCGCTCTTGTTTACCAGATAGGTCGTACCGTTTACCGTATAGTAGGCATAGCTGGAATCTATGGCCCTCTGGAGCAGTCCCATGTAGTAAAGCTTTCCGTTCTTGACGCCAGTGTAGCCGTAGCCCGAGCTGTCAAAGTGGAAGGTGTAGGAATTGCCCTCTGCGTCGGTGATGTTGCGGTCACCCTTCTGCAGGCAGCACTCCTGCTGGGTACCGAAGTACATGCTGGTCACGTCTCCGTTGGAGCGTCTTACCTTGCGGAGTCCGTATACGGGGTTGCCGTACTCGTTGAAGAGGTAGGTCTCCGTCTTGCCGTCCTTCTCGAGCCTGCGGAACTTGGCCTCCAGAGTCTCGTCATCGTCGCTGTCAGACACATCAGTGCCATAATAGGGCTGACCCTTGGAATCGAAGTAATACCAGTAGACATTGCCCATGTAGCCCTCGTCCTCAGGGGGATAAGCTGAAAGCCAGCCCTGATGCGCTGCTCCATAGGTGCCTATGGAATCGCTGTCATTGAAATATCTATAGCCGGCTATGGCAGGAGTGGTATCCTCTACCTTGACCCAGCCTGTCTGCATCCTTCCGATGTCATCGAAGGCATAGCGGCTGTTGTTTATGACCATCTGCCTGTACTCGCCGGAATCCTCAGACTTGCATACCTTGCCTGAGGAGAGGAAGTAGAACCAGTACTTGCCATCGGCTGAATAAGGGCCGTCATCGTCATAGTCGATATACTCCTCGGGAGGAGCTATGTATCTCCAGGTGGCCGTCACCATACGTCCGCCTGCCTCGGGATCGCAGTAGTAAAGGGAGCCGTTGTCCTCGACCCAGCCGGTCATCATGGAGCCGTCATAATCAAAGAAGTACCACAGGCCGTTTATCTGCCTTGAACGGTTGGTGATGAGCTGACCGTTGTTGTCAAAATAATACCACTTGCCGTTTATCTGACGCCAGCCGTTGGTGACCATCTTGCCATCGTTGTCAACGTAGCGTTCGTCGTTGACGAAGGTGTTCGTCACCATATAGCCGTTGCTGCCCAGGTAGTAATATCCGCCGTCTGCGGAGAGACGCCAGTCATTCGTCACCCTGTAGCCGTTTTCATAATAGGTCCACTGTCCGTTTTCCATGGTCCAGCCGTCTGCAAATGCCGTAATGGCAAGGACGGTGCTGAGCCCTGCGGCAGCCAGCAATGTCTTAAATACTTTCTTCATATAGCCTCTTCTCTTCCTGATCAAGGGCAGGATCCTGCAGTAACTCTGCTAAGCTATAATGAAGTATATCAGTATTGATGTCAATTAACAATGAATAAATGGTGTCGAAATTCTTACGATATGATAGAATTAGCTAAAAAGACTGGCAGAGAGGTGACATATGCTCGTAGCAGACAGATGGAAGGATTATAAGGTGCTCGATACCTCGGGCGGAGAAAAGCTTGAGGACTTCGGCGGATATCAGCTCATAAGGCCTGACCCCCAGGTCATATGGGATACCGAAAAGCGGCTCCCGGGCTGGAAGAAGCCAAACGCCCACTACCACAGATCCCAGAAGGGCGGCGGCAGCTGGGAGTTCTTTGATCTTCCGAAACAGTGGCAGATAAGCTATGAGCTGCCTCCCGAAAAGGACAGTGCCGGCCACGGGCCGAGCATAGTATTCAATCTCAAGCCCTTTTCCTTCAAGCATACGGGAGTATTTCCCGAGCAGGCCGTGAACTGGGACCGCTGCTCACTGCTCATAAGGGACCGCATGGCCCGTACAGGCGAAGCGCCCAGGGTCCTGAACCTTTTTGCCTATACCGGCGGGGCCACCATGGCAGCGGCAGCCTCAGGAGCCAGGCTCACCCACGTGGATTCCTCCAAGGGCATGGTCACCTGGGCTAAGGAAAATGCTCACGCCTCCGGCCTTGAGGACGCTCCCATACGCTATCTCGTGGACGACTGCACCAAATTTGTGGAGCGGGAGCTGAGGCGCGGCAACAGCTATGATGCGGTGATCATGGATCCCCCCTCCTACGGCCGCGGCCCCAAGGGAGAGATATGGAAGATAGAGGACGACATATATGATTTCATAAAGCTCTGTGGAAGACTGCTTTCAGACGACCCACTCTTCTTCCTGGTCAATTCCTACACTACGGGACTTCAGGCCGGTGTACTTACCTATATGCTGGATACTGTCCTCACCTCATCAAGAGGCGGCCATACAAGCTCGGATGAGATCGGCCTTCCGGTAGGCTCCAGCGGGCTCATCCTTCCCTGCGGGGCTGCAGGTCTCTGGACAGCTCAGCAGCCCTCGCCCTGAGCTCATCCGGTGACGGATAGATCAGTTCCTCTCCCACAGAGGCATCAGCAAGTATGAGCGCAAGGTATGTGGGTATATAGACGGAGTTCTTGCCCAGGAGCTGCTTTTTCAGTGCCTGGACTGCTCCTGAGACCCTTTGGGCCTCAGTGCGGGCCTCCCGATCCTCGGGATGCATCCTTATGGACCCCAGATACCCCTCCTTGCCTATGAGGAATACGGCCATGGCCGTGGAGGCGGGCTCCTTTGGCATAAGCTCCGCTATGAGCCCTGCCACGGCCTCCCTCTGCTTATCTCCATAGGGGAAGACATAGCGCCTGTAACGGCGCTCATCCGCCTCCCTCTCTTCCTTCGATTTGAATGTGAACCAGTCTATGAATCCCATATCATCTTCCTCCGCTCAATATCCTGTATAGCTTTGGTACATATCTGTCCAGGAAACTGTACCCTGCATAAGCCGCCCCGGTACATATGGCCGGCATGAGCAGGAATGCCGCAAGCAGCAGGCTGACATCCCCGGGCAACAGAAAGCCCATGGCCCTGATGACCAGATAATGGGTAGCATATACAAAAAAGCTTATATGCATCCAGGGCCTGGGCGGCACCTCCCCTGCTCTGAGCACACACAGCAGGAACCACACTGCCAGGGCTCCCGATATGCGGCACAGCACCATGGCGCCCGTAAGGAGCGGTACTGAGCTCAGAAGATCAGGCCTGCCGGAAAGGAATGCCATGAGCACATAGCATGCGCCTGTCACCAGCAGGAGCCTTCGGTGTATCTCCTGTCCCTGCCCCTCAAATATATCCCTGAAAAAGGTCACTGCCGTCATGCCGCAGCAAAAATAAAACAGGGCGTCTTCATTTACCAGATGAAAGCTCAGGGATGCATGGTTTGCAGCTATGATAAATATAAGGAAAAGTATGAACATTGCCTGCTTATGTCCCTTTTCACAGAGCACCGCATAGAAAAAGGGCCCTATGACTGAAAGGATGATGAGCTGCTGCATATACCAGAACACCGGGTTGTATCCGTAGCTTATGACTGCATGGGCCAGAGCGGCCAGGGAAAGCTCTGCTCTCCCGAAGGCAAGATATATCGCATAATATATAAGGTTCCATATGACATAGGGGAGCACCAGCGAGCGCAGGCGGTTCATCCACTTGTCCTTTATCTGAGTCAGGCCTATACGTCTCCCCTCAAAGCTCCTTACAAACAGGTATCCGCTTATGAAGAAGAAGCCGGGAACAGCGATCTGCCCCAGCTTGTCACTCATGAGCTCCTCTATCCATGCCACTGCTCCATACAGTGCTCCCGAGGCCTTGCCCAACGGGACAAGATGCAGATTTTCTGCATGCACCCATATGACCAGAAGCATAAATACTGCTCCTATATATGTGAAAAGATCATTTTTGCTTCTTCTTTCCTGCAATAATACGCCCTCTCAGCACAGGCACCTTCCATGTGCCTGTATGCGGCTCAGACCTCCGTTCCCGCCTCGGCCCTTTCCTTAGCTCTCCTTTCCTTGTATGCAGCGACTCTCCTGTTTATACGGTTCACGGGATTGAGCAGGCTGCTTATGGAATAGTCGTGATTGAGATAATCTATCATGAGAGCTATATACTTTGACATGTCCACGCTTACGTACCACTCTCTGTCAAGCAGCTCCGGGAGCTGATATATGAGGTTGGTCGTAAATACCTTGTCTATGTAACCCTGCTCATAGGCCTTGTCAAACTCTCCTATGCCTCCGGTGAACAGTCCGAAGGATGCACAGCAGAACACTCTCCTGGCCTTCATCTTCTTGAGCTCCCTGGCCACATTTACCATGGTGTCGCCTGAGGATATCATGTCATCGACTATGATCACGTCCTTACCCTCGACAGAGGATCCCAGGAACTCGTTTGCCACCACGGGATGGTGGTCATTTATGACTCTGGAGTAGTCCCTCCTCTGATAGAACATGCCCATGTCGAGCCCCAGCACGTTTGCAAAATATATGGCTCTGGACATGCCGTTTTCATCCGGGCTCACTATCATCATGTGTCCGGAATCGATATCCAGGTCGCTGTAGCAGTTGAGCAGAGCCTTTATGTACTGATAGGTGGGTGAGACCGTCTCAAATCCATAAAGAGGTATGGCATTCTGCACCCTGGGATCGTGGGCATCGAAGGTGATGATGTTCGTGACTCCCATCTCTGTAAGCTCCTTCAGCATCTGGGCACAGTCCAGGGACTCCCTCTCCTCTCTCTTTTCCTGTCTGCCCTCATAAAGATAGGGCATGATGACGGTCATACGCTTGGCCCTTCCGCCTGCTGCGGCTATGACCCTCTTAAGATCCTGGAAATGGTCATCAGGAGAATAATGATTCTGCATGCCGCCCACGGGATAAAGTATGGAATAATTCGTCACATCCAGGAGAAAATACAGATCATCTCCCCTTACGGAGGTCTTTATGACTCCCTTTGACTCTCCGGAGCCGAACCTGGGACAGTCAGATTCTATGATGAAGCTGTCCTTCTGATAGCCGGCAAACAGGATGCTGTCCTTGTGTCTGGACTCCCTCTCCCTCCTCCAGTTGACCAGATACTCATCGATCTTATGGGTCAGGGGGAGCATGCCCTTAAGGGGCACCAGCCCAAGGGGTCCCACAGGTATGGACTCTATCTCATCCTCCTGATATGCGGCTTCATTTTTCCTTAAGTTATCCTCTGTCATGGATCGAACCTCCTCTGAGTCTCAGGTCACTTCCGTAAAACGGTATAAGCACAAAACTTTCCATGAGCCTTGAAACTATGCGTTCCCCATAGATCTGGCTCATCTGATTCATGGATAGATTTGACGATATGATGGTCGAGCTCCCGGTCTTGAGCCTGTGGCTCAGGAGCATGAACAGTCTGGAGTTGGTAAATGCTGAAGCAAGCTCCGTACCAAGATCGTCTATGATAAGCAGCTCACAGTCATAGATCTCACGGATCCTTCCTGAAAGTGCCTCATCCTCCGACCGCTGAAAGCTGTCCTTTGAAAAGCGTTCAAACATCTCTGCGGCGCTCTCATAGACTATGCTCTTGCAGCGCTCTATGGCCTCCCTGGCTATGCAGTTGCTCAGGAAGGTCTTGCCGGTGCCTGAGGGGCCTGTCATGAGCAGGTTGCCCTCGCCCCGTCCGAAAAACGAGCTCATGAAGCTCTGGACCTTGGGAAGCACTATCTCCTCCATGTATGCCCTCTGGGTTATGACCAGATTTGGAAGGAGCTCCCTTATCTTTGCCTCATCGTCAAATACATCCAGGTCGAAGGTGTCAAAATTTTCCTTATTGAGTATGGCCGGCAGTCCCGAGCTCAGATATATGACCTCGGACTCCAGCTTTTTGAGGCAGCTGCATTTTTCCGAGCCCACATAGCCCGTATCCCTGCAGATGCTGCACTGGTACCTCGGCTCCAGATAGTCTGCATCGTAGCCATGGCTCAGGAGCAGCTCCCTTTTTTCATCGATCAGCCGAAGGGTCTCCTGGTGTATGGCGCCGGCCTGCCCCCGGTCTCCTGAAAGCAGTACCCTCGTCTCCTTCAGGGCGTTGTCTGCTATCTGCCTTGAGCACTCGTCTATGGCAGGAACTGCAGCATAGACCTCTGCCTTCCTTTCTTCAAGCTCGGCATCGGCCTGCATGCGTCTTTCATCATAGACGCGCATTATGCGGTTATACTGTTCTCTGGTCAGTGCCATGCCTTAGCTCTGCTTCCTGCCTATGACCTTGTCAAATACTATGGAATCATAATCGGTGCCGCGCCTCTGGCCCTGGGAGGCCTGCTTCCTGGCGCTGCGTTTTTTGGTCCCCGAGCTGCGCTCCTCGAACTCCCTTGTCTTCTGCTTTGCAGCCTCCACATCCTTTATGCCGGAGTTCACCCAGTCGAGTCCCACCGCCTCAATATATTTTATATTATTTTTGCCCTGTTGTACACAATAGTCTACCAGATAATCTATGACCTCACAGGGCATATGGAGCCCATCGTACAGATAGGCAAATACCTGCTGATCCGTATTTGAAAGTATCTTTGACATGTATTTCTGCACGACAAAAAGAAGCTGGGAAAACTCGGCATCCCCCGAGAGGCGATCCAGGGCTTCCTTTCCGGAAAGGCTCCTGTATCTGCTCCTGACATCAGAAGCGGATGCCTTCTGTGTCTTATCATCCTCTGCAGCTGCGCTCTCCTTTGTCTCTGCGGCCTTTGCAGACCTCGCCGAGGCTCTCCCGGGCTGCTCCGCCGAAGGGGCCTGTTCCTTGTCTGCAGGGCAGAATATGCCCAGCTCCTCCCAGTACTTCATGGCACGGCGCACATCTCCCTCAGTAAGCTCCAGCTTCTCTGCAGCCTCAGCCACATCGAGGCCCCTGCGGCCGTTCCTGAGCACATAAAGGTAGACCTTGACATAGTCACCGTTTGCCCCCGGCATGTACTTGTCAAGGAATTCATTTGCCACCAAAGTCACATCTATCTTGAAACTGTCCTTATAGGTCATCTTATCTTTACCCGTCCCGTCATTTCCTGTTCGCATATAATAGCATATGCACCGGAAAAAGTGAATAGAGCCCGCCCCGGCCTTCCACCCCTGTGGACAGTGTGGATAACTACCCTTTATCCCCATATTCCGACCCTTCAGGGCAAAAAATATCCACAGAGACCTATGCACAAGATTGTGCACATCCCTGTGGATAATGTTGACAACTACCTGGAGATCAGGTCATCTGCCACGTCTACTATGTTTCCTGCGCCCATAGTTATCAACAGATCCCCTGTTCCTAAATTATTTAAAATAAATTTTTCAATGTCGGAAAAATCACTGATATATGTCACTCTGCCTCCGGCCTCCCTTATGCGTTCAGCCAGATCCTCAGAGCTTATGCCGACCGTATTCTGCTCCCTGGCAGCATAGATGTCGGTAAGTATGACCTCGTCAGCCTCCTTGAGAGCCTCTGCAAAATCTGAAAGCAGGGCCTTGGTCCTGGTATAGGTATGTGGCTGGAAGGCCACCCAGAGCTTCTTGTGGGGATAATGTCTCGCCGCAGCTATGGTAGCCTCTATCTCCTGAGGATGATGAGCATAATCGTCTATGATCGTAAAGCCCTGGACCTCTCCCTTGTACTCGAACCGCCTCTCGGTGCCCGTAAATCCCGCAAGGGCCCGCTTGGCGTCATAAAGAGGTATGCCAAGCCTCCTGGCCACCGCAAGGGCCGCCAGGGAATTGTAGACGTTGTGGATGCCGGTCACTCCGAGCTCCACCCTGCCAAGCTCCTCCCCATCTACCAGCAGCGTATAGGAGGGTCTTGCCAGCTCATCGAAGCTGATATCCTTTGCGCTCAGGTCCGCATCCGGTGAGCTTCCGAAGGTGGCATAATCGCAGCCAAGTCCCTCCAGAAAATAGTCCAGATCCTTTATGTCGCTGTTTATGACCAGGAAGCCCCTCTCCGAACGGGGCAGCCTGTTTATGAATTCCTTAAAGCTGTGTCTTATGTCATCCAGATCCTTGAAGAAGTCAAGGTGATCGGCTTCCACATTGAGGATGACCTCTATGGTGGGCCAGAAGCTGAGGAAGCTGTTGGTATATTCGCAGGCCTCAGCTACGAAATAGTCCGACGAGCCTACCCTTATGTTGCCTCCTATGGAATCAAGTATGCCACCCACTGTGACCGTGGGATCCTTGCCCGCCCTCATGAGTATCTCCGTGATCATGGAGGTAGTGGTGGTCTTGCCGTGGGTACCGGCTATGTTTATGGCTTCCCCATAGTTGTTCATGAGCTCTCCAAGAAGCTCCGCCCTGGTGAGCATGGGTATGCCTCTGCGCTCGGCCTCTCTGAGCTCCTCGTTGTCCGGACGTATGGCAGCGGTATATACGACCACATCGGGATCCTCTATGTTGGCAGCCACCTGGCCTATGCTGACCCTGGCTCCCAGCTCTCTCAGATGCTCTGTAAGGCTGGTCTCTCTTATGTCTGAGCCGCTTACCTTGAAGCCCTCGCTGAGCAGTATCTCTGCCAACCCGGACATGCTTATGCCTCCGATGCCTATGAAATGTATATGACAGGGGTCATTGAAATCGATCTGATACATCCTATATACTCCCTTTTGATGCAGGCATACCGCCATACTCTGAAAATATCAGGCATTTAATTATAGCATGATTTGCGCCAAAATAATACCTTATAACATGAGGAGACCCCGGCAGCCAGCGGCCACCGGGGCAATTATGAAAAATCTATGTGCAATTCAACTCATTCCCAAACTTAAATACCTTCTTCTTTTATGCATATAGTATAAAAAAGACTTATGAATAATATATGAACAAAAGATGAAATTTTCTCCTGTGAGCCATGGCTGCCTTATTACTTGGCGGTAGCCGTAGCTCTGGTCTCCCTTATGACATTTACCTTGATCTGTCCGGGATAGGTCATCTCGTCCTCGATCCTCTTGGCTATGTCACGGGACATGATCACCATGTCGTCCTCACTCACCTCTGAAGGGATGACCATGATGCGGACCTCACGTCCTGCCTGTACTGCAAAGGACTTTTCCACGCCCTTGTAGGAATTGGTTATGTCCTCAAGCTGCTTCAGCCTCTGGGTATAGGTCTCCAGTGACTCCCTTCTGGCTCCGGGCCTGGATGCAGATATGGCATCTGCCGCAGCAACTATGAAGGATATGGGATTTGTGGCAGGCACATCGCCGTGGTGAGATTCCACTGCGTTTATGACTACTGCAGGCTCCTTGTACTTACGGCAGAGCTCTGCGCCCAGGGATACGTGAGTACCCTCCTGCTCATGGTCCACGGCCTTACCTATGTCATGCAGGAGTCCGGCCCTCTTTGCCATCCTGACATCATAGCCCAGCTCAGCTGCAAGCAGGCCTGAAAGCTGCGCCACCTCCATGCTGTGCTTGAGTCCGTTCTGTCCATAGGAGGTCCTGAACCTCATGCGGCCAAGGAGCTTTACCAGCTCCGGATGTATGCCATGTACTCCCACCTCCAGGACAGCAGCCTCGCCCTCCTGCTTGATGGTGTTCTCCACTTCCTTCCTGGCCTTCTCCACCGTCTCCTCGATACGTGCAGGATGGATCCTGCCATCGACTATCAGCTTTTCCAGGGCCACCCTGGCTATCTCTCTCCTGATGGGATCGAAGCCGGAGAGCACCACTGCCTCCGGAGTATCGTCGACTATAAGCTCTACGCCGGTAAGGGTCTCCAGGGTCCTTATGTTCCTTCCTTCACGGCCTATGATGCGGCCCTTCATCTCATCGTTGGGAAGCTGTACCACTGATACCGTCGACTCCGCCACATGATCCGCAGCGCAGCGCTGTATGGCTGTGACGATGTATTCCTTGGCCTTCTTGTCGGCCTCCTCCCTGGCGATGTTGTCATACTCCTTTATGAGCTTGGCCGTGTCGTGCTTTATATCCTCCTTTACGGATGCCAGCAGCTCTGCCTTAGCCTGGTCCGCCGTAAGGCCTGATATACGCTCGAGCTCAGTGACCTTCTGCTCGTGGAGCACCTTGATCTCCTCTGATCTACGGTTGAGAGAGCCCTCTCTCTGATTCAGCTCCTTTTCCTTCCTGGTGAGCTCGCTCTGCAGCCTGTCGGCACTCTCCTCCTTCTTCAGGATCCTCTGCTCCTGCTGCTGAAGCTCTCTCCTTCTTTCACGCTGTTCCTTTTCAAATTCATTCTTATTTTTAAGGGCCTCCTCCTTTGCCTCAAGGAGAGCCTCCCTCTTCTTGGTCTCTGCTGTCTTTACCGCGTCGTCTATGATAGCGCGTGCTCTCGTCTCAGCAGTGCCCACCTTCTGCTCGTACTCTGCGACAGCCTTGTTTTTTCCACAGGAAAAGGCTATCACGGCGGCTATGGCTGCTGCGACCAGCGCGACCACGATAGTTAATGGTGTCATACCACACCTCCTTCAGTATTTATATGTCAATGTTCACTATAGCCATGACAATATGATGCCCTTTAGTCTGCGCCTCAGGGGCATCATACGTTCTATATCGTAAATATATCTGAAACGATCCGTGCTTATAGTAAAATTTACTAAGTAATTGTAACTTTTTTATGGCACACTGTCAAGAATGGCAAAAAACAAGGAAGGCCTCCTGACCTTCCCTGTTTTTTCACATCAATATATCTAAAGAGGTTACGTTTTGGCTGTTTCAAAGGGCCTTCGGGCCCGTGGCGTGTACCGCCTTATCGTCCTTTGCGTCCGTACCGGCCGAGCATCCGCAGCATCCTGCACAGCTGCCTGAGCACCCCGTGCATCTGCCTTGCGCCTTGTCCCTGAGCACCTTCTTGAGTGCCAGGACCGCAAGTCCGAAAACTATGAGTCCTATGATGATATCTATAAGTGTCATCTCTTTTTCCTTCCTTCGATGTCTATATGTTAGTCTAAACTAACTATTTTGTCAAGCTTTATTGTAAAAATATTTTTTTAATGATATCATAGGATACATAGCAGTGACCGGGCCAGGCTCCGGTCCATCCCACGGAAAGGCAGGCAAAGGGCTGAATATGAGCTTGAAGAAAAACAGTGAATCCGAGGAGATGTATCTTGAGACCATACTCAGGCTGACATCTGACAACCCGGAGGTCCACAGCATAGATGTGGCAAATGAGATGGGATTTTCAAAGCCCAGCGTCAGCGTGGCCATGAAGCACATGCGGGAGGACGGCCTCATAACCATAGATGAATACAATCATATCCACCTGACCGACAAGGGCAGACAGAGGGCCGAATCAGTCTATGAAAGGCACAGGGTCCTTACGGAGCTTTTTGAGCTCCTCGGAGTCAGCTCAGAGGTGGCAGAGGAGGACGCCTGCCGCATAGAGCACGTCATATCCGATGAGACCTTTGAAGCCATAAAGGCTCATGCCAGGTCACAGCTGAGCTAACTGACAGGATCACACGAAGCAAAACTCACACATGCATGAAGAAAGCCTGAGGGACGCATCCACATCATCCCTCAGGCTTTTATCATGCCTTGATATAGCTATCTTCTGTATCCTGTCCCTGACATCTGCTGTCCACCGTCGGCAGAGCCTCAGGCCTTGCAGAGCTCCTCAAACACTGCCAGCAGGCAGTCATACATCCTCTTGTAGGACTTGAGGTCCAGTGCCTCCTCAGTGGTATGGGCCTCCCTTGCGGTAGGACACATGCAGGCTATGTCAAGCTCAGGTATCTTGGACTTGATCTCTCCGCACTCAAGTCCTCCGTGAGTGAAGGTAAATACCATGTCCTTTCCGAACATCCTCTTATATACGTCTGCGCATACGGCACGGAGCTTTGATCCTGCATCGTACTTCCAGCTTCCGAAGCTGGTGCCCTGTACGGCCTCAAAGCCGCAGAGCGAAGCCAGGGTCTCATAGCGATCTGCAAGAGCCTCCTTCAAGCTCTCGTCAGTGCTCCTTATGCAGTCCAGCACATGTATCCTGTCATCGGGAAGGAGCTCAAGCACTCCCACGTTACTGGAGCAGAGTATCATGCCCTTCATCTCCTGACTCATGTTGTGTATGCCGTCGGGAAGGAGCTCCATGAACTCAAGGACAGCCTTGCCATCCTCATGCTTCATGACCTTTTCCACCTCAGTCTGAGCCATGGTAAGCTCAAAGCCGGGGTCGCTTATGCTGAGCTCAGTCTTTATGTCAGAGCCTATACGTCCTGCTATGGCCATGGCCTCTCCTGCCTTGCCGGCGGGAACGGTTATGACCGCATCCGAAGCGCTGACTATGGCGTTCATCTTCATGCCGCCTGAAAATGCAGCTATCTTCACATCCATGGCTCTGGCTATACCTGTTATGATCCTGGCCATGAGCTTGAGTCCGTTGCCTCTGCCCTGATCCATGACCACTGCGGAGTGTCCTCCGAGCAGGCCTCTGATGCTGAGAGCCACTCCGTCACCAGCTGCTGCCTCAAACTCCACCTTGCGATAAAAGTCGTATACCATGCCTCCGGCAGATGATACCACGGAGCCACTGTCATCTGAAGCTCCGCCGTCCATGTTTATCATCCTCTTGCCCTTGAGTACGGATGCATCCAGTCTGGAAGCACCGAGAAGTCCGATCTCCTCCATGCTGGTAAACACGCACTCGAGCGGAGGATGCACGTAGTCCTCCTTTGCAAGGAAGGCCAGCATATAGGATACTGCTATGCCGTCATCGGCTCCCAATGTCGTGCCCTTTGCAGTGAGCCAGTCATCCTTTATCTCAAGCTCTATGGGATCCTTGTCAAAGTCATGGTCACAGTCGGGAAGCTTCACGCATACCATGTCAGTATGTCCCTGAAGTATGAGTGGCTCAACTCCCTCACAGCCCCTGGAAGCAGGCTTTTTTACTATGACATTGTCAGCGTCGTCCCTGTGGTACTCCAGTCCATGCTCCTCGGCAAACCTGCATATATAGTCAGCTATGGCTGCTTCCTTGCCTGAAGCCCTGGGTATGGCTGATATCTCCTCAAAATACCTGAGGGCGTCTGCGGGCTCGTAGCCCTTTGTTACAAGCTCCATGATCATGGCACCTCCTTTTCAGCTCACCGGAGTCTGCTCCGGCAGTCTTTTGATCGTTATCTGGTTATTATACCTCATGAGGGCCATCATTTCCAGCTCCATCGGAGGGTCCCCTGAACATGTCCCTGATCTGTCTGTCCAGATCCTGGGAGCCGCAGTATACTGAGCCTCCGAAGCCACAGATCAGCTCTGCTATGACAGGCAGAAAGAAATACAGCACTCCGAATAGTACGGACTGCCCATAGGACAGCATCACCTCATAGGCATATACGGCCTGCATGAGCACTGACACCCCGGGGATCAGCCCGAAGATGAAATACCAACCGGCTCCCATGGTGATCTGACACAGCACATAGTCCCGATAAAGCGGTATCCAGGCCTTCCAGCCCTCTACTCCCGCCTTCTGGAACATGCGCATCCTTCCTATGCAGGTAAATACATACCAGCCTGCCAGTATGGCCACCACGATACCCATCATCATAAGTGACAATGATATCGCCACTATACCGCTTAAAAGATCCATAAGCCGTCTCCTTCCTTTTCATCAGCCGAGGCTGAGGACTCCCTCCACTGCCCATCTGTAGTTGTTGATGGACTGCTGGAGGTTTGACTTGGCCAGCTGAGCGCTGACCATGTAGCTCGTGTAGGTAAGTATCTGGGCCTTGTACTCTGAGGCACCCAGCATCCCAAGCTCATAACGGGTCTGAGCTCCTGAGAGCGTAAGCTCCGCCTTTTTCAGCGTGGCCTGAGAGGCCTCATACAGCACCGCCTTTTCCTTCATGTCAGCATAGAGCTCGTTCATCCTTGAGCTCAGCTTGCCCATGGCCTCATTATAGGTCATGTCTCTCAGAGCCGTGCCTGCTGTCGTACCATCGGACTTGTAGGCACTGCGTATCTCCGTATTTTCTCCCCCGGCCCTTACTATGTCCGCCGCAAGGTCCGCATTTTCCACATATGAAAGATCCGGATCAGGGGCAGGCCCTATCTGAGGGATCCTGTCCTTATATCCCAGCTGCAGCCCTATGGCCTCCGCAAGCTGGTTGAGCGAGGCATCGGTCTGGGCAAGGGTACTCTGGGCCACATTGAGATCGTTCCTGGCCTGAGCCACCTCAGCCTGGGTCGCCAGACCCAGTCCCAGCATGCTCTCCTGCATGGTCAGCACACTGCGGTAAAGGTCTGCCTGCTGGGCATAGATATCCCTGGATGCCGAAAGCTGCCCATAGGATATGACCAGCCCCTCGATAACTGACCTCAGCTGCTCCATGACGGGATAGAGCTGGATCTCTATGGCATCTCTGCTCGTTACGCCAGTCTGAGTTCCCGATACGTAAAGCCGTCCTTCGATCTGGGCATTTGTTTTATATATGTTTTCGAGGCCCTCTATCAGCTGAGCTTTATTAAGCTCTGCGTCAGCTATATTTGCCTTTAAGTTCTGAATAACACTTGAATCTGCAGGCAAGGTGTTTTCATACTGAGCCAGCAGCCCATATGCAGCTTCCAATCCCTCCTCTGTCTGTTTGATCAGATCCGGATAATTGATGATATCCTCCGCCGTAGAGCTCTGTATATCATCCAGGGTGGAGTTTGCCTGTTCCAGAAGTGAGGAATAGGTCGGGCTGAAGTATCTGATCAGGTCCTCTATCTCATCCCATTCCACCGTATCGTCACAGAGCTGCTCATAGCGCTCCTCCGTAAGTCCCTCGGGTATGTTGTCGTAGGGAGGGGCTCCGAAAGCGGTCAGCGGAGAGCTCAGCAGGGCAGATACGAGCAGGACAGTCATAAGACTGCCCGGTTTTCCCTTCCTCCTGTTATGATCATGTTCTTTAGTCATATATCTCATGAAAATGTCTCTCTCCCAAGGCCTGCTCAGGCTCCTGTCCCTGCCTGGGCCAGTCCTGCCACCGCAGCATCATACTGGGTCCAGGCATCCATGACCGCTATCCTGGCTAGCTCCTCATCATAGCGCAGACTGTCCAGCTGAAGCTTCGAGGTCTGGTACTGTGTGTTGCTGATGGTACCGAGGGCCAGATTCCTTTCTGCCGCCTGCAGATCCTGCTCCGCAAGCTGTCTTGCGCTGGAAGCATTGTCATAGGCATTTTTGGCATTTATGAGCGCATCATAGGCAGAGCGCATGGAAGCCTTTACCTGATCCGTGTCGTCGTCTATCTTGTCCTCATATTCCCGCACCAGACTGACCCAGTTGTTGCTTGACCTGGTGTTCTGCAGCATGCGGCGATCCGAATTGAGGGTATAGTTGGTCTCAAGGGCCTTTGTGGTATCTGCCGCCAGATCTATGGCTGCTATGGCCGTGAAGTCCATGTCAGGCAGCGGCCCTATCTCCGCATCGCCGTCATATGCCCAGCCGCAGGTCACTGATAGTGTCCTTTTGGAGCTGTCCACGGCGGCTGCCGAGGTGATGGTGGCCGCCTCCGCAGACCTGAGGGCTTCCTCTGCAGAAAGAAGCTCCACAAGGGTAGTCATACCAAGATCGTACTGTACCTTGGCAGAATCATATGCCAGGCGCTGAAGCTCCAGAGCAGTCTGGGCCTTCTTGTCCGTCTCCATGGCGGAGTAGTAGGCCAGGAACAAGCTCCTGGCGCTCAGGACTATATTTGCCTCCATCTGATCATAATTGAGCTTCAGTATCTCTCCGTCCAGCACATTGTCGTCTGCCTGGTTCCTGAGGTTATTGGCTTGCGCCCTTAATCTTGCTGCATCTGCAGAGCTAACTTCCTCTGTGTCTATGGCCATGCTGTCGTAGTCGTCGGCCTGACGTATCATGAGGGAGCGGACCTCCTGCTCATCCATGATCCTGCGCTCATCATCGGCGAGGGTCTCCTGGTTCTTTCGTACCGTGGCATTGTATTCGTTGACGAGGCCCGGTATCTCGTCCCAGGTGAGCACATTGTCCCGGAGCACGGCCCACTCCTCAGCCGTCCTTGCAAACTCCGGAGAGGCCAGGGCCCTTATGGCCCCAAAGGGGCCTGCCCCGCTTCCGAGAGCCAGCGCCCCACAGAGAGCGGCGGCGCAGGCCCGATATATTTTTTTCCTGTCAAAATGTTTCATGATCCTGTATTCTCCTGATCCTTCTAAATATGATTATAAATAATGAAGGCTCAAGTTCAACTTATATTTATCTTACGAAATCACAGGCTGTCATAGTCTATGGGCTCCAGCCGCCTCTTCCTGTCGCTGTTGAGGCAGGCGTAGGCTACCGGAAGGACTATGAGCGCCATGATGGTGGCCGCGGTCAGTCCGCCTATGTTGACCAGGGAAAGGCCCTGCATGAGCTCTCCGGAATCGCCGTAGCCCACTGCCAGAGGCAGCATGGAAAGCACCGTGGTGAGGGTGGTCATCATGATGGGGCGCAGTCTGGTAGCTCCCGCCTCTATGAGAGCCTTCCTTACATTCATGCCCTCAGCCCTGTACTGGTTGACTGTGTCCACATAAAGTATACCGTTATTTACGACGGTGCCTATGAGCATCAGGAAGCCTATGAGCTCTACCATGGTGACCTTGACATCCACTACCCAAAGCAGGAAGAAGGATCCTATGAGTCCGAAGGGTATGGTAGCCATGACCATGAAGGAGAACTTGGGTGACTCAAACTGAGCCGCCATGACCACAAATACCAGGAACACTGCCACCATAAGACATGTGTACAGATTTCCAAACTCCTCGTTCATCATCTCCGTCATGGTATTTTCCTGGCGCTCCACTCCCTCCATGAGATTGGGCGCTACATAGGCTTCATAAAGCGCATCATAGGTCCCGGCATCCGCCAGCTCGGTATAGCTTGCACTGATAGTGGACTGATACTGTCTGTCTGACCTCATGATGGTCTCCGGGCTGTCCTTGTAGCTTATGTCAGCTATATCCCTGAGGGCCACTCTCCTGCCTGTAGCCGAGGTAAACATAAGATCCTCCACCTCGGATATCTCATCCAGCTCCTCCTTGGGATATTCCACTATGACTGACATGCTTATGCCGTCCACATCCATGGTATCCACATCGCTTCCGCCCATGATCGTATACAGGGAGGAGGATACCTGGGCCGCATTGAAGCCCTCGGCGGCAGCCTTGACCGGGTCTATGTCTATCTGTATAAGGGGCGCTGAATTTGCCAGGGTCGATGTTGCACCCGTCACCCTTTCATCAAGCATAAGCTCATCCGTGATGGCATCGGAGACCAGCTTCAGGTCATCGTAGTCCGAGCTCACCAAACTGAGGGAAAAACCGCCTCCCTCATTGAGGACAGATGTGGTGGAGTACTCCTCGACGCTCAGATCGCAGTCAGCCACCGACTGAAGCTCCTTTCTCCAGTCAGCAGCCACCTCCTTTGAGGTCCTCTTCCTGTCCGGGCTCAGATAAGCCGTTATGCTTCCTGTGCCCGAACTGGAGGTCAGCATATAGTCCTCAAGCTCGGGATCCGCAGTTATGATAGCCTCCACTTCACTGAATATACGGTCCTGCTCCTCTATGGTCAGCCCGGGCCTGGTCTCTATGGAAATGTTGACCGTGCCCTCATCCATCTCGGGCATCATCTGTACTCCCGTGTCCGCAGCCATGAAAAGAGAGGCTATGAACAGTACAAGGGTAGTGATCAGGGTGAGTGCCTTGTGGTCAAGTATCTTCTGCATAAGGCTTCTGTAGCCAGCCTGCAGGCTCTTCATGAAGGAATAGGCAGGGGCCTTGACCCTCTCTGTGGGCCTGTAATAGGTATAGCAGAGAGGCACTATGGTCACCGCTGATATGAGCGAGGCGGTCATACAGAACACTATGGTCATGCCAAGAGGCTGGAAGAACTGTCCTGCCAGTCCGCTCATGATGCCCAGCGGGAAAAATACGACTACGGTCGTAGCCGTGGAGCCAAATACTGAGGCTCCCACGGTCCTGACACCGTCCACTGCTGCCCTTACATAGTTCTTGAAGTTTCGCTCCTTTTCCTTGTCCATGGATCTGAAGCAGGCCTCCAGTACGACTATGGAGTTATCCACCATCATGCCGACTCCCAGGACCACTGATCCCAGGGTTATGACATTGTAGGAGTAACCCATGAACCACATCATGATCACTGCCGCCAGTATGGATATGGGTATGGAGGTCGCAACTATGAGTGAGGCCTTCACGTCTCCGAAGAACAGATAGAGCACCAGGGTGGATATGACTATGGCCAGAGCCATGGTGCTGACCACCGATTTAACTGAGCTTATGATCTGGTCGGCGCTGTCGTTTATGACTCTCAGCTCTATATTGGGATTTTCTGCCTCCAGCTCCTCCATGACCTGGGTAGCCTGCCTGGATACATCCACCGCCGTATACTTCTGGTTCCTGCTGAGTGAAAGTATGATGGTGTCGCTGCCATCAAAACGGCCTATGGCTGTGGCATCCTCCTGAGCCCTGCTGACCTCGGCTATGTCCTTGAGGTATATGATGTTGCCTCCGCCTATGGTGATTGGCACGTCCTCCAGGGCTTCAGGGGTGGTATATTCCACACCGCTGGAGATGCTGAGCTCCGTGTTGCCTACTCCAGTGGAGCCTCCGGGCATGGTATAGGAGGCAGCACCCACCAGCTGGGCCACCGTCATCATATCCAGATGATACTGCTCCAGCTTTTCGGGTATCAGGCTCACGCTTATGTACTCCTCCGAACCTCCTGAAAGGCTTACGGAGGCCACTGAAGACAGCTTCTCAAACTCAGGCACTATCTCCTTTTCAGTATAGTTGTATATATTATTGATGCCCTCTACATTTACACTGAGGGACATTGATGCCACCTGATTTATGTCCATCTCTATGATGGTCGGGTCGCTCACGTCATCGGGCAGACCGGAACGCACCAGATCAAGGCGCTTCCTCAGGTCCGAGTAGGCATTGTCCATATCCGTGCCGTACTCGTACTGTATGAGCACCATGGAGACATTTTCCGAGGACTGGCTGGTGATGGTGTCGATATCAGCCAGGGTGGCCACCTGCTCCTCTATGGGCTGGGTAACCAGCTCGTCTATGTCCTCCGGAGAAGCTCCCGCATAGGTAGTGGTGACTATGAGCATTGGCATGCTTATCTCCGGCGTCAGCTCAAGCCGGCTGTTGAGTATGGACATGGCTCCGAAAAAGATCATGCAGAGGACCCCAAGGAGCGTGGTGACCGGCCTTTTCAGTACGAATTTACTTAAGCCTGTCATCATGATCAGTCCTCCCCGGGAAGCACCTGTACCTGAGCTCCCTCATAAAGCTGGGCCGTCCAGCTCACTACTATCTGGTCAGTATCGCTGATACCTGATATGATCTCCGTCTGCTGTCCGTCAGAAAGGCCTGTCTCCACCTGTACCTTGTGTACGGTAGCTGCCCTGTTGTCTGAGGATATGGCCGCGTCCTGGGCACCCTCACCATCCTCGAAGGTGACCGTATACAGATATGTGAGCCCTCCGTCATAGGTGACCGCATCCGTCGGTACCAGCAGCACATCTTCAGCCTTCTCCGATACGAAATATACCTTTATGCCTGAGCCTACGGCTATGAGGTCTGCTCCCTCTATGGATGCCTCCACACCGAAAAGCCCTGTCTGGGAGCTCGGCATCTGCTCCACCTTGGTCACGACTCCCTCATAGCTCGTTCCCTGTCTCTCCATGTGGACAGGCGTACCTGCACTGACCGCGGAGAGCAGCCTGTCAGGCACTGAAAACTGCACCTTGCGCGCACCCTCTCCGGATATGATGCAAAGCTGTACTGAAGGAGAGGCCATGGCGTTGAGGTCCATGCTCTCTGACTCTACAGTGCCGCTTACGGGAGCCGTAACGGTCGAAAACTCTGCCTGAGTCTCATAGGAAAGCTGCGCCGCATCGAGGGCTGCCTTGGCCTGATCATAGGCGCTCTGGGTCTGCTCATAGGACTGCCTGGAAATGTCTCCTGTCTGAAGCAGAGCGCTCATCCTGTCAAGATTCGTCCTGGCGGTATCCACAGCGATCTGAGCCGTATCCCTCTGTATCCTGGCTGCCTCCACCTGGTCATCGTTGTCTATGCGGCATATGGGGTCGCCTTCATTTACCACATCGCCCTGCTGCACATAGATCTCCCTTATCTCTCCGGAGGTCTTAGGCATGACATAATACACGCTGGCAGGCATGACAGTGCCCACAAGGCTCGTCTCTATCTCTATGTCTCCCCTCTCAGGCTCTGATACCGATACCGAGGAAAGGGGCACCGTCACCATGGGCTCCTCCGGCTTCATGAGCCTCAGGACCACTGACGCTGCTATAATGGCAAGACACAGGAAGAGCACTATCCTCCAGGCTCTCCGTCCCCTGCGTCTTGAAGCTTCACTCATGGCTGTCTCTTCTCTCATATCCTCATTCATCTTCTGATCAGTCCTTTCTTCATAATGTCAAGCATCTCCTCGTAGCGCTTCATGGTCCGCTCCCTGTCATCCCCGAAGATGAGCAGCCGCGCCGCCGTCATAAATATCAGCATCATCAGATGCAGGAACACATCCCTGAATATGTCCATGTCCCTGACCCGGTATCTGTCCCTGTCTATGCGATCCCAGATCCACTGGCAGAACTCCATGGCCAGCTCATCCTCCTCAGGCCTTCCTCCGTTGAACTGCACAAGCCCTCTTTTTATGGCAGTATCGTGCCCCAGGTCACATATACCAAAATGACGGAACACCTCCACACAATGGTCTATGGATTTGAGCATCAGAGCATCCACATCGAAGTCATGCTCAAGAAGGTACTCCCTTGCCTGGTCATATTCCCTTTCCCGGAAGCGCCTGACCAGATAGTCAAGCACGTCCTGCTTATCATTGAAATAGGTATAAAAGCTTCCTCTGCTTATACCCGCATCCTTTATGATACGGTTTATGGAAATGTCCTCCATGGGATATGCGCAGAACTCCTTTTCTGCCGCATCCAGGATCTTGTCCTGCTTGTCTCCCGGAAGACGCAGGAATCTTTCAGTAGGCATATGAGCCTCCTTTTCCGGTCTTTTTGCAAATAAATAGTGACAGCTTGTCATTTTAGATGACAAACTGTCACTTGTCAATGCGTCCCCACATTATTTAACAGAATGTTTAGATCTGCCGGTCTTCTGCCTGGCAGCATTTTCCTTTTCCAGCTCCTCCTGTCTGAGCTTTTCCATGACCGCCTTTTTCTGGTTCTCGATATGCTTCTCCACCACCCTGATGCCGGCCTCCCGGTCTCCGGTGCGGAGGGACATGATGATGCCCTCATGCTCCCTGGTCAGGCTGTCCCGATAGTTGCGGTCCTTAAGATACTCCAGCCTGTAGCGGTACATGTTTTCCTTAAGATTATTGAGCAGCTCCTTGAGCTTGTCGTTGCCCGCCACCTCGTAGATGATGAAATGGAAGGCCTCGTCAGCATTTGTCATATCTATGAGGGTGCCCTTTTCCACCGCATCCTCAAATACGTCCTCTGCCTTCTCAAGCTTGACTATATCCTCCGGCCTGATGCTGTCCATGGCCAGGGAAAATGCCAGCTTCTCCAGAGTCATGCGCACCTCAAGCACATCCTTCAGCATCTTTTCTGATATGCCTGCCACCTCGGCACCCTTCCTAGGTATCATGATGACCAAGCCCTCTTTCTCCAGCTTCCTGATGGCCTCCCTTATGGGGGTGCGGCTGACTCCCATCTTCTCTGCCAGCTGGATCTCCATGAGTCTCTCTCCTGGCTGGAGCTCTCCCTTAAGTATGGCCTGCCTGAGAGTCGTGAACACCAGGTCACGGAGCGGCATGTATTCGTTGAAATTAACTGTGAAATCTGTACTCATATGTCTACCATCCTATAGAAGTTACGTATTTTAGTGTACTAAAAAAAGTACAATTTTTCAAGTTGTTTTCAGAAAAATTGTACTTTCTTGCACTTTGTATACATATGTCCGGCCCCGGCTTCGTCCTGCCAGGCTTCCTTATGCATGCAGGTCGCCTCAGCTCAGTTATGGCCCTCAGCCTGCGTCCTTAAGAAAGCCTGTCCTGATCAGCTCTGAAAGCCTTCCCTCCCAAAGCTCAGGAAGAAGCGCCACGTATGCCTCCTTAAGGGCTGAACGGTCTCTGAAGAGTCCATAGACCGTAGGTCCTGAGCCACTCATGAGAGCTCCCATGGCTCCAAGCCGCATGAGCCGCTCCTTAAGCTCCATGATATAAGGGAGTCTTTTTGCTGTGACCTCCTCAAATATGTTGAAAAGCTCTCCGGAAAGCAGCTCCCGGTCGGCTTCCTTCACCGCCCTGATAAGCTCCTTCATATGCTCCTTTCGTATCCTGCTGGTCTCCTGATCCTCCATGAGGCCGCTTCCGTCTATAGCCTCATAGATATCCTTTGTGGATATGCCCTCTGAGGGCTTACACAGCAGCACATGACAGAAGGGCGCCTGCGTAAGGGCGGTGAGCCTTTCTCCTATCCCCTCCGCAAGGGCCGTACCCTCCATGACACAGAAGGGGACATCCGCTCCAAGCCTGAGTCCCAGCTCAGCCAGCTCCTGCCTGGATCTGCCCAGGGAAAAGAGCTCATTCATGCCTCTCAGCACAGCAGCTGCATCAGCAGAGCCCCCGCCCAGACCTGCCTGAGAGGGTATATGCTTTACCGCAGAGATGCTGACTCCCTGCTCTATGCCGTAGGTCTCCCTCATGAGCCTGGCTGCCTTACATATGATGTTCCTCTCATCCAGAGGCACGTCCGGACCCTGTCCCGACATACTGAGCCTGATCTCATCCTCACAGAGAGGCTCAAGTCTCAGCTCATCACAGAGCTCTATGCTCTGCATGATCATACTGACCTCATGATAACCGTCAGGTCTGCGGCACAGTACATCCAGTCCCAGATTTATCTTTGCAAATGCTTTGACATCCATTCCTCTTCTGCTCTCCCGTCTCCCAGAGGCTCATGTGTAAGACCCAGGGATTCCGCCGTATAGTCCGCACCCTTCGTGATGCCGAGAAGTCTCCGAAGGAAGCCAAAGCAGGCCTCCTCTCCCTCCTCCTTCATGATCCACAGCGCCTTCTCAAGCACGGCTCTGGTATCCTCATGCATGATGACCCTCCTCCTGGTACGCTCATAATACTGCCATGCATCTGCCTGAGTATATGCGGTACCATGGTAGGCCATGCAGGCAGCCCGCCTGTCACATACCATCTCGGCCACATATCTGAGCGGCATCCTGCAGCCTATGGCTATGCCAGGCGCAGTAGCGGAAAAATCTATCCAGTACTCAAAATGATGCCTGTTCCTGCCCTTGTGATGCAGCCAGGCCCTTGAACAGCCAAAGAGCTCCCTTTCCACTGCATTGGGAGATCTGTGTCCGTCATAATATCTTACGCTGGTAATGAATTCGGCAGGGGAAAACTTGCTTAGGTCGTGCATGATCCCCTGCCTGTAAAGTCCGATCCTGAAGCAGCCCTCCGCCACGTGATATTTATGTATCATGACGGTCCTTAAATGCCCCCTGAATCTGTACCAAAATGAAGTTGTCTGAAATGCATACTGAGCCATCACCGGGTCCCTATGAGCTCCTCTGCCTCTGACAGGGCCATATCCCTGTCACTGCAACCCTCCATGAAAAGGCTGTAGCTGCAGCCATCCTGCTCCCATCTGAGAAGAGCCGCTCTGACATCCTCCGATATGTCGGCAAAGCCAAGCTCCACCTCTATACCGTCCACATCCACGGTCTCCTCCTCATATATGTCATAATATACTCCGGAGATGTCCTCCGAAGTGCCAGCCGCCCCTCGATATGTGCAAGCCGTACCGTCGGGCAGGCTGTAGCTCAGCTGTCCTATCCTTCCGGAGATCACATAGCACCTGAGGTCCTCCGCGTCCTCGGGGGCCTTCATGATCACCCCAAGCTCAGCCTCTATGTCTGAGGGAGCTGCCACCTCCTGCATGGGATTAGCTACAGAAGCCGCCACAGGCCCCACATCAGCCTGAGCATTTGCTGCCGCCTCAGGCGCCACGCCTATCTCTGCCTCCTCTGTATCAGCAGTCCTCATCTTAAATGTACCTGCACTTTCCGGGCTCTCCTGCAGCGCTGCCGGTGCCGGAGCTGCATCCGCTGCCGCCGCAGCTGTCTCCGGCACTGCCTCCAGCTCTCTGGCTGCTGCAGTCTCCTCCACGGCTCCTTCCGCCATCTCAGCCACCATGGCTGTGGAGCCCGAGACCCCCACACCTCCCTGAAGGACCGATCCGGCTCCATATATGGCCGCTCCCGCAAGTATGACCGTGGCAGCCGCACTTGCCAGGCTCCTGGAGCTCAGTCTGCGTCCTGCCAGGCTTATGATGGAGCCCTTCCTTTCATCCCTGGGCCTGTCCTCAGAGGCTCCACTGAGGCCGGATACTGTATCTTCGGCTATGAGGGCATTTATCCTGCTCGTCAGGCTCTCAGGCACCGGCGGGATATCCGCGTCGCGCAGGCTTTCCTCGTCGGCACGGAGCTCCTCCCTGGTCGTCTCAAGGAGCGCGGACCTTAAAAGAGCCTCAAAGTCTCTCTCTTCCTTCAGATCTATCATATCATTTTTATCCTTCATGAGTCCGCACCTCCTTTCTCTCAGACCGGGCCACGCCCTCTTTCTTATCTTCTATGTCCTGCCCGCAAGTCTCTCCCGAAGGAGCTTCCTTGCCCTGGTAAGTCTTATATTTACCGTATTTGCGCTGCAGCCCAGCAGCTCTCCGGTCTGCTCCGCCGAAAGCTCCTGCAGGCACCTCAGCATGAGCACATCCCGATAGGCCTCTGGAAGGCCCTTTATCTCTTCCTCCAGTATCTCCAGCGCCTCCCGGCTCTCATACCTGGACTCCGGAGACTCCGCAGTCTCCTCCGCCGCCTCAAGATCCAGGTATATGTCCTCCGTAGGAGTGCTGCGTCCATTTTTTCTGGCCATGTCTATGGCGGTGTTCTTTGCCACTACGGAGCACAGTGCCCTGACCCTTACCTCGGTCACATCCTCAATGTCGTCGCATATTCTCATGAGCTTTATGAAGGCCTCCTGACAGGCATCCTCAGCCTCATGAGCATCGGAAAGCACACTATATGCCTTCTGCCACATGGCGGTCATATAGTGTGAAGCCATATAATTAAGCTTTTCCTCCCTTGTCATCGGCATGGGTCGTGACTTCATCCTTCCGTTCGGACTCTGGCTCTGTCCTGCCGGCACTGTTTTCCTTCTGCTGCCTCTTTGCCTTCCGCCTTCGTCCTGTCATCTTTACGATAATATATATCAAAACTGCAAATACCGCAAGGATAAGGATGAGCGGCAGATTTATGATGAACAGTATAAGCAGATCCTCAAGCCCCTTTGTGAGCTCGGTAAGGTTCTTTGCGAAGCCAGTCCTTACTCTGTCGGAAAAGCTTGCTTCGCCTCCGCTCTCGATCACCTTCACCTCGGCTATGCTGATGCTGATGGTGTCAAAGGTCACAAGATCATCATAGCTCCTGAGCTGAGAGCCTATGCTCTCGATCTCATAGCGGACATCGGAAAGCCTGCTCTCTATGGCTATGACACTGTCTATGCTCTCTGCCTCCGCAAGGAGCTCCATGAGCCTTTCCTGCTCTATCCGGAGGGCCTCCATACGGGCCTCCATGTCCGTATATCTGAGAGTCACATCCTCAGTGCTCTCCGAACGGTAAGTCACCACTGCTCCTGTAAGTGCAGTCTCAAGAAATTCATCCGTCCGCTCTGCCGGCATACGTACTCTTATGTCCGCTGACCTGCTGTTTGTGTAGCCCTCTGCTCCACTCTGCCAGGAGCTCTCTATATAACCTCCCAGCTCGCTGACCCTCTGATCTATGGTCGACAGCAGGCCGTCCATGTCCTGAGTCTGAAGGTTAAGATCTATGGTACGTATGAGCTTGCGCCCGGATGTCGGTTCCTCTGTATCCCCAGGCTGCCCCGTCTCTTCTCCTGCGATCGTTTCGCCCGGTGCAGCTTCGCCTCCGGCCGCCTCCACCCCGGCAGCAATCCCCACGGCCTCCGCCTCCGTCAGTATCGCTCCTCCGGATACTGCCGCTCCGGAGCCGGAGCTTTTCTGAGACGGCATGGCCACAGCCGCCATGGTCTCCTCTGCCACGGCCATGTCCGAGGATGCGGAGCCGGACGCAGCTCCGCCACAGCCCCCGAGCATAAGGGCCGATATCAATGCAAATGCCACAAAAGCAAGGGTTGTCTTCCTTCTGCTTCCCTTCACCCTTCCGGGCTTCGACTTGTTTTTCTTTCCTGATCCCTTCATAAAGCTGTCTCCTCCTTCCATAGCGGCAGGTCCGGCACATCTCTTTCTATCAGTTATACGAAGGATAAGAGGTAAAGCTTTCAAAGCAAATATTAAAAACCCCATTTTATATCAAGGGCCCTTTGCCTCTTCGAGGCGGCAGACACCCTTTGATATAAAATGGGGTACTTTATCGTGTCGGGAATGCCGACGTTTTTTTATTATGCTTTACCAGGTGACCAGACCTATGACCATCGCAAATCCGAGCATCAGCAGTCCAAGGATCCACAGGGGGATAAGAGAGTGACGCATATGCTCCTTATAGGAGAGTCCGGATACCGTAAGAGCCATATATGTACCTGCTATGACAGGGCTGAGAGTGAAGCAGCTGTCGCCTCCGATCATAAGAGCATAGGCTACACTTTCTGCGGACACTCCAAAGTTGGCCATGACCTCGATAAGTATGGGAAGGAGTCCATAATAAAGAGGATCCGGATTGACACCAAGGCCGATGAAACCACCAAAGAAACCAAATATAAGATGAAGATAAGGTCCAAGGGCCTGAGGAAGGAAATCGATGATCATGTCTGCCATGGCTATGATCATGCCCGAATTATTTAAAACACCTACAAGTACTCCGGCAGAGAGGACCGTGGCTACTGACATGAGAGAATCCTCTGCATGTACATTTATACGCTCTTTCTGCATAGGTACGCTTGGATAGTTGACTACCAAAGCAAGGACACATCCACACATGAAGATAAAATAGTTCGGAAGATCTGTAGTAAAAAGCAGTACAAATACGACAACCGTCAAAAGCACATTGAACCAAAGAAGCTTAGGGCGTTTAAGGGCTGCGGCCTCTTCATCTATCTCCAGTGCAACAGTATCTACTACATCATGCTCACTTTGCTTTCCTGCTCCGCGCTTCTTTTCTCCCTTACCTATGAAAAATACGGCTATCAGAGCACAAAACCAGCCAAATATCTGTACAGGGATCAGAGGCTTCCACATCACTGCGGAATCTATACCAACGGTGATGCAGGCACGGTTGACGGCACCACCCCAGGGGAGCAGATTCATGACAGAGATGGCCATACAAGTTACAAGCATGGCGGAAGTGACTCTGATCTTAAGCTTACGCACTATGGGAAGCATGGGGATCATAGTGATAAGGTAGGTGGAGGGGCTGTCGGCTGCCAGAGATGCAACAGTGGCTATAACAAATATGGCAAGGAGCACTCCTGTTACATTTCCGTTTGCGATCTTGACGGATTTTTCCACGACCTTATCAAAAAGGCCCACATCAGCCATAAGATCAAAATAGGTAACAGTAAATACAAAGAGAGCAGCCATGGGCCATACGGTGGAACAACCCTTGGTAACAAAATCCGCTATCTCTGAAATTGAAAAGCCATTTATCAATGCTCCTATGATAGGCAGGCATACAAAAACGGACACAGGTATGGCTTTTTCCTTGAGGAGCAGGAATACCATGATAAAAATGATCAGAAATCCTGTGATACCTAACAACATAACTCATTTCCCCCTTTCGGATCGCAGTTCAAGAGCCTTATCAGTAAACTCCATAAGGCAACGATTGAATTTTTCATACTCATAGTAGAACATCAGGTGTCCACTTTCAGTGAAACGATGTACCTCGCTGTATCCGGGTATTCTGTGGGTATACTCCTCTGCCATGGCAAGGCCATAAGCCTCTGAGTCCCCACCGAATATGGCTACAGGAACCTTAAGATGCTCAAGATTTGGAAGGTTATTGGTATGGCAGAAATCATAATGGAGCTCAAGCGCTGTCCAGGGCATGGTTTTTTTGCATTCTTCCATGATCCATTCACGGTCCTCATCAGGCATCTCTCCATGATTTGATATCCTTGCCAGGAACTTGTCATAAAATTCCTGAGGATTCCAGCAAAGAGGCAGATAGGTAGCAAACCAATTGTCCAGATTGTAGTCTCTGCCACGATGACGGTTCCAGGGTTCATCGGAGAAGGGAAACAGTGATCCATCCACGAGAGCCAATCCTGCCAATCCTTCTTCATTATAATCCGCTGCGTATGTGGTAACTACGGATGCTCCAACTGACCATCCAAGCAGTATGGCATCCTTAAGTTCCAGGTGGCGGATAAGCTCGTGTATGTCTCTGGCATGCCGCTTTATGGTATTGCCCTGGAGGGTCTTTGAAGAATATCCCTGCCCTCTGGGATCCATGGTGATCACTCGATGATGCTGAGAGAGAACAGGTACATTTCTCTGAAAAAATTTTGTAGAGCATAAAAAGCCTGGCACGAGTATGATAGGAGTGCCTTTGCCCTGATCTTCAAAATAGATATAGGCATCATCTGATGTCTTGAAAAAATTGTCTTTGGAAGGTTTCATTTATATTACCCCCATGATCATTATATAAGACGCGTCTTTTGTGTATATTTATTGTATATTTCGATTTGAAACAAATCAATTTTATATATTTTATACAATCAATAACAAAATGTAATATGTATATTGACATATATGGATGTCCAAAGAAGAAAAAAATGAGATAATATATTAAAGATGATAAGGACTGTTTGGGGGTACGGATATGAATCAGAGAGATTGTGAACAGATCCTGGCCATAGCAAGAGAAAAAAGTATCTCAAAGGCGGCTTCAAAGCTTTATATGAGCCAGCCAGCATTAAGCCTTTTTCTAACAAGACTTGAAGCTTCTCTCGGAACAAAGCTTTTTTCAAGAGGGCAAAATGGGCTCATTCCTACATACGCGGGAGAATGCTATATACGTACGGCTGAAAAAATACTAAAGCTGTGCAATGATTTTGAGGTGGAGCTTTGTGAGATAAGTGCACTTCATAAAGGAAGGATACAGGTAGGAGCGACCGTACATCTGGGGTCTTATGTGTTTCCTCTTTTGCTGCCAAGATATAAGGAGCGCTATCCTAATATAGATATCCTTATCACGGAGAGCAGGTCCGCAGAGCTTGAAAGCGCATTGGCTCATAATGAGCTGGATATAGCGCTTATGCATATTCCATTTCGCAGTATAGAGGCGGATTATGAGCTTATAGCAAAAGACCCTTATGTGATAGTCATATCCAGAAAGAGTCCTTTGATCCAGTATATATATGAAAAGGATGGGAAGCCCTTCCTTGATCCAAAGCTTTGCTCAGATGAGAAATTTGTGTTGGCTTATCCGTCTCAAAGAGTAAGACAGGTCACAGATTCGATATTATCAAAAGCCGGTGTGACTCCTGATATAACTTTTATGACCAGCAGCGTAGAAACTGCCATGAGAGTTGCCAGTGTAGGGGTCGGAATAACGCTTATGCCTCAAAGCTACATCAGTCTGTTTACTTATCCTGAGGAGCCCGTCTTCTGCAGTATTGAAGATGAATATGAGGCCTGGTGGACCTTTGTGGCAGCCTATCCGAAGGATTCAGAGCTGTCTGCGCCTGCAGCTGAGATGGTCAAGATATTAAAGGATATATATAAAAAGGCATGATAAAATTTTCTGTTGGTTTCGATAAGAAGCCCCCATTTTATATCAACGGGTGTCTGCAGCCTCGAAGAGGCAAAGGGCCCTTGATATAAAATGGGGGCTTCTTTATGGTTCATATTTCTCCGGTATGCGCACTATGAACTCAGTGCCTGAGCCCACCTTGGAGTTGACCTCCACCGTTCCCTTATAGTAGCTCAATATATGCTTTACTATGGAGAGTCCCAGGCCGGTGCCGCCGCTCTGGCGGCTGCGACCCTTGTCGACCCTGTAGAAACGCTCAAATATACGGCTGCATTCTCCCTTTGGTATGCCTATGCCAGTGTCCCTGACTCTAAGCTCCATGAGTCCGTCCTCATTTGCCGCATGGATCCAGACCTTTCCGTTTTTGCGGTTGTAGCGTATGGCATTGCTGACCAGGTTGGATATGATCTCATCCATGTGTCCGTAATCCGCATATACGAAGACGCCCGGCTTTGCATAGTTGTACAGTGTGACCCCGGCCTCATCTGCCTTTGGCTTGAAGGTCTCTATGGTCTCGTCTATCAGGAGGGTCACATCCACCCTCATGACCTCAGGCCGGATGTCATTGGACTCGAGCTTGGACACCTCCAGGATATCGGCTATGAGCATGTTCATGTGATCCGCTTCCTTCTTTATGCGGCTTATCATGTCCTTCCTCGTAGCCTCATCGGTTATCATGCCGCTCTCCAGAAGCTCAGCATAGCCCCGGATGGAGGTTATGGGAGTCTTGAGCTCATGGCTGGCGTTGGCAAAGAACTCCTGACGTATTTCCTTTTCCCTGATAAGCCTCTCGTTAAGCGCATCCATGTCCTTAAGTGTCTTTTTTATGTTGAGATATCTCAGATATTTGTTTTTCAAATAATCATTGATCATATAATCCTGTCTGCCGTTCTGATCTGTATTTCCGTATTATTTCAGTTTATATCCGACACCCCTTACGGTCTGAATGATCTCGCCCGCATCATCGCCTATCTTCTGGCGAAGGGACTTTATATGCATGTCCACAGTGCGGGACTCGCCGTCATAATCATAGCCCCAGACCGCATTAAGAAGCTCGTCTCTGGTGGCCACGAAGGAGGGCCTCTCCATCAGATAGCAGAGCAGACCGTACTCCTTGTTGGTAAGCTCCAGCTGCCTCTCGCCCACCTTTGCCTCATGCTTCCTTTCATCGACCACGATATCGTTGTAGCTGAGCACTCTCCTCTGGTGCTTTGCTCCATCCCTGTCGGACTCGTCCTCCGGCCCTCCGGCTCCGGCTGCATCCGCACCCTCATGTATGGCTGTCCCGCTCCTGCGAAGCAGGCTCCTGATCCTGGCTCCGAGCTCCAGGATACCGAAGGGCTTGACCATATAGTCATCAGCTCCGCCGTCAAGCCCTATGACCTTGTCGAGCTCCTTGTCCTTGGCAGTAAGTATGAGTATGGGAATGCTTCCCACCGTAGGCATGGCCCTGACCAGCTTGATGGCAGATACTCCGTCCATGCCAGGGAGCATGAGATCGAATATGGCCATGTCAGGCTTATCCTTTTCTATGGAGGCCAGCGCCTCCTCTGCAGTCTCAAAGGCAACGGGCTCATAAAGGAAGCCACTCAGGGCTATCTTGAGCAGGTTCCTGATATTTTCATCATCCTCTATAATGTATATCTTTTTCATATCCGGCTCCGAAAAAACTATTCTTATCGTACTATAATAAGTTATTGTAAATCCTTATGCCGTCAATTGTAAAGTTTATGTAAATACTGGCCTGCAAAAGCTTGCAGATACTGCCGCAGGCGGACTCTTCGATCCCAGTCACGCAAGCCTGCCCTGCCAGGTAGCCCTTTCCCTGAGCCGCCTGGCTATGGTATTTAGCACCCTCTTTTTGTCCGTGCTCCAGAGCGGTGCGACCAGCAGACGCCTCGGCGCATCTCCGGTCATGCGGTGTATGACCACATCTCCCGGTATCAGCTCCAGCAGATCCACTATGAGGTCCGCATACTCCTCCAGACTGTACTCATGAAGATGAGCCTCTCCCCGTTCATACAGCCTTCCAAGCTCGGTCCCCGAGAGCACATGCATGAGATGAAGCTTGATCCCGTCTATATGAAGGCCGGAGCTCCGAAACTTCGCAAGATATCTGATGGTGGCTTTGGTCTCCTCAGGCCCCTCAAAGGGCAGCCCCACTATGACGTGCACCACCACCCCTATGCCGGCATCCCCAAGCTTCCTTACAGCCTCCTCAAAGACCTCCCTGTCATAGCAGCGGTTTATAAATCTGCCCACCTTGTCGTCCGCGGTCTGAAGGCCAAGCTCCACCCACACCGGCTTGCGCCCGGCAAGCTCCCCAAGGAGCTCCATGATCTCCGGGGGAAGGCAGTCCGGCCTGGTGGCTATCGAAAGTATGCGCACCTCAGGCTCATCCATGGCAGCCATAAAAAGCTCCCGAAGCCTCTCCGGATCCCCATAGGTATTTGAAAAGGACTGAAAATAGGCTATATAGCCTGCAGGATCGCTGCCAAGCTTTGACTCCACCAGCCTCCTTGCAGCCCTGAGCTGCTCTGCCACGTCCAGGGACGGGGCCTGGGCAAAGTCCCCCGAGCCGCCCTCGGAGCAGAAGATACAGCCTCCACTCCCTTTGTTTCCGTCCCTGTTCGGACAGGTACAGAAAGAAGAAAGGGAAAGCTTGTAAACTTTCCCTCCATACTCCTTCTTAAGCTCATGATCAAGACTGTGATACCGTCTGTCTCCCCACATATAAAGCTCCTGGCCAGCCGGCAGCTCAGCCGCCGACCACATTTATATAATTGGTAAATCCGTTGTAGGTGTTGTACATATCCACATATTCCGCTATGACACCTGTGCTGGTCTCTGAGGAATGAACGAATATGCCGTCTCCTATATACACTCCCACATGTCCGGGCCTGCCCACTATATCTCCGGGCCTCAGGTCCTCTATGCTGATCTGCCCCGACATCTGGCAGATGGCACTGGACTGTCTGGGCACGCTGATGCCGTTCTGAGCCATGACATAATTTACAAAGCCGGAGCAGTCAAACTCATCCGGTCCGGTCATGCCATAGGTATAGTCATCGCCCAGGTTCTCAATAGCCGTCCTTACTATGCCTATACGGGTCTGATCCGTAGTCCTTATGGTCAGGGAGCTCAGCTCCGTACAGTCTGACTTTTTGAGCCAGAGCTCGGTAGCCATGCTGCCGTCCGCCGTATAATAATTGCCTATCTTGGTGGCATGAGTCGCACATACATACCAGTCTATGCCCTGGGTATCCGTCACCTCCCGAAGCACACGGAAGTAAGGATTTCTGATATCGTAGTCATGGGTTATGGAGGCCCAGCTTCCGTCAGAGAGCTGCACGCTGCCCTCAGCCACCTTTATGCCTCCCTTCTGCACCGCCGGCGACACCAGCTTGAACCCAAGCTCCACCATAGTCCCCTGGTCAGAGGCATGGTTTGCACCGGCTATTCCGGAGGATGATCCTGCACCCGGCGATGAGACATTTGCAGAGGAAAATGCACCCGACACTCCGGGGCCTGACATCCAGTACTCTCCAGAGGACCCGGAAGATGCTCCAGGCCCGGACACAGAGCTTACCGACTCAGTGCCGACTGACACAGAGCTTACCGAAGGAAGCTCACCGGTCACCTTCTCCATGGAGCTCCCCTGGGTGACATCAGAGCTCAGGGCAGGCGAGGTGATAGCTATGGGCTCAGAGGTCATGACATAGGTGGACTCCGTCTCCGCAGCTCCCGGCGCCGTAGCCGTAGTTATGATGTCTGCACGTGCGACAAATGAACCGGCTGTCATAAGCACTGCCGTCAGATATGCCATTTTCCTTACTGAGCTCATCCTCATAGCTTCATCGCCTCTTATCCATGATATATTTGTATATAGGATAGCACACCGCATGGCCTCCTGTCCCACGGATTTCCTTACATATTCTTGACGATTTTCCTTAATAAACTATACTGAAAGCTATAAAGACAAAGGAGACTTGCCATGCTGGTATCAACGCTTTGCTATATCGAAAAGGACGGAGCCTATCTCATGCTTCATCGCACAAAAAAGGAGCATGATGTCAACCACGGAAAATGGATAGGCGTGGGAGGAAAGCTCGAAAAGGGAGAAGCTCCTGAGGAATGTCTCATAAGAGAGGTCCTTGAGGAGACCGGCCTTAAGCTCACCTCCTTCCGCCTCCGGGGCCTCCTCAGCTTCATATATGAGGATCGGGATCCGGAATACATCTTTACCTATACGGCAGACGGCTTTGAGGGAGAGCTTGCGGAATGCAACGAAGGAGACCTCATGTGGATCGGCTTTGACCGCATACCCGATCTGGAGCTGTGGGAGGGGGACCGCTACATGCTGGACCATCTCATCTCCGGAGATACGGAATACTTTTCACTCAAGCTCTGCTATGACAGATCGGACAGGCTGACAGAGGCCCTGCTGCTCCTTCCTGAGTTCAAAAAGCTTAAATAGGTTGACAAAGACAGGCCCATGTAATTATACTGTAATTATATACATCAACTACATTTCAGTGTCTTTGGCCGTGTCCCCTATAGGCGCCGGCAGAAATGGAGCGGACATATGCTTACTACGACCATAGGAAAAAAGATAGTTCAGAGAAGGAAAGAGATGCATTGCTCCCAGCAGAAGCTGGCAGACATGTGCGGAGTCACGAAGCGCACCATAGCCTCCTATGAGACCGACGGCAGGCTTCCCAGGGATTCTACACTCAAGAAGCTGGCTGCAGCTCTCGGCTGCTCTGTGGATTATCTGTCAAATGATACCATCACTGAGTTCTGTACTCCTACCAAGGAGGAGGTATACCTGACAAACATACGCGAGCTTTACGGACGTGAGACCGCAGATGAGATAGAGCTGCTGCTCAAGCGCAGCGCTGCCCTCTTTGCGGGAGGCAGGCTCAGTCAGGATGCCAAGGACAAGTATTTTGAGGCCCTGACCTCCGCCTACATGGCCTGCAAGGAAGCAGATCAGAAGGCCTGAGCGTCCATGAACAAAGCCTCCATCATAGCCTGTGCCAGGCGGATAAGGGAGCAGTACGGCACCACGGATCCTGATGAGCTGTGCAGGGAAGCCGGCATCATACTCATGTACAGTCAGATGGGTACTGAGGCCTCGGCCTGCAAGGGCTTCATACTTCAGTGCGGCAAAAGCACGGCCATAACCATAAACAGCGACCTTGCAGAGGACATGCAGCAGATCATCAAGCTCCACGAGCTGTCCCATTATTTCCTGCATGTATCCACGGGCCTCGCAGGGGCCTTCCAGGACTTTTCCGCATTTGACGAGGCAGCCGCAGAGGAGTACGAGGCCAACCTCCTCACTGCAGAGCTCCTCATATCCGATGATCAGGTGGAGGAGCTGCTAAATGAGGGCTGCGACTTTTTTGAATGTGCAGCCAGGCTGTCTGTGCCCGCGGAGCTCCTGGATTTCAAGCTGAGACTCATGCGCGAAAAAGGCGCTGCCATAGCCGAGGCTCCCATAGCGGCCCTCGGCACTTTTATGCAGCGCCTGAGATGATATATCCTGCCTGAGACATTTTCATGTACAGGCCTTACACAGGAGGGGATCCGGTCCTCTCCTGTTTTTATCCCTATCTTTTTACCTCGAACTTATAGCCTATGCCCCATACCGTGGATATGGCCCAGTGCTCGTTGTCCTGAAGCTTTTCCCGAAGTCTCTTTATATGCACGTCCACCGTCCTGGTATCTCCCAGATACTCATAGCCCCAGATGTGATCCAGCAGCTGCTCTCTGGTAAATACCTGATTGGGAGAAGAAGCAAGGAAATACAGAAGCTCCAGCTCCTTGGGGGGCATGTCCACCGTATGTCCCTTATATATGACCGCATAGTTCGTCAGATTGACTATCAGGTCCTCATATTCCACATAGTCTCCCACCTGATCCTGACTCTGGGACTTCTGGGGCCTGGCTCCGTAGCGCCTGAGCACTGCCTTGACCCTGGCCACCAGCTCCTTGGAGTCAAAGGGCTTGATCATATAGTCATCGGCACCCAGCTCAAGACCCAGGACCTTGTCAAACACCTCTCCCTTGGCAGACAGCATGATGACCGGGGTATCGGATCTGCTCCTGATCTCCCGGCACACCTGATATCCGTCCATGCCCGGAAGCATAAGATCCAGCAGCACCAGGTCCGGCTTATAGGCGGAAAACTCCTTAAGGGCCTCCTCTCCGTCCTCCACACACCTGGTATCATATCTTTCCTTGTTAAGATACAGCGCTATGAGCTCGGATATGGAGGGATCATCATCTACTATGAGTATCTTCTGCTTTTCTGTCATGTTTCAACTCCCTGCTGAGGAAAATCATTTAAATGTCACTATGGTGACTCCCGTGTCACCCTCGCCATACTCTCCAAGCCTGAAGCTCTTTACATAGGAGAGCTTCCTTAGCCTGCGGTGCACCGCATCCCTGAGGGCTCCTGTTCCGCGGCCATGGACCACCCTGACCGTCTCCAGATGGCCCAGATATGCGTCATCCAGGAACTTCTCCATCTCCGGTATGGCCTCATCCGTGGTCATGCCTATAAGGTTGACCTCCGATCTGGCCGACATGGCCTTGGGCATGAAGGAGCCTGAGCCTCCGGAGCCTCCCGTCAGGCCCTTCTGGCCCACAAAGGCCTGCTTCCTTTCCTTTCCCTCGGACTTTTCGTCCACCAGCTCTATATCCTTTATATTGACCTTGGACTTCATGATGCCCAGCTGCACGAACAAATTGCCGTCCTTGTCAGGAAGCGTGGACACGGTACCGGTCATGCCTCCCATGCGGGTGACACGTATCCCGTCTCCTATGCGCAGCTTCCTTGCGGAGACCGGCTTCGAGGGGCCCTTGACCCTGAGTCCGCCCTGGGCTTCATTTTTGCGTATGCCAGCCCTCAGCTTTTCCCTTTCCGCCTCTGCCTCTGAAAATGCTCCCGTGGCCTTGAGCTTGTTTATGCCCTTTATGGCCTCGTCTGCCGTATCCTTGGCATCCTTGAGTATCCTCTGGGCCTCGGCCCTGGCATCCCTGAGTATCTTGTCCCGGCTCTCCTCGGTCCTGGCCTCCTTGCGTCTCAGCCTGTCCCGAAGTATCTCTATCTCCTTTTTATAGCTCTCGGTCTCCTCCCGGGCCTTGAGTGCCGCTGCCCGGTCCTCGTTGAGCTTCGCCACCACATCCTCAAAGCCCGCATCCTCTGCGGCTATATAGCTCTCGGCCTCCTTGAGTATGTACTCGGGAAGCCCCAGCTTCCTGGATATGGCAAAGGCATTTGACTTGCCCGGTATGCCTATGAGCAGCCTGTAGGTAGGGCTCAGGGTCTCCACATCAAACTCGCAGCAGGCATTTTCCACCCGCTCTGTCTGCAGGGCATACATCTTGATCTCACTGTAGTGAGTAGTGGCTATGGTCCTGGTCTGCATCCTCCGAAGGAAATCCAGCACTGCCATGGCCAGGGCTGCGCCCTCCGTAGGATCTGTGCCTGAGCCAAGCTCGTCAAAAAGACACAGGGACCTGGAGTCCGCCTTAGAAAGTATGTCCACTATATTCTTCATATGGGCTGAAAATGTGGACAGGCTCTGCTCTATGCTCTGCTCATCGCCTATATCCGCATATACATCGTCAAATACTCCCAGCACCGAGCCCTCCGCCGCAGGTATGTGAAGTCCCGCCTGGCCCATCAGGCTGAGAAGTCCCGCAGTCTTGAGGGATACGGTCTTTCCGCCTGTATTTGGTCCGGTGATGATCAGAAGATCGAAGTCCTTACCGAGGCTCAGGTCTATGGGCACCACTCGATCCTTAGGTATGAGCGGATGCCTGGCTGCTTTAAGCTCCACGACCCGGTCCTTGCTGAACACAGGCTCACAGCCTGATATCTCATAGGAATACCTGGCCTTGGCAAATATCATGTCCAGCTTGCGAAGGAGCTTTACATCGTCTGCAAGCTCCACCGTATAGGGTGTCAGGCTCAGGCTCAGCCTCTCCAGCACCCTCTCTATCTCCTTCTTCTCCTGTATGGCCAGCTCACTCAGCTCATTGTTGAGGTTGACTATGACCATGGGCTCTATGAACAGGGTCATGCCCGTGGAGGAGGCATCATGCACCATGCCGGGCACCCTGGATTTATACTCGGCCTTTACCGGCAGGCAGTACCTTCCGTCCCTCTGAGTGACCACGGAGTCCGTCAGATAATCTCTGTAGGTATTGAGTAGCCCATTTATGCTGCCATGTATGCGGTCCGAGGTCTGCCGCATCTTTTTGCGTATGGAAAAAAGCTCCGGTGAAGCATCATCGGAGATCTCGTCCTCAGACAGTATGCACCGCTTTATCTCGTTATTTACGTTCGTCAGGGGCTCCAGCAGGGAAAATGTCTCAGAAAGGCTGTCCTCCCTATCTTCCGACTCATCCTCTGACATGCGCCCATACTGCTTGGCCCTGGCCGCCACCGTGAGCACTGCGCTGACCGCCAGCAGCTCCTGGGCCCCCAGAGATCCGGACACCTCCACCCTCTTCAAAGACTCTCCTATGTCCTTCACTCCAGCAAAGGACAGGGCCTGCCCCTTGAGTCTGATCCTGTCTCGGGCATCGGAGGTATTTTTCTGCCACTCCCTTATGCGGCGGATATCCGAGCTCGGCCTGAGCTTTCGGCATAGATCGCTGCCCGCGGCGGAGGTGGCAAACTCCGCAAGTCGGTCTATGATCTTATCATATTCAAGTATATGTAATGCTTTTTCTTCCATGCCTATTATTTTACAGTAAAACAGCCGAATATCAACGGGAAAAATCAGATCCCGGGGCATATTGACATCCGAAAGCCTATATGATTATGATATCCATGATACAAAGGCCATGAAGGAGGAAGCTGACATGAAGGTCATCATAGTGGGAGGAGTAGCCGGAGGAGCAAGTGCGGCAGCGCGCATAAGGAGGCTTGATGAAGCTGCGGAGATCAGGATCTATGAGCGCTCAGGCTTCATATCATATGCCAACTGCGGACTTCCATATTATATAGGCGGAGTCATAACCAATGAAGAGGAGCTTACGATCCAGAGCCCTGAAAGCTTCAGGGAAAGATTCAATATAGACGTTCATGTGCGGCACGAGGTCACCGCCATAGATCCCGGTTCAAAAAAGGTCACGGTCCATGACCTTGACTCCGGCAGATACTTTGAGGACAGCTATGATAAGCTGCTTTTATCTCCAGGAGCGAGGCCCACAGAGCCGGAGCTGAAAGGCCTTGATCTTCCTGGCCTCTTTAAGCTTCGCACCGTGGAGGACACCCTCGCCATACACACCTACATACAGGAGCATCATCCCTCCTCAGCCGTACTGGCAGGAGGCGGCTTCATAGGCGTGGAGCTGGCTGAAAATCTGTGTCAGCTCGGGCTTTCGGTCACCATAGTCCAGCGTCCCCGTCATCTCATGAATACCCTTGATCCCGAGATGGCTTCCTTCCTCCATGCTCGTATGAAAAGGGCAGGCATAAGGCTCGTGCTCGGGCATACGGTGGAGGGCTTCGAGGCTGCAGATCCCTCCGGTGCAGACTCAGGCAGGATACATATGCTCCTTAAGGATGAAGAGCCCATAGATGCTGACATGGCCATACTGTGCATAGGCGTGACTCCTGACACAGAACTGGCAAAAAGCGCCGGACTTGAGCTCGGTACAAAGGGCAGCATAGTCGTCAACGACCGTATGGAGACCTCTGCTCCCGATATCTACGCAGCAGGTGACGCCGTGGAGATCAGGCACAGGGTATCCGGGCAGAAGGCTGTCATATCTCTGGCAGGGCCTGCCAACAGACAGGGCCGCATAGCTGCAGACAATATCTGCGGAGGAAACAGCCATTATCCCGGCTCCCTTGGGTCCTCTGTCATAAAGGTATTTGACATGACCGCAGCCTCTACCGGCCTTTCAGAGCAGGCAGCCATAAAGGCAGGCCTTTCCTGCGACAAGGTATACCTCTCACCCCAGAGCCATGCGGGCTACTACCCCGGAGCAAAGCCCATGTACCTCAAGGTCATCTTTGAAAAGGAAAACTATCGTCTCCTGGGATCTCAGGCTGTAGGCTATGAGGGCGTAGACAAACGCATGGATGTATTGGCCACAGCCATATGCTCCGGCATGTCGGCCCTCGAGCTTAAGGATCTGGACCTCTGCTATGCTCCGCCTTATTCCTCAGCCAAGGATCCCGTCAACATGGCAGGCTTCATGATAGACAATATAAAAAATGACAGACTGCGCCAGTATTTCTGGCACGATCTGTCTGAGCTCCCTCGTGATGGCAGCGCGACCTTGCTGGATGTCCGTACTCCCGGAGAATACTCTCGGGGCCACATCGACGGCTTCATAAACATACCCGTAGACGAGCTCAGGGACAGGCTCTCCGAGCTGGATCCCGGAAAGATCGCCTATGTCATATGTCAGAGCGGTATCCGAAGCTATATCGCCTGCCGCATACTGATGCAGCATGGCTTCGATGCACGCAACTTCTCAGGAGGCTATGGCCTTTATGCCGCCATAAGCCATGATGAGATGCTGGCAGAAAAAGTAAGCGCCTGCGGTATGGTAAAGGATTGATCCTCAATCCTTTACCCACCTAAGGACCTCCTCGTAAGGCGCATCCACCATATCCGCTATCTGATCAGGACTCATTCCCGATTTGAACATCCTTAGAGCTATGATCTTTCGTTCTTCGGTCCTCCCTTCTTTGCGGCCTTCATTATGTCCTTCTTCCAAAAGCTCTTCTGACTTAAGCTTAAGTATATTTCCTCCCATGATCTCACCTAACCTTTCTCTTGCCTGACCTTCGGGTAAAACATGTTCAACGACCGTCCTCATAAGATCTGTCAGATCCACCAACAGCTCCGGCATATCTCTTTGCTCGCTCCAATCCATGAGACGTTCTAAAATATCCCGAAACTCATCAATCACCTCTCCCATCTTTGTATCATCGGGTGACCCTCTTTTTAAAAAATGCTCATATCTGAGCACATAGTATGGGAGCAACATCAGCAAACCTTTTTCAAATATCTCTTCCGCATCAAACCTGTTTGCCCGTATCACAGGTACACTGTAGTCAATATACCTTCCATCAGGAAGATACAGTCTTACTTCATGTGCTACAGGCAGTCTCCGGTGGTTCCTGATGTAAAATACACAGGATCTCGGTAGTCTTATGCTTATTCGTCCGCCATCCTCCATCAACGCATGCTCCTGTGCTATGGCAATATCATATTCCAGCATACGTATCGCCATCCGGCCATCCCTTTGTGACTGGCACTCGATATGATAAATATTACTGCCTATCTTCAATATCGAATCTGTAATGACCTTTCCATAGCTCTCATAAAACTCATTTCTGAGCTGCTCAAAAGTCTGATCCTCAGTATAATCAGTACCAAATGCCTCGTTTATTATAGGTATCATCAAAAAAGGCATCTTCTGAGCCATGGTTCGGAATACATCATCAAAGGTCGAATTAAAGTCACTACAGCTATACTCCGTACTTTCCATATCCTTATTCATTTTTCTCTCCTTCGATTATATTTTAGTGGAATTTTGTTGTCAACGAATGTCGACTTTCAGATAAATCTCAGATAAGATGGCCAAAGATTATATCAGAACTTATATGAAATATGTAATAGAAATGATCAATACCAGCATCAGGCAGAAAAGCCCGTGCTGATATTGACCATCTTAGCATACTCAAGAAAATATTAACAGAAGTTTATGAAAATTTCAGAGCTACTTTTTTTGTGTCAAGGTCAGCCCTGTTATTTCACCTCAGGATACTTCTCGGGATAAAAAGCCATGACGGCCTTTGCCCTGTCCATGAGGATGTCTCTCCAGGCATAGTCTGCCAGGAATACACTGTAGTCATTTGTATCCTCAGGTATGTTCGGCATGATGTTGCCCTGGTTGAGGTGGCTGGGCATGCATACATCCACCTTCCACTCTGCCATCTCAAGGCAGTCGGCAACGAATCTGTATGCCTGCTCCTTACTCTGTCCGTTTGCCTTGAGCATCTCCGGCTTCATGTGAGGCATGACACCCAGGCCTCCGTGCATGGCGCACCTGTAGGTCTTGCCTGTCTCCTCATCGGTATCATCAAACCAGAAGCTGGTGGCACCGGGAGTATGTCCGGGGCAGAGCTTGGTATGTATCTCAAACCTGCCAAGCTTTATGGGCTTTGAGTCATCATAAAAATGCTCCACATCATAGGGGATGGTAGGCATTGGCTTCGTATCATCCTTATGAAGCTGATGCTGCTGCTCGTCTATCTCAGAGATCCAGACCTCAGCGCCGCTCATCTCCTTGAGCATACGGCAGCCATTTACATGATCTCCATGCCAGTGGCTCAGGAGTATCATCTTTATGTCCCTGGGATCATGACCCGTGCGCCAGATACGGTCTATGAGCATATAAAGGGTCTGCTCATATCCGGTATCTATGAGGATCAGGCCTTCTCCTGAATCCAGCAGGTATGCCGCCACATCGTCCTGACCGCCCACGTTCCACACATGGGGAGCCACTCTGTAAGCAGGCACCTCATAAAGCCATCTGTGGTCCAGATCCTTTCCGCATCTCAGGGGAGGGACTGCCGCATAGAAAAACTTTTTCTCTTCCATGGATCAGCCCTTCTTTACCTCAGGATATACATCGGGATAGAATTCCTTCACTGCATCTGCCCTGTTGATCAGCACGTCTGCCCATGCATAGTCCGCTACGAATACACTGTAATCGTTGGGGTCCTTCGGTATGTTGGGAAGGATGTTGGCCTGGTTCAGGTGGCTTGAAAGGGCTATGTCCACAGGCAGCTTCGCAAGCTCATAGCAGTCCTTTACGAACTGATGGGCCATGGATTCGGGATATCCGTCATATGCCAGCTGCTCAGGCCTCATCATGGGATTTACTCCAAGGCCTCCGTGAAGGGCTACCTTGTAGGTCTTTCCGGTCTCATCATCTGTATCCTCGAAGAAGAAGCTGGTAACACCGGGTGTATGTCCGGGGCAGAGCTTCGTCCTGATGGTGAACCTTCCCATGACTATGGGCTTGTCATCATCGTAGAAGTTGGTCACCTCGTAAGGATAGTCTGCCCTCTTTCCGGAAAGCTTGGCCTCCTCCGTGTCTGCATCCACCCAGGTCATGGTCCTTCTTCCCTCTATCATCTTGGGATATCCTACCTTACCCTCATGCTTCTTATGCTCCACCTCATCCTCACGGGACAGCCAGATCTCTGCTCCGCTAAGCTCATGAAGCACTCTTGCGTTGCAGCTGTGGTCTCCGTGCCAGTGGGTAAGGAAGATCTTCTTTATGTCTCTGGGATCATGGCCAGACTCCCAGATACGCTCTATAACGAGATAGCAGGTCTCTGCATTGAGTCCTGTGTCGATGAGTATCAGGCCCTCTCCTGTATCAAGCAGGAATACGGCTACGTTGTCCTGGCCTCCCACGTTCCATACGTGGGGTGCGTTCCTGTATGCGGGTACCGTATGCTCCCAATGGGTGGACATGCTCTTGTCATCAAGGCGTCCTGTGGTGGGCGCGTAGAAGAATTTCTTTTCCATATGAGTCCTTTCCTTTCTTTATCCGTAGATCGGGTACCAGAAGTTGGCTGAAAGAGCTATGGTCACGATGGCTATGATGATATAAGGGATCGTGAACTTGAGCACCTTTGATACCTGATAGTTTCCTGCAGCATATATAAGTGCGGTCTCTGCAGCTCCTGAAGGGAAGCCGAGGGAGATGACGTTTGCTATGGCGATGATGAGCATGACACCTCTGGGATCCCAGTTACCTGCCAGACATACGGTAGCAGCTACTGTATACAGTATGTTTGCTGTAGCGGAGTTTGACATGAATGTGGTCATGACTACGCATACTGCGGTAAACAGGAACATAACAGCGAGAGAGCTGGGCTGTCCGCCAAGTGCTGTGAGGATAGCGTTGCCCATGATCTCACCGGCTCCGGTGGAGGTCATAGCCTGAGCTACTCCAAGTACTCCGGCCATCAGGAAGATCATGTCAGATGTAAGTGCCTTTGTTACCTCGGGGACCTTGAGGGCCTTGCCGTATATAAGTACGAGTACGCCTGCAGCGGGAGCCACATACATAAGACTTCCGGTCCACTTGTTGAGCACCAGGACTGCCATGACTGCTATGAAGGTGACATATACGAGCTTCTCCTGTGCAGGAGGAAGCACTTCGGTATCCTTGACCTCCTTAAGTCCCTTGGTGGAGATGTTGCCATGCTTGGGAAGTACTCGCCAGAAGATCAGGCAGTATATGGTCAGGCACACAACAGGGAACATCATGACCTTGAACTTGTCGAACATCTGAAGCAGATAAGCCTCATTTGTGATGATCTCTGAATAACGGGCATTGATGGTAGCAAAGGAAGTAGCACCCATACCTATGGGCAGGAAGCCCTTCCATGCACAGGATATACCAAGCATGGGCATCAGCAGACGGCTGGGAGTGACCTCTCCTTCTTCACCGAGAGTAGTAAGGAACACTACCATGATGGAGAATGTAGCAGTTGCAGGGATGAACTGAACGAATGCTATGACTATCAGGAAGAAGAACACGATCAGGATCATGCCTGTCTTTCCGCTCAGGTCATTGACCTTCTTTCTGATGGTGGGAACTATGCTGGTCTTTGTGATCGCCGAGCTGAGGGCCATCATGGGAGCTACCAGTATGATGGACTGGTTCGTAAATCCGGAAAATGCCTCCGTAGGACTAAGTATCCCAAATATGGCCAGCAGTGCACAGCAGGTCATGGTGGTCACGCCCATGGGGAACTTCTGCCATACGAACATGAAGATCATGAACGCCATGATCAGCAGTGTGATGATAAGCTGAGTATTCATACTCTTACCTCTCCTTTAAAATGATTGATTCCGTATCTCAAGCGCGCTTTTGTGTATATTTACTATACCACAGTCAGATAAAAAGTGAACGCTTGTGCAATCTATCTCATTTCGATGGGACTATTCAAAAAATCTATAGCATGTATCTGCCCTGCCTCTTGACTGGGGCTCCAGGTCTTCGGAGATCCCCGGCCTCAGAGCCTCAGTCTGAAAAGTACTGTATGCCCGCCAGGCAGCCATCTGCCCCGAGCCTGTCAAGGTCGACTCTCACTGGTATACCGGGTATGTCAGGCAGATACATCCTTCCGTCCCGAAGCTCACCATGCACAGAGTAGTAGTCCTCCACATAGTCCGAGTTGGGCTTATGGAACTCTATGAGCTCTCCCTCTTCAAGGAGCGCTCCCACGAGCACTCCCGGCAGGTATCCCTGTCCGCTGGTTATGCGGCAGCCATGCCGCCTTCCATAGTCAGCGACTCTGAGGGTCTCCGCCAGGGTATACATGAAGGGCAGAGGCTGAAGCACCTTGACGCCCGCCTTCACATAGGAGACATAGTCATTGAAATGCTTCGCAGACTCACCCATGGCTATGGGCACCTCCAGGCCCTCCTCCTTCATCATGGACGACAGCCTCTCTATCTCCTCCATCTCATAGGCCTGTACCGGCTCCTCGTACCACTCTATGCCGTATTCATGGGCTCCTCTGATGAATTCCATGCAGGTCTCCGCATCCCAGGCCTGGTTGCTGTCCACGGCTATCCGAAAATCAGGCCCCAGGGCCCTGCGGACCTTTTCCATGCGTCTTATGTCCCGCTCAGGCTCTGCTATGCTGATCTTGAACTTGGTGGCCCTGAAGCCTGCCTCCTTTATAGCCACGAGCTCCTCCACCAGCTCCTCATCGGAGCGCAGCACTGAGCCGCCTCCCTTATATACGTCACAGTAGTCCCGCTTTGCGCCCAGCATGCGATGAAGCGGCATGCCCTTTCGTCTGGCCAGCAGGTCAAACATCATGAGCTCCAGCTGAGACATGGCCTGGAAGGTACCTACTGCGGCCCTTTCCTTCCAGTAAAACAGCCGTCTCCACTCAAGGTTAGTCCTTGGTGTGCTGTCCCTGAGCATCATGGGGAGGAATATCTGCCATACCGCCGGCGAAGCCGTGCTCTCACCGTAGTAGCCCTCACTGTCATAGATGCGCATCCAGGTTGGAAAGCTCCACTCCCGACTCACCTTGCCGGTGCCGTCCTTCCACACCTTTTCCCTGGGCTTTTTATTGAAGGTATAAAGCTCCGCCCGGACTATCCTTATCTTGTCGGGAAATGCCAGACCCTCGTTTATCTTCATAGCTATAGTCTGCTCTATCTCTCCGTCTATCATGTACTTCAGGCTCATAAAAACAACCCCCCTTTGCCTGTACTTTACATCAGTATAAGCAAAGAGGGATGAATTATAAAATATATAAAATCAATGGATGACTTTAAAAGTCCTATAGATGAGCTCCGGCCGGATCCTGATCAATGCTCCGCCCAGTACTGGTCTGCAAGCTCCATGATAAGTCTGGCAGGCTGACTCAGCTGTCGGCCCTTTTTAAGCATGACCACCCATGTCAGCCTGGGATGTGTAGAAAGCTTCAGGCTCAGCACTGACTGAGGGAGATCCCTTTTATGGTGCTCCTCCATGAAGGCACAGCAGAGGTTCATCTCCACCATGGAGTAGCGCAGCTGCCAGCCTCCGCCCTCCTGATAGACTCTGGGCATGAAGCCTGCCTCCTCAAAGATACGTTCCTGCAGCTCTCCATTCGTCCCGGTACGGGCTCCCAGGGCAAAGTACTCCTCCCGAAGCTTCCTTATGTCCATACAGAGAGACCCGTCCTCCTCCATATATGCCTCCGATACCAGCGGATTACGTTCGGACATGATGAGCAGCATCTCTATGGTCTTGAGCTCACGATAATCACAGTGTACAGTATCTCTATCCTCGGCCACAGTACCAACCGCCAGATCCAGGGCTCCGGATATCACAGCCTTCTGGAGCTCGTGGCTGTTGGCCTGGTGGATATGGAGCCTGACCTCCGGGTATATGCTGTAGAAGCGTCTGAACATCCACGAAAGCATCTGCCCTCCCATGCTCGGGGTCACTCCCACATTGAGCTCGACATTTTTAGTTTCGGCGATCTCCGCTATATGCGTATAGGCATTGTGCTTTATGTCCAGGATCCTTCTGGCAGCCTCCACATATATCTCTCCCGCCTCGGTCACACGCCAGTCTCCGCGCTTTCGCTGAAAGAGCTGGGTCCCAAGCTCCTTTTCCAGATTAAGGAGCTGCTGATTGAGGGCGGGCTGGGAGATGTAGAGCTTCTCCGCCGCCTTGGTTATGTTTTTTTCTTCTGCTATCTTAAGTATGTACTCCAGCTGTCTGAGATCCATGTCTTACCCCGTTATACATTTTCCCGTAAGTTTCATCAGTTATTTTCCCAAAAAAGCCTGGCGATGTTTATGAAATCCCGCTCAGCCATGGTGAGATGCCTGCCCTTTTTATATATGACCACGGATTCCAGCTTCGGATGCGTGGAAAGATGAAGCCTCTCCACCGTATCAGGCAGGGCCTCGCTGTGGTGCTCCTCGGAGAAGGTACAGCACTGATTCATCTCCACCATGGATAGTCTCAATGGAAATGCTCCTCCCTGATGGTATATCCTGGGCAGGAAGCCTGCCTCCTCAAAAAGCATGTCTGTCATCAGATGACTGGTGCCGGCAGTCGGTCCCAGGGCGAAGCTCTCATCCTTTAGATTCCTGAGATCTATACACCTTTGTCCACTTTCATCCACATAGGACTCCGAGAGATACGGGTCTTCCTTTGACATGACCAGGAGCATCTCCATGGTCCTGAGCACCTCATAGCAGAGCCTGCCCTCATCCTTTTCAGGTCCTATGGTGCCTATGGCCAGATCCAGCTCTCCTGAGACCACAGCCTTCTGAAGGCTGACCGTATCCATCTGCTCTATGATGGTCCTGACCTCAGGATGTGCGGCATAGAACCTCTTGTATACCCATCCGAGTATACGGGCTCCCGACTTTGGTGTGACACCTACACGCAGCTGGGCATTTTTGACATCTGCCACATCCTCGATGCGCGCATAGGCATCCTTTTTTATGTCCAGGATCTGGCGGCCCGCCTCCACATATACCCTTCCGGCCTCCGTAAGGCGCAGCTCTCCCCTCTGTCTGTCAAAAAGCGGCGTGCCCAGCTCCTTTTCCAGGTTGATGAGCTGCTGGTTAAGTGCTGGCTGGGAAATGAAGAGCTTCTCCGCCGCCCTTGATATGTTCTTTTCCTCTGCTATCTTGAGTATGTATTCGATCTGCCGAAGATCCATGACGCCCCCCTTTAAGCCTTTTCAAGCAGCCATTTCAAGACATTACGCTTCTGAACTCCTTCATAGTTCATTTCCCCAAATATCTCATCCAAAGTAAGCAGATACTTAGGATAGTTGTCGCCTATCTGCCTGAGCGGTTTAAGCTCCCTCTCAAGGACATTTTCATCGATCGTGCTCAGGGCCACCTGATAATACACCGGTATCCCATCCTTTATGGCAACAAAGTCCACCTCTCCGTCTGAACCAAGCTGTCCTATATATACCTCCGGATACCTTCTCCTAAGCTCAAGATAAACTACATTTTCAAGTACATGACCCCGCGTCCTGACCACGTCCCCCTACCAGCAGCTCCCGAAAAGCCACATCACATAGGAAATACTTATTCATGGTAGACAGAAGCCTTTTCCCCTTTATATTATATCTTCTTACCTCATAAAACAGCAGACTGTCAGTAAGTCCACGAATATATCTGTCTACTGTCTTTGGATCTATCTTCATATGAGCAGAAGTCATGGTGTTGGCTATCGTCGACGGTGAGGTACGGTTTCCTATATTATACATCATGAATCTGGTTATGGACTCAAGCATATTGGCATCTGATACCTTCAATCGCTTTACCACATCGTTTAAAAGCACAGTATTATATATCCCACTCAGATATTCTCTTGCCTCCTGCACATCAAGATCATATCGCAGGATATAGGGAAATGATCCCGAGCTCATATATTGATCAAACAGCTCCTGACGCGAGATCCCCTCCTCCATCGCCCCACTGCAATATTCGCTAAATGAAAGGGGGAGCATGGACAGCTCCACATATCGCCCTGTCAGAAGTGTGGCCAGCTCACCTGAGAGCATGCAACCGTTTGAAACTGTTATGTAAATGTCTATATCCTCACGAAGGAAAAGGCTGTCCACCGCTCATTCAAAATTACGAACGTGCTGTATCTCATCCAGAAACACATAGTTTCTGCCGCTCTTACATAATCTTCCAATAATATGGTTGTACAGCTTTTCAGCTTCTGTCAGCTCAACATATGACAGATCTTCAAAATTTATCGATATGATCTGCCTGTCCTTCCATCTTATAAGCCAGTCCAGATAAGACTTTCTTTCGATCCTTTTCATAATAGTACACCTTCCTTAAGAAAGGTATACTCTCTGAAACCGATAATTGCAACAAAAATGGAATCCATTCCATTTTTGATCGATTTTCTCAAAAAGATGGAACGGATTCCATTTTAATGCTCTTTTGTGATGCTTAAGGCAACCTGTTATTGATGCTGCTCAGGGTCACCAGCCTCCACTCAATCCTTCTTGGCCTCAGGATATATGTCGGGATAGTACGCCTTTGTAGCCTCAGCCCTGTTTATGAGCACATCGCCCCAGGCATAGTCTGCCACGAATACGGTGTAATCCATGGGATCCTTCGGTATGTTGGGAAGGATGTTTGCTTGGTTTAAGTGGCTTGAAAGAGCTATGTCCACAGGCAGCTTTGCAAGCTCATAGCAGTCCTTTATGAACTGATGGGCCATGGACTCAGGATATCCGTCAGCTGCCAGCTGCTCAGGTCTCATGAAGGGTACTCCCAGGCCTCCGTGAAGGGCTACCTTGTAGGTCTTGCCAGTCTCCTCATCTGTATCCTCAAAGAAGAAGCTGGTGGTTCCGGGTGTATGTCCGGGGCAGAGCCTGGTCCTGATGGTGAAGCTGCCAAGGACTATGGGCGTGTCATCGTCATAGAAGTTTGTCACCTCATAGGGATAGTCCAGTCTCTTACCGGTGGCCCTGCCCTCTTCCGAGTCAGCCTCCACCCAGCCAAGGATGTGCTTTCCGTCTATGACCATGGGCTTGTCCACTACGGTCTCGTGCCTCTTGTGCTCCACCTCATCCTCACGAGAGAGCCAGATCTCTGCTCCGCTCAGCTCCTGGATGACTCTGGCGTTGCAGCTGTGGTCAGCATGCCAGTGAGTGAGCAGTATCTTCTTTATGTCCCTGGGATCGTGTCCGGACTCCCAGATACGCTCTATGACGAGATAGCAGGTATCTGCATTGAGGCCAGTATCTATGAGGATAAGGCCTGCTCCCGTGTCTATCAGAAATGCAGCCACGTTGTCCTGTCCGCCCACGTTCCATACGTGTGGAGCGTTCCTGTAGGCAGGTATGGTGTGCTCCCAGTGGGTAGACATGGTGTTGTTTTCAAGACGTCCCGCGGTGGGGGCGTAGAAGAATTTCTTTTCCATAATCATCTCTTCCTTTCCGGTCATATATTTATATATATGATAGCAAAAACCCGGGCCTGTTTCCACGTAATAAAACTTAGCCTGTCTCAAAGTCACGAACATATATTTATAGCCAGGGCCTCTGTCAACAGAGAGCCCTGGCTATTTCGAGTTTTTATAAAAATATGCATTTTCCCGAAGTGACTTTAAATCAGCCCTTCTTTACCTCGGGATATACATCGGGATAGAACTCCTTAACTGCATCTGCCCTGTTGATCAGCACATCTGCCCATGCATAGTCCGCTACGAATACGCTGTAATCGTTGGGGTCCTTCGGTATATTTGGAAGGATGTTGGCCTGGTTTAAGTGGCTTGAAAGAGCTATATCTACAGGCAGCTTCGCCAGCTCATAGCAGTCCTTTACGAACTGATGAGCCATGGACTCGGGATATCCCTCATATGCCAGCTGCTCAGGCCTCATCATAGGGTTGACTCCCAAACCTCCATGCAGGGCTACCTTATAGGTCTTTCCCGTCTCTTCGTCTGTATCCTCGAAGAAGAAGCTGGTCACTCCCGGCGTATGTCCCGGGCACAGCTTGGTCCTGATGGTGAATCTTCCCATGACTATGGGCTTATCGTCATCGTAGAAGTTGGTGACCTCGTAGGGGTAGTCTGCTCTCTTTCCGGAAAGCTTGGCCTCCTCCGTGTCTGCATCCACCCAGGTCATGGTCCTTCTTCCCTCTATCATCTTGGGATATCCTACCTTACCCTCATGCTTCTTATGCTCCACCTCATCCTCACGGGACAGCCAGATCTCTGCTCCGCTTATCTCCTGAAGCACTCTCGCGTTGCAGCTGTGGTCTCCGTGCCAGTGGGTGAGCAGTATCTTCTTTATGTCACGGGGATCATGGCCTGATTCCCAGATGCGCTCTATGACCAGATAGCAGGTCTCTGCATTGAGGCCGGTATCAATAAGTATCAGTCCCTCTCCCGTATCCAACAGGAATACGGCTACATTGTCCTGGCCTCCCACGTTCCATACGTGAGGTGCATTTCTGTAAGCGGGTACCGTGTGCTCCCAGTGGGTGGGCATGCTCTTGTCATCAAGGCGTCCTGTGGTGGGCGCATAGTAAAATCTCTTTTCCATATGTATGTCCTTTCTTATAGAGTTTGTTTTTTTAACAAGCGCCGCCTGCTCATACCTGATGAGAGGCGGCGTAAACTTCGATGATTTACAACGGATACAATATCTGGGCTGAAACTGCATATCCTATGATACTTAAAACTATATACGGCAAGGTATATCTAAGGACCTTAGCCGGGTTATAGCCTCCTGCTGCATAGGTGACCGCTGCCTCTCCTGAGCCGGAAGGAAGCGCTATATCCGCTGTGTTTGCCATGCCGGGGATAAGTATAAGTCCTCTGGGATCCCATCCAGCTGCAAGCGCAAGAGATGCAGCCAGGGGCACCAGCACTGTCTGGCACGCAGCATTTGACAGGAAGTTTGTCATGATGACCGTAACTGCCGAAAGTATGAAATAGATCATGAAGGAACTGGTTCCAGGTCCTATGATGGTGAGCAGCCAGTCACCTATGGCCTCACTGGCTCCTGAGCTGCCAAGCGCATCAGATACTACAAGCACACCGGCCATCATCCAGATGGTATCCGTAGTCATGAGTCTGGAGGCTTCTGAAGCCTTAAGCACTCCTGTCCATACAAGTATAGCCACACCTATGGCAGGACCCAGATACATGAATCCGCCCACATTGGTAACCATCATGACCATAGCAAGAAGGAAGGCAAAATATACTATCTTCTCCTGTCCCGAAGTCATGTTATTTTCAACGATCTTTGTGTCAGTTACTGACAGAGTGCCCTCATCCTTGGGCATGAGCCTCCAGCAGAAGATGCTGTATCCGCCAACTATGATCATGGGGATGATGCTGAATATAAACGGCTCAAACATTGAAAGATGGAAGGCTTCATCAGTCACGATACCCTCATAAAGAGCATTGAGTGAGGCAAACTTGGTGGCTCCAGATCCTATCGGAAACCTTCCCTTAAACGCTGAAGATACACCCAGCATGGGAAGTATGAGCCTCGTAGGTGTTACGTTGCCAACAGTGCCTATCTGTGCAGCAAATATGACCATGATGGCCATGGTGGCAGTTGAAGGTATGAACTGAGTAAGCAATACTGTAAAAAAGAACATGAGCATGACCAGCATGGTTCCGTTCTTTCCCTTGGCATGTTCCATGACATTCCTGATCTTTCCTACCATGCTGGTCCTTCCCAGCACGTTTCCAAGGGCCATCATGGGGGCTACCAGGACTACTATCTGGTTTCCAAAGCCTGTAAAGGCCTGTTTAAGGTCTATCACCCCAGTCAGCACAAGGATGATACAGCAGGTCATGGTCGTCAGTCCGAAGGGCACCTTGTGCCACACGAACATGACCATCATGAAGACCAGGACCGCCAATACGATGTACATCTGATCCATAAGCTTTTATACTCCTCCTGATTTTTGTGCACCAAGGCACATTTTTTTGTATAAAAGCACTATATCATCAGACATAAATATTTAAAAGTATATGCAACTTAGCAATTTTCAATAAGTGTATTCAAAAAAACTTAGTTATGTTCGCTCCAATATCGTTTTACTATATCCACAAATGTCTTTTCTGCCCGGCTCAGATGCCTGCCCTTCTTATATATCAGCACTGAGGTGATCTTGGGATGACTGCTCAGCCTGAAGCTGACCACGTCCTCAGGAAGCTTGTCCATATGAAACTCTTCCATGAAAGAACAGCAAAGCCCCATCTCCACCATGGCCATCCGAAGGCTCAGGTTGCCTCCCTCATAATATACTCTCGGCTCAAATCCGGCCTCCTCAAATACCTTTTTCTGTATCTCCTCGTTGGTCCCGCCGGGATTGCCCAGAGCAAAGCTGTGATCCTTAAAGAGCCCAAGGTTTATGCACATATACCCGTCCTTATCCATATATGCATTGGAAACCAGAGGATCATCCTTCCTCATGATGATACGCATCTCCATGGGGCAGAGCTCTATATACTCTCCGTGCAGTGTATCCCTGTCGCTGCTGACCATGCCTATGGCCAGATCCACATCCCCGGAAAACACGGCCTTCTGAAGCCTGTGAGAATGCATCTGAGATATCTTAAGCCTTATATCAGGGTATAAGGGAGAAAACTTCCGAAAAGCCCAGGTCAGTATCTGGAGACCCGACATGGGAGTGACGCCTACTCTAAGCTCCATGTCCTTTACATTGGCCACATCAGCGATCCGGCTGAAGGCATCCTTCTTGATATCCAATATGCGCTTGCCCGCTTCTATAAATATCTCTCCTGCCTCAGTCACCTTCCATTCTCCCCGTTTTCTATGAAACAGGGAAGTGCCCAGCTCCTCCTCCAGATTGATGAGCTGCTGATTAAGGGCCGGCTGGGAAAGATAAAGCTTTTCAGCAGCCTTAGATATATTTTTTTCCTCTGCTATCTTAAGGACATATTCTATCTGACGCATGTTCATGGTTATCTCTGCTCCTTAGCTTTCATATCGCGATCACGTTCTGCAGTTCATCCAAGGTGATATCCAGCTCCGGCTCCATCAGGTCCTCCATATCGCAGCCAAGGGCCCTTGAGAGATCATAAAGGGTCCCTGCTCTTGCCTTATTTATATCATTTTCCCGCTGCTCATAGAGCTGTATCATGCGAAGCTTAACTCCTGAGGCTTCTGACAGCTCCTTCTGAGTATAGCCTCTTGCCTGTCTTATCTTTCTGAGCCTGGTCTCACTTTTGGCTATGTTATCAGAAAGGATCCGATCTGCTGCTGCCTCAAACCTGCTGACATCCGCCTCATGAAGTATGTACATGGACATGATCCTGCTCATGGTAAGTCCCAGCTCCACGATGGTCCTGAAGGCAAGTCCCTTTTTCCACTGATAATACGCCATGATCCATCCCGCCCAGTACTCTGGAGTTTTGTCCATGCTCTGTCGCTCCGGATCCTGACTGTCAGCCTCTTCCATCCCAGTTCTACCCTGACTGATCCCAGACTCGTCCCATCCAGCCCTCGCAAAGGTCTCTCTTAAAAGCTCCTCTCCGGACATGCCTCCTATATAACGTGGGTTGCCCTTCTGAAACTCCGCAGCTACCCCTGATATCATAAACATCTCAAACAGAGTATCTGCATCGATACCCTCAAGGTTGACACCTATATCCATCATTGAGCCAAGAGACCTCATGGCATCAACCAGATATATTTTTTCGTAAGCGGGCATCCCCATCCTTCCACTCCTCTCTGAGTATGTCTATCATATATACTGCATCCTCCGGATGTCTGGCACGTTCATCCTTAAAGGCCTGCCGTGCTTCACTGTCTCTTTTCATCCGTTTGGAATGATATACCACTCCTTCCGCAGATATCGCACTGACAAACTCAAGCCTGTCAAAGGCTTTCCGGCTCTTTATGACCACCTGCTCCCCAAGCTTCCCCAGGTACATGGCCTTTTCAAGCTGGGCAAGTGAGATATTGTTGTTTAAAAATGCAGAAGCAAAGGAAAAATAGGAATCATCTGCGCGATACCCGATGATGATGTCTCTTCCTTCATAATCGGGCATAAAATGATCCATCAGATATTGCCTGGCTCTGGAGCCCAGATCCGAGCTCAGCTCAAACCTCCGATTTGCCAGCAGCACCGAAAGCCAATGCAGGATGCTGTATCTGTCATCAGAAAGCCTGAGTATATCCAGCCCTGATAGCTCGATGCTGTATTCATTTGCATAGCCATCGTTTTCGTCAACACAAGCCCATTCCTTTGCCAGGTCCAGGCTTTCAGTGCAGTAAAAGCCAAGGCCATAGTCATTGAACCTGCTGCCGTATCCAAATTCCGGAGCTCTTATGATCCTTGAGGATCCGTGATAAATGATCATACAAACTTCCTTTCACAAAAATATCGCCACAACGATACATTTACATTGTATCGTCACAGCGATATTCAGTCAAGTAAATCTTAGATACCGTCGAGACCTTATGATCCTTGATCTCAAGGGCTCACGCCTCATACACGTTCCTGATCCATTTGCCGCTGTTCAGCCTGGATATGCACCATATGGACTTGATGATGTAGTCTATACGAAGGGCTATGATAGTCAGCCAGCCGGGGCCGCCAAGCACAGGGCCCACGATGATGCCGAGGGGGATGCTGGCGATCCACATGAAGAGGATGTCCGCCTTGAGGAGGAACTTGGTGTCTCCGCCGCCGCGAAGGACGCCTTTGGTCATGACGCTCTGGATGTTAGCAAAAATGGTTATGAAGCCATAAGCTGCCATCATCTGCTCTGCTATGATCACCGTATCAGCCTGCAGGTTGTAGAATCTGAGGGTGAAGGGGCCTATAAGGAATACCAGGGCTCCGTTTACGAGACCGAAGATGACACTGAGCAGATAGAAGGTCTGGCCCTGCTCCATGGCCTCCTCCTTGCGTCCTGCACCTATGGTATTGCCTATGACTATGCTCGATGCATTGGATATGCCCTGGATGACCACGGTAAATACCCGGTCTATGACCTGACATACGGAGTTGGCTGCGACCACAGCCGCTCCCATACGTCCCATGACTATGCTTATGGAAGTGTTTCCAAGTCCCAGGAGACCGTCGCTTATGAGAGCCGGAGCTCCCAGGGTAAAGTACTTCTTTACTATGGGCAGGCCGGGATTTTTCAGGAAATCCCTGATCTTCATCCCAAGACTTTTGTCCACACGAAGCACATATATGAATGTCACCGCAAATTCGGCGCTCCTGGCTATAAGGGTCCCGAGAGCCGCACCGGCTATCTCCATCCTGGGCATGCCGAATTTCCCGAAGATAAATACCCAGTTTGCGAAAAGGTTGACTGCAAAGGATACTATGGAGACTATGAGTCCAAGCTGCGCCTTCCCCACTGAGCGCATCAGGAAGGATACGACCTGGCTGCAGCCATGTATGATATATATAAATACGGTGATCTCAAGATATCTGACTCCCGCATCTATGACCGCCTGCTCCGAAGTGAAGAGGCTCATGATCTGAGCGGGAAATGCCCAGGTGATAAGGGCAAAGATAAGTCCCAAAATTCCTGCCAGCCTAAGGGCCAGGCTGAACACCTCCTTGACCCGGGGCTTGTCCCCGGCTCCCCAGTACTGAGCCACCAGCACGCTGCAGCCTCCGATGATGCCCATGCACAGGGTGGTGTAGAAGGAGTAGAAGGAGTTTGCCAGAGACGAGCCTGACAGCTGCACCTCTCCGAAGCTTCCCAGCATGACGGTGTCCATCATGTTGACTCCCATGTTTATGGCCTGCTGGGCTGCCACCGGCAGCGCTATGGCCAGCACCTTTTCATAAAATCTCGGGTTCCTTACCAGTTTAATCTTATTCATCTCTATGACCCGGCCCTCCTTTATATTTATTCATCTTTTTACATATATTTTACTATACGCCCTTAGCGGATGAAGCTGCAAGTCAGACGCTTCATCGCCGAAGCATTTCCCTCATCCACTTTTTTATGAAATATAACGCCCCGGAAGGAAAAGGGGGATCCCTCCGGGGCGTGATCTGCTGCTAAGTCGGTCTGAGGCCGTGGCAGCCAGGGAAAAAGCTGTTACATGATATGAGGCGCGCCGTCCATGTCGTAAGCGCTGGGAGAATTGAGGTTCACACGGCTCCATACGATGGGAGGATGCTCCTCCAGGAACTCGTAGTTGAGATCCATGCCCCAGCCGGGCTTGTCGTTGGGAGCTATGAATCCGTCCTTTACCTTCAGCACATCCGTAACGAGATCTGCATCCATGCCCTCCTCTCTGGGCTCGTTCTCCAGGAAGGTGGTGTTGTAGGTGCACATGCAGAAATGTACATTTATGCAGTTTGCAAGAGTGCTGAGAGGGTTGTGAGGGCTGAGCTTGCGGAAGCTGGGCTCTGCCATGGCAGCTATCTTGCGCATGCCGGTAAATCCGCCTGCAAGCAGGATATCGGGCTGCAGGATGTCTGCTGCATGGAGGCTTATGAGCTTCTCCCATGCCCAAGGCTCAAATATCTCCTCGCCGGTAGCCAGAGGCACATTTACTCCCTCTGCCATCTCTGCCCAGTTCTCAAGATTGTCTGAGCGTATGGGCTCCTCTACGAAGAAGGGTCTGTAGGGCTCAAGCAGATTGCAGACACGCTTGCCCTCGAAGGGCTCGTATATCTTGCTCTGCATGTCTATGCCTATCTCCATGTCATCTCCAAGGGCAGTACGGAGGCCGTCAAACATCTCATCCAGCTCCTTCTCTGCCTTGCCATAGGGATAGTAGCCAAGGGAGCGTACGCCCACCTTGAATGCCTTGTAGCCATACTTTTCCAGCTTGGGCATGACATTTTCGAGGGTCTCCTTGGAATCCTTTCCTCTTGCATGGCAGTATACGGGCACCTTGTCCCTTACAGCTCCAAGGAGCTTGTATACAGGAAGTCCTGCCACCTTGCCGGCTATGTCCCACAGAGCCAGGTCTATGGCGCTGGCTGCGGTATAGAGCACGGAGCCTCCGGGGAAACGGGAATAGTTGAATATGCGCTTCTGGATACGCTCGCGATCCAGGGGATCCATGCCGACCACCCATTCGGAGACGTATTTTACCATCTCCTGTACGGCCACGTCTGCACCTACGCAGAAGAGCTCACCGACTCCGTGTATACCCTCGTCGGTATCGACCCTGACGAAGCTGAAGTTACGGAACTGAGTGGTGTGGACTGAATAAGTTGTAAGCTTGGTTATCTTCATAGTTTTAGTCCTCTCATTTATGTTTATCCCATGCGGACATCATACCACCGTCGGCAGATGTCCGCATCACTTATATCACCAAAGGGGATAAAGCAGGTTTACGGATATGAATATGGCTATGGTGTGCAATATGAATGCAGGCAGACAGGGAAGGAATACCTCCTTGAGCTTGTACTTGCCGGCACCAAAGGCTATGGCTACTGAAGGTGATGACATGGGAGTCAGCATGGCTCCGGTAGTTCCAAGGGATATGGCGAGCACCATGCCTCTGGGATCGAAGCCTCTTGCTACTGCAGTCATGATAGCTAGGGGCACCAGTACATTGTAGGTAGCAGTGTTTGACATGACCTGAGTCAGGCATGCACCGGTGATCAGGAATGCCAGCTCTATCATGACAGGTGAAGGGTTGCCTCCAAGGAGAGCAACTACGGTATCTGCTACGACCTGTGCAGCTCCGGTCTTCTGCATGGCTGTGGACAGGCAGAGAAGTCCGGCCATCATGAGCACGCTATCAAAATTGATGGAATTCTTTGCCTCTCTCGCGGTCAGACATCCAAGTGCAGCAAGCACCAGGTCTGCTATGATGGGTATGATATGCATGGGTATGGGCAGATAGTTGCTGCATGCCAGGCATATCATGGTGATGATAAATACAGTGTAGATTATCTTCTCTGTCCTGGGATCGCAGCCCTTCTTTTCCTTTACCTCGGCGATCTGAGTAGTATCGACCTCATGCTTGGGAAAAAGCTTGTAGCCTATAAATACGAAATAGATAAATGTCACTGTTGCAGGGAGTATGACGCTCAGGCACTTATCAAACATGCCCATTGGATATGCTGCAGCGCCATTTGCCTCCAGAAGTGCATTTGCAGTTACATAATAGGTAAGTCCCATACCAAGAGGAGTCAGGGCCTGGGTAGCATGTGACATGACTGCTCCGGGATAGAGGAGCTGGGATGTGGACACGGGGCTGTCTTTACCGAGGGCCATGCTGAGGGGCAGCATCATGCTTATAACGCCCAGAGGGCTGACCAGCTGAGTAAGGAGTATGACTCCAATCAGATACAGGAACACTATGGTCCTGCCGCTGGTATTCCTTGACATGATGAAATCCCTTACCTTATTTACCAGAGAGGTCTTGTTGAGGGCTCCGGCCATGATGAACATGGCAGACATCATGATGACATTTGTGCTGGCGAAATTGCCATAGGCCTCATTGAAGTCCAGTACTCCTACCAGACAAAGGAACGTGGAGCAGAACATACCTATGAAGCCAAAGTTAGCCTTGCCGCTCAGGAACATGATGATGACTACGATCAGTGTCCCCAGGGTCAGCATAAGTTCAGTACTCATAATCTTTCCCCTTCCGCAGAAATATAACTATTTCTACTTTTTTACATAATTAAAATTAATGTTTGGTTGTTTTTTACGTTTCATCCGGATGATTTTCTTTGTATATCCACTATATTACACAAAGGCCACATTGCCAAACTCGTTTTAATTATATATAATATTAGAAAATGTTATGCTTCAGAAAGGAAAAGCCGCATGGATATCACTCAGCAGCAGTACATGATAGCACTGGCGGAGACCGGCTCCATCACAAAGGCTGCCGGCAGACTTGGAGTGTCACAGCCTGCCATATCGAACTGGCTGAAGGGCATAGAAAAGCAGCTCGATACTCAGCTGATCATAAGATCAAAAAGGGGACTAACACTGACCCCTGCAGGGGAGATATATCTTGAGGCCTCAAGAAGGATGGTGGAGACACGGGATCGGGTCTACCACGACATAGGAAGACTTACAGGCAGGGAAGCTGAGGTCGTCACCATAGCCGGCACTCCAAACGGTGGTGCAGATCTTTTTGCCAGCATATATCACCATCTGAGCTCCGAGCTCCCTTCCCTGGAGCTTCGATTCATAGAAGGCTACAACAGGACCTCCATAGACATGGTCAGACAGGGCACGGTAGATATAGCCCTTGGCACCCTGGCAGGAGATCCTTCTGCCTATGGTGATGATATCGAATACATTGCGACCAACAGCCAGGAGCTGATACTTGCCGTACCCCACGGATACCCTACAGCCTATGATGCTTCAGGCATAAAGAGCACGGATCCGCTCCCCAGGGCAGACATGTCAAAGCTCACAGGGCTTCCCTTTATCATGCCCGATGGGGAGATATCCTATCATAACGCCCTGATAAGCTGGTTCCTGAAGACAGGCTATGTTCCAAACGCCGTCTTTCAGAGCGCCAGCACCAGATCCATATACAACATGGTCAAAAACGGCAACGGCATAGGGGTCATGCAGAGGCGTTTCTTTTCTCCCCTTGACCGGATATCCCCATTTTCTCTGGATCCGCCCATCAGGGTCTTTTCCGCCATACTGTATAAAAAGGGCCGAAGCATGAGCCCGGAATTCAAGTCACTGCTGGATAAGCTGTGCAAGCTGCTCAAGCGCTGAAGGAGACTGCCATATGGATATAAGGATCATGGAATATATGAAGGCCATAGAGGAGGAAGGCAGCATATCAAAAGCTGCCGAAAGGGTACATATCTCTCAGTCTGCCCTGAGCCAGAGCCTGGCCAAGCTTGAGCAGGAGCTGGGAACTCCCCTTTTTGAAAGAAGGGATAAAAGATGGGTGCCTACTGAAGCCGGAGATCTGTATCTTCGGGGAGCCACGACTATGATAGCCATAAAGGAGGAGGCCTACAGACGGATCAACGCCCTGTCCGTAAAGCGCAGCTATACCCTGAGCCTGGCCATCTGCCCTCAGGTGTTCATGCTGTATGGCAACAGTATGTTTTCTGCCCTGCGCTCGGGCCTGCCCGACATACATCTCAATGTATTCCGGACCGCCTCCACTCAGGCTCTGGAGCAGCTTAAGAGCGGAGTAGTAGACATGGCCATATACAGCGAGCTGCCCTTGGAAGGGAGGGCCCCAAGCGGAGAGCTCCTTTATAATGAGGAGCTCCTGCTGTCGGTGCCTATAAGCAGAGCCTGGGATGGAGACACCATAGACCCTGAAAGGATATCCATGTCTCCTCTCATCATACCTGTGGAGGGCTCACATATGGGTGACCTTGTATACCCTCTCATCCGCAGCTTCCACATAGATCCGGAAAGCTGCTATACGGCTGACAGCTCATCGGGAGTGGATCTGCTGCTTCAAAACGGCTACGGCTCAGCCTTCCTTCCGGGCCGGATACTGAACAGAGAGGGATATGACGGCTTCGTATCCTATCACGCTGGCCCGCCCCTGGCCTATGATATAAGGTTCATGGCCGGGAAGCATTTTAAGGACGAAAAAACAGCCGCAGATATACTGCGGCTGATAAGGGAGCTGGTGGCCCCTTCCGGATCAGTCTGACACACAGATGTCAGCAAGTCCATAGTCTACGGCCTTTTTAAGGTCCCTGGGAGCCACCGCTACCTGGAAGCCTATCCTGCCGGCACTGAAATATATGACATCAAACCCGGCTGCACTCTGGTCAGCCGTAGTACGAAACTGCTTCTTCATGCCTATGGGGGAGCAGCCTCCGTGCACATAGCCCGTCAGGGGAAGCAGCTCCTTTGACTTTATCATCTGTATGCTCTTTTCTCCCACGGCCTTTGCGGCCTTCTTGAGATCCAGCTCCCTAAGCACCGGCACCATGAACACATAGTGCTCCTTTGAGGCACCAACCGTGACCAGGGTCTTGAATACCCGCTCAGGAGGGAGCCCCAGCATAGCGGCCACCTCTCCTCCACTGGGAGCCGTATCTCCCGCTTCATATTCCAGGCTCTCATAGGGTATCTTCTTCTGCTCCAGGAGCCTCATCACATTTGTCTTTTCCTTACTGCCCTTTTTCAAAGCTCCAGCTCCTTTGCAACCTTTTTCAGAGTTTCCGCAGAATCTATGAGGCTCTCGGTCTCCTGCTTATTGAGGGATATGGGCACATGGGTCTCTACTCCCTCTCCGCCTACTATGGCAGGCATGCTGAGGGCTATATCGTCTATGCCGTATTCATCATGTATCATGGTAGATATGGGCAATATGGATTTTTCGTCCCTGACTATGACCTCACATATCCTTTTTACGGACATGGCTATGCCATAATAGGTAGCCTGCTTCCTGGCTATGATCTCATAGGCGCTGTTTTTGACATTTTCAGCGATCTGTCTCATGGCCTGCACATGATCATAATGTCCTCTCATCTCGCAGAAATCATCTATGGGTATGCCGGAGACATTTGCACTGCTCCATACGGCTATCTCGCTGTCTCCATGCTCACCTATGATAAATGCATGCACGCTCCTTGAATCCACCGAGAGATGCTCTCCCAGCAGATACTTGAGCCTGGCGGTATCCAGCACCGTGCCCGAGCCTATGACCCTGTTTTCAGGCAGTCCGCTGAGCTTTACTGCCGCATAAGTCAATATGTCGACGGGATTTGAGACTATGAGCAGTATCCCCTTATAGTCCCTTTTGGCGATCTCAGGTATGATGCTCTTGAAGATCTCCACATTTTTATGTACCAGATCCAGTCTGGTCTCATCCGGCTTCTGGTTTGCACCGGCGGTGATCACGATGATGCCCGCATCACATATGTCGTCATAGTCGCCGGCATATATCTTCATCTGTCCTGCAAACGGTATGCCATGAGCTATGTCCATGGCCTCTCCCTCCGCCTTTGCCCTGTTGGCATCCAGCAGCACCATCTCGGAAAACAGCCGGCTCTGCATGAGCGCAAAGGCAGTGGCTGAGCCTACAAAGCCGCAGCCTATGACTGCCACCTTCCTTATATCTATGGGAATGCTTCCTTCCATGGGTATACCTCTCCTTTCAGAAAACGGCCTGCCCGGCAAACCGTATGACGGGCTCCGTCCTCTTATATGCTATTGTACTTCAGGTACGCCTCTTTGCATAGCTCATCCATATAAGCTTTGAGGATTTTACTTATCTTATACATTTTACCACTTGAAATATACGTGAAAATGATGTATTAATTATGAGTTTTTAACAGGCCCGGGCCGCCCCTGATCGGTCTGTCGGCATAAAGAGGTGTATGAAATGGATGCTCAGAACGAGATGAAGATAAAAAAGGACAAGGGCAGCGCCGTCACGGACATGACCACCGGCTCCGTCACCGGCCACATACTGACCTTTGCCCTGCCCATGCTCATAGGCTATGTGTTCCAGCAGTTCTACAGCATGGTGGATACCATCATAGTCGGAAAGTTCGTGGGAGTGCATGCCCTGGCGGGAGTAGGCTCCACCGGAGCCATCAGCTTCATGATCATAGGCTTCTGCACGGGTATATGCGCAGGCTTTTCCATACCCATAGCCCAGAGCTTCGGAGCCCGGGACATGCAGAGGCTGCGCAGGTACATAGCAAACAGCATATGGATATCGGCAGCATTTTCAGTGGTCATCACCCTGCTGGTCTGCGCCCTCACCGGCACCATACTCCATGCCATGAACACTCAGGAGGACATATATCAGTATGCCTATGACTATATATTCATAGTCTTTGCGGGCATACCTGCCACCATACTCTATAACCTGACCTCCAGCATCATAAGGGCCTTCGGAGATTCCAGGACTCCCGTATGGTTCCTCCTGCTCTCCTCCCTGCTCAACATAGTGCTGGATCTGGTGACCATCATCTGCTTTGATATGGGGGTAAAGGGCGCAGCCTATGCCACGGTCTTTTCCCAGTTTGTCTCGGGAGTTCTCTGTGCCCTGTACATGTACAGGCATTTTGACATAGTCCGCTGCTCCAGGGATGAGCTTCGTCCCAGCATCACTCATATCAGGCAGCTTCTCTACATGGGAGTGCCCATGGGCATACAGTATACCATCACAGCCATAGGCAATGTCATACTTCAGACCGCAGTCAACGGCCTGGGCTACATGGCAGTGGCCGCAGTCACCGCCGGAGGCAAGGTCAGGACCTTCTTCTGTACCCCCTACGATGCCCTAGGCAGCACCATAGCCACCTTTGCCGGACAAAATGTGGGGGCGGGACGTCTGGACAGAGTAAAAAAAGGAGTCATAAACTCCTTTATCATAGGCTGTATATATTCAGCTTTCGGCCTCGTGGTCATGATACTGCTCGGCGAGCCTCTGTCCCTTCTGTTCCTTGATCAGGGAGAGGCCGATATCATAGCCATGACCAAATATTTCATGGTGGTGGATGCAGTCTTTGGCGTGCTCCTTACGGGAGTCAATGTGTTCCGCTTCTGCATGCAGGGCCTGGGCTACAGCGGCCTGGCCATATTTGCAGGGGTGCTTGAGATGATAGGCAGGAGTGCCGTTGCCTTCCTGCTCATACCTGTATTTGGCTTCAGCGCAGCCTGCTTTGCGGCGCCTGCAGCCTGGCTGCTGGCAGATCTCTTTCTGATACCCACCTGCTTTGGCTGCATACGAAAGCTTGCCGGCAGGGTCAGGGCCGCTTGATCATTCGTGGGTATATATGCCCAGAGAATCCAGAAATCCCCTCAGATTGGTGATGATGTCCTGACGCTGGTCTGAGGGAAAATCCTCAAAAAGTCCGGACATATCAGAGGGCTGCGACTTGCCTGCTCTCCCCGGATCCGAATACTCCGGAAGCAGCTGCTCCACGCTTATCTCCAATACATCCATCATATCAAGGAGAGTGTACACGCCTACCATGGATTTTCCATTTTCCAGATTCGATATGACAGACGTAGATACGGCCACGGCGTCAGCCAGCTGCTTCTGACTCAGGCCCTTCCTTTTCCTGAAGTACCTGACTCTCTTCCCTATGGCCTCTCCCCTTTTTTCCTTCTTATCTGTTCCTGTCATTGCCGATCATCACCCAAAGCAAAGTATATCCAGAAACAGTTTATCAATTAATGAACAGCCTGCAAAATATGTAATCTGCAAGCTGTTATGCTGAGCGGAAATCTATGTTGTCTTGAGCTGTCCCCTTAGTCCTGGGCACGGAAGCTTATGTCTCCCGTAGCCGCATCCATGCTTTCCACTATGGCCAAAGACCTGAGCTTTATGCCCCTGCTGCGAAGCTCGTCTCCTCCGGGCTGGAAGCCCTTTTCGACCGCTACTCCACAGCCGCAGAGATGGGCACCTGCCTGGTCTATGATCTCTAGGAGGCCATTCAGGGCAGCGCCGTTTGCAAGGAAATCATCTATGACCAGCACCCTGTCCTCAGGCCCAAGGAAGCTCTTTGAAAGTATGATGTCATAGGTCCTTCCATGAGTATAGGACACTACCTTTGAGGTATAGACATCTCCGGCGATATTTTTGGTCTGGTTCTTCTTGGCGAAGATCATGGGTACGCCGAAGACCCTGGCGGTCTCTATGGCTATGGCTATGCCTGAAGCCTCTATGGTCAGTATCTTTGTGACCCCGTCCCCGGAAAACAGCCTGTAAAACTCCTCAGCTATCTGCTCCATGAGCGAAGGGTCGATCTGATGATTCAGGAAGGAATCCACCTTGAGGATGTCTCCCTCCTTCACTACTCCGTCTCTTTTTATCCTCTCTTCCAAAAGCTTCATATCGTTCCTGCCTCCTGCTGCCTGTTTTTCTATATCATATCATATAAAAACGATTTGGGGACCCGAAAGTCACAAAACCTTCGGATCCCCTGAATTTATAACCGTATCATCGTCTCTCAGATTCCCACTCGGTCACACTGCCGCTGTAGGCATCTATCTTGAACTCATACTCCATGCCCTCATGGAAGAGCTCGCCCTCGTACTCAAGCCTGCCGTCATCTCTCTCGAGCTTGAGCCAGATGTCCTGTGCAGCCGCACCGGGCACACGCTCCAGGACTATGGCCCTGGCTGCATCCTCGGAGATCAGCTCTCCGCCTGCACTCTGTCCGCTCTGTCCCTGGGAAGCGCCATGGCCGGCTCCATGTCCTGCGCCCTGATTGCCGCCCTGGCCTGCAGCCTGATAATAATGCTCCAAATCCTGATCCATGCTGAGGATCTCTCCGCTGGTCGCATCTATGGTATAGTCATACTCCGCATAGTCTGAGGTCATGAACTCCACATCATAGGTGGCTATGCCGTCATCCCAGTCTCTCTCTATGCGTATGAAGGCTATGTCCTCCTCAGTCACTCCCGCATCCTCAAGGGCTATGAGCTTGGCCTCCTCCTCGTTGAGGCTGCCGCCCCACTGAGGCCTGTTCGTTCCGCTTACGCCTATGTAGCCTCTGCCGGTCGTATCGGTCTGACTCATAGCTATGCTGTCTGCGGTCTCAGGCTGGGTCTCCTGAGCTGCCTTTAATGACTCCGCAGCTGTTTCAGGCTGCGCTGCCTCTGTCTGGGCCTCGCTGCCCTCCGCAGGGCTTATGGCCTCCTCTATGATCACTCCCGTCAGGGCATCCACCGCATATCTGTACTCATCTCCGCCTGCAGTAAAACGGACCTCATAGTAAAATGTCCCGTCGTGGCTGTCGAGTCCCGATACGCTGAAATCAGCCTGCTCCTCAGTGACTCCCGCCGCCTCAAGGGCCGCAGCCTGAGCTGCATCGATACCTATATAATCGGCCATGCTCTGTTCCTGCCTTCCGCTGCAGCCTGCAAGCAACAGCCCCGATATGAGCAGGCAGCCTGCCGCAGTCCTTAAAGATCTTTTCATAATGTCCCTCCATGTCAGTTTATCCTTTTGCGGAACGATAACTATCCTCCGCAGTATTTTACCGTATCACATCTAATCTTATCACGAAGCAGCTGCCTTTTCCAGGCTCACTTTGCACGCTTACGCTTCCTCCATGAAGCTCCGTTATCTGCTTTACCATGGAAAGTCCGAGGCCCAGTCCGCTGCCGGTCTGTCTGGAAGAGTTGACCTGATAAAATCTCCTGAAGATCTTGTCAAGCTCCTCCTTATCCATGCCTATGCCGTCATCAGATACGCTCAGCTCCGCCTCGTCTCCGGCTCTTCTGAGACCTACCCTTATGTGTCCGCCATCCATGCCATATTTCCTGGCATTGTCCAAAAGGTTCGCTATGGCTCTGGAAAGCAGATGGGCGTCGGCCATGACATGTATGCCCGGCTCTATGTCTGTCTCGATGTCTATGCCCCGGTCTCCCGTATCCTGATCCTCGCACATGAGCCTCAGCATCTCACTGAGATCCGTATCCGCAAGCTCCGGCTTCCTGGTGCCAAAGTCCAGTCTGGTCATATCCAGCAGCCTGTCTATGAGCACCGACATCCGGTCTGCCTGCCTTTTTATGACTCCTATACCCTCTCTGTATTCCTCCGTATCCTCTGCATACTTTTCCAGATATGCACACTGAGTCACTATGACCGCCGTAGGAGTTCGAAGCTCATGGGAGGCATCAGAGGCAAACTGCTTTTCTGCCTCAAAGGAGCTCTCCAGCCTGCCAAACATCTGATCGAAGGCCCTGGCCAGCCGCCCGGCCTCGTCATCTCCGTAGGACTGATCCTCCGATATGCGCTTGCTCAGGTCCTTCCCTCCCGATATGCTTCCGGCCAGCTCGGTTATGCGCTCTATGGGCCTGAGAGACCGCCTGACCAGCAGATATCCGCCTATGGCGGCCATCAGTATGATGAAGGGAAGTATGATCAGGAAGACCGTGGCGCTCCTTCCGGCCGCATCCCTCATGTCCGGAGCCTCAGTGACTCCCCTGACCCAGACTCCATCATCCCAGCCCGAAGGCATGAAAAGGTCAAATATGAGGAAGCTGTCCTCAGAGCCTGCCACCGTTCTTATGGCACCATTTTCCGTGGGCTCTCCCACCGGGAAGCCCGGAGGCGTCTCTCCTCCCAGCATGGCGCCGGAGGCATTGTATACCATGGTATAGACCCCATCCTCATAGAAGCTGAAGCCCTCCCGGAAGCTCAGTCTCCCGCCCTTATAGCTGATAGCCTCTATATCGCTCCTGACCACACGCTCCAGCCTGCTCCTGGCCTCATCATCCGATACCCTGCCTCCTATGACCACTATGAGGCCCAGGCATATGGCGGCTATGAGGCCCATGAAGGCCGTGAACCACAATGTCAGCTTAAGCTTTATGGACATCCTTCTTTTCATGACTCTGATCTCTCTCCCGATCTCAGCATCCAGCCCCGTCCCCAGACGGTCTGTATGAGCTTTTCCTCTCCCTTCAGGTCTATCTTCTTCCGAAGATAGCTGATATATACATCCACTACGTTGGTTCCACCCTCGTAGTCAAAATTCCACACGTGATCCTCTATCTGTTCTCTGGAGAGCACCCGTCCCTGGTTGGCCGCCAGGTACTTCAGTATGGCATACTCTCTGGATGACAGCTCTATGCTACGGTCACCCCGTCTGACCTCCTGACTCGCCGTATCTATGCGGAGGTCTCCTATCTCTATGACACTGGTCTGCTGGCCGGTCCTGCGCCTGGTCATGACCCTGACCCGGGCCATGAGCTCCTCCAGATCAAAGGGCTTGATAAGATAGTCATCTGCTCCCAGATCGAGGCCCTTGACCCTGTCCGCCACACTGTCCCTGGCAGTGAGGAAGAGAACCGGGAGCTGACTCCCTCCTGCTCTCAGCTCTCTGACTATCTGAAATCCGTCCCGTCCCGGCATCATCACATCCAGCACGGCACCGTCATAGTCGGTGCTCTGAAGGTACTCCATGGCCTCGTCGCCGTCAAAGCAGCTGTCTACTCCATAGCCCTCCTTCTCAAGCGCCCTGCTTATGAGCCTGTTCATATCTCTTTCGTCCTCTGCCACCAGTATCCTCATATATCACCTCATAAAGCCAAAATAAGGGCTCCCGATCCTCTCGTCTTACGTATACAGCTTATACGGAAGATATTAAAGAATCATTAGAGCCCTGAAGCATTTTACATTTTTATCAAAAGTCCCGGAACCTCTGAAAGCCTCCTCACCACATGCTCCGGCACTACATCCTCTCTCACAGGAAGCTGCCGGCCCTCCGGCACATAGAGACAGGTATGTATGCCCGCCGCTATGCCTCCTCGTATGTCGGAGCTCAGGCTGTCGCCTATGATCACTGCTTTTTCGCTGTCATAGTCCTCTATGGCTTCAGCTGCCAGCTCAAAGAACCTGGGATCCGGCTTGTTGGCTCCCAGCTCCTCCGATATGAATATATGGCAAAAATACCCTTCTATGCCTGCCTCCCTGATGCGCTGCCACTGGGTAGACGCCGTGCCGTTGGAGGCTATATAGAGCCTGTAGCCCTGAGCCTTAAGCTCCTGAAGGAGCTCCTCAGCCCCGGGCATGAATACATGCTGATGCGAAAGCATGTCTGCATAGTCCTGCTCCACAAGCTCCGGATCCGCATCCAGGGAAAGCTCAGAAAACAACCTGGCAAAGCGCTCGGTCCTGAGCCTGTCCCGGGTCACCAGCCCCTCCTCCAGCTGCTCCCAGAGAGCCTTGTTTATGACATGGTACCGCTCCAGCACCTCCCTGGTCGGCTCTATGCCGTGCTTTCGCATGGCGGTGGACAGAGCCACTGCCTCTCCTGCATCAAAGTCCAGTATAGTATTGTCCAGATCTATGAAAATGTCTCTTATCATCCCAGTATGGCTCCGAACATGACATTGACCTCCGCAGGGCTGTGAGCCGTATAGGCCACCGTGTCCTCAGATATGCGCCTTACTCCCGGATAGCAGAGGGCCGCTCTGGCTATCTCGTGCTTCTTGAGCTTTACTATCAGCTCAAGGCTTTCAGGTATATCCCTTATGGGGGCCGGTGCCTTGAGAGCCTCTGCCACAGCTGCCTTTATAAGGTCCAGCGACTCCCGGGGATGCAGATTGAAGGTGGAGGTGCCCTTGCACTCCTTCGTAGCCATGGTCACTATGCCAGGTATCTCCTCCTTGGCACGCCTGCATATGCCCGCATCACCGCTTATGAATATGGAAGGAACGCCCTTTTCCGCCGCATACAGGGAATTGAGGGTAAACTCGGAAGCCAGTCTGCCGTTTATCTCAAGGCTGACCAGCTTGTCATAGTTCATAGTGTGAGCCAGAGGGCTCTCGTCAGAGCCTGCAGGACTGTGATAGCCTATATACAGCGCTCCTGCATACCTGTCGCTGATGCCCGCCATCATGGAACCGGGATGACATGCCCAGCCTCTCATGAGCCTGACTCCATAGGGCAGCATGTCATGTATGATGTTGCGGGCAGTCTCATGTCCGTCCCTGACCACCACCTCATGGCCTGCCTCAAGTATGGCCTCACAGGCTGCAGCCACCTCCTTTGTCATCTGGGTGCTGGCGGCCTCATAGCCATCCTTGCCCTTTTCAGTCTCACACCAGGCCGTCACATCGGTCACGCCCTCCAGATCAGCACTGATGAAATATGTCTTCTTATCCATAAGCATCCTCCAGTAAGTCTGTTTAAGCTTCCTTGTGTCCGTCTCCGTACTTCGATATGAAGTCACGAAGTCCCATATAATAGCTTTCGCCTATGCCCACTGTGGTCTCAGCATGATAGAGAGAGCTCACTATAGCCTCCTCAACCGCCTCCACCGCGGCTTCAAATACCAGGTCTATGTCCTCGTCATAAAACATCCTGGTGTCCAGGATACGCCTGTCACTGTAATGACTGAGCCTGTTTGCGGTGGTGAAGGCTATGGCTATGTCGCCGCTTCCGTTTCCGCTGTAGGAGCCCACCCGACCCAGGGCTATCATGGCACGCTTTGCCACCCTCTTAAGCTGCCGCTCATTGAGAGGTATGTCGGTGGCTATGAGCATGATGATGGAGCCCTTGTCCTTCTTATCCGAAGATCCTGCTAAAGGCTCTGCCCCTCCGGCCTCAGTCACCGCTCCGGTCTCAGCCTCAGTCCCGGTCACAGTCCCGCTCCCGGTCCCGGCGGGCTTCAGCCTGCTGTCGTATACCGAGGTGTCATAGTGTCTGCCGCCTATGACCAGATTGCCGGCGGAACCGAAATTGGACATGATCAGGGCCCCTATGGTATAGCTCTTTCCGTCTATGTCGAGGACCCTCGAGGCAGAGCCTATGCCGCCCTTGAGTCCCAGGCAGACCATGCCTGTCCCCGCTCCGACGCAGCCCTCTGAAAATGTCTCAGAGGCCCCGGAGATGGCCTTCCTCACATGCTCTCCCTTTACATGCAGTCCCCTGATATCATTGACCCTGCCATCGTTGCACTCGGTTATGACACAGTTGACCGTGCCTGTAGTCGTGCCTATATCCTCATTTTGCTCCAGCATGTACCTTACCAGCTCGTCATAGGCAGTGCCCACACTCAGAGTATTAGTCATGATGATCGGAGTCTCGATGGAGCCAAGCTCCTCTATCTGGACAAGGCCTGTGCTCTTTCCAAAGCCGTTTATGACAGCCGCACCCGCCATGACCTTGTCGTGGAAAATGTCTCCCTCATGAGGGATCAGCGCAGTCACTCCCGTATGTATGTCTCTTTCCTGATCTATGAGCGTGACCTGGCCGACCTTCACACCGGGCACATCTGTGATGAGATCCCTCCTGCCGCTCGGCCACCTGGAATGCAGCTCAAGGCCACTGTCCTTGGGAAGTCCCATGGTCCATCCTCCTTTTCCAGCTTATGTTTACTTATGCTTGCCATTTGTGCTCAGAGCTTGTAGCATTTCCCTGAAAACTCTATGACTCTCTTAACAAGTATCTGCATCGGGTCTATGTAGAGACCTGGAAGCTGCTCCTGCTCCCTTATGACTGAGAGCTCCGTACAGCCCAGCACCACATGGCTGCAGCCTGCTGCCCTGTAGGCGGCATCTATACGCTCCATGCTCAACCGGTCATACCGAAGTCCCCTTTTGACCCTGTCATATATCTGATGCATGACCTCCCTCTGGATGTCCGCATCCGGACACCAGGTCTCTATGCCACGCCCTTCAAAGGCCTTCTGATAAAGTCTGGTCCTGATGGTGCCGTCAGTGGCCATGATCCCGACTCTGGCCGGTGTCCCGGCCTGCTCCTTAAGCGAAAGCTCTATGGCATCCACGGTCCCGTTTATCATATGCAGTATGGGGATGTCGATCTGCCCCTCCAGCATGTCCGCAAAATAATGAGCGGTATTGCATATGATGGCTATAGCGGAGCAGCCGCAGTCCGAAAGCATCCTGGCATCCGAAAGGAGCCTTGAGTACACCGGCTCACAGTCTCCGCTCAGTATGGCCTCGGTGCGGTCGGGCATGGAGACATCATTGAGTATGATCATGTCCACATGCTCCTGATCCCGCTCAGCCCTTGTATGCTCTATGACATTTTTATAGAAGAACTCTGAGGCCGCAGGCCCCATGCCGCCTATGATACCGACCGGTCCGCTCATATGCGCCTCTTTTCATCAGACATGCTCATGCTGCGGTCTCCCACTCAGATATGATATATGCCGCAGTCTCCCACATGGTACTCCATGACCGGTGCTCCTCCGGGTGCGGTCATGGTGGCAGGTACGCCTTCCAGCACTCCCGCCATCAGGTCCTTTGCACAGTGGATGAGCTCCTCTATGCACGCTCCGTCTATGGGGCAGATATTGTGACAGGGATAGACATCTGCAAAATCTCCCTTGTCATAAAGGGCCTTCAGCTTCTCGAGAGTAGCTATGTAGGCATCCATGTCACGGCCATCTCCAAACATATATACAGGGCCATAGGATACGGTATCCCCTGAAAACAGTATGCCGTTGCCCGCATCCAGCAGGCTTATGGAGCCGGGAGTGTGTCCAGGGCAGGCTATGACCCTGAGAGACCTACCTCCAAGATCGAATACATGTCCCTCCTCTACGGTGACGAGCTCAAGGCCTTCTGCCTTTCCGGTCTTTCTGAAGCGCTCCTCCTCATCCTTATGAAGATAGATGGTCCCGAACTGGGAGACATTTGCGATATGATCCCTGTCACTGTGGCTCATGCAAAAAACGAGGGGAAGATCAGTAAGTCCGCGGACTATGCCCATCAGATCATCCTCCTCGACCCCCGCATCAAAGAGCAGGGCTCTTTCATCACCTATGATCAGCAGCGACCTTACCATGCTCTGCTCCAGCGCATAAACTCTGTCATGCTCATATCTTACTACCTTAGTTGCTCCCATAACCCTCTCCTTTCCGCCTGCTCCTAAGCGTTGATACGCTCCATGAGCTCAGGCAGTTCTCTTATATCTTTGATCTCATATACCGGATCCTCGGTCTCTCCAAAACCGTAGGCGGCATATATGAAGGGGATGCCCGCCTCAGCACTGGCTATCTGGTCTCCTCTGGTGTCCCCCACGTATATGGCATGCTTGAGACCATTGTCGCTCATGAGCCTCCTGATGGTCACGCTCTTTTTGTCCAGGGTATCCCCGAAGCACAGATGATCCAGTATGAGATCCTCTATATGGCACTGCATCATACAAGCCTCTATGTAGCCCTTCTGGCAGTTGCTGACTATGTATCTCTTAAGCCCCATGTCACGGAGCCTCTCCATGGTCTCCCTGACACCCTCATATATGACCGCCTGCTCCTCGATCACTGCCCTGTCCTCATAGGCAAAGCATATCTGACTCAGCCTCTCTATCTCCTCCGGGGACTGGTCCGGAAGCAGTATGCGCCCGATCTCATCCATGGGCTTTCCGAAGGCATGTGCCTTGAGGAATTCAGGGGTAAAGCTGATGTCCAGATCAGAGTTTTCCCTTATGGCCCGTGACCAGGACCTGGCCACTATGTCCGAGGTGTCCCAGAGCGTTCCGTCAACGTCAAATATGATGGCATCTGTCCTTTGAACCTTCATAGTTCCTCCTAAGCTTGGTTTCCTCCAGTATAGCATAAGTTAAAGTCCTGAGGTATAATCAATTCATAATGGAAGGATGCTTAACATGGATATCGATATCAGTCTCATAAAAAGCAACATATTGTTTCGGGGATTTGATGATGAAGAGCTCAGAGCCCTCATAGACAGGCTCTCCCCAAGGCTCATGTCCCTCAGGAAGGATGAGACCGCCGTATATGATGGAGACCGGATGAATGAGGTGGGCATAGTGCTCTCAGGCAGTCTCCGGCTTTCCCACATCGATGAAAATGGCAACTGCAATCTTATGGAGGTGCTGACTCCGCCTCAGAGCTTCGGACTCATGAATGCCACCGGCAATTATAAGCTGGCGGTCTCAGCGGTGGCCTCTGAGCAGACCTCAGTGCTGTTCCTCACCATATCGGAGATTTATGAGCCTTCAGCCCTCAGGGACCCTCTGCTCATGCGCTTCCTTCAAAATGTGGCTGCAAGGCTGGCCCAGAAGTCCCAGGAGCTGGTCAAAAAGCTCAATGACAGCATAAGACGCTCCACCAGGGAGCGACTGTCCGACTACCTGTCCGATGAGTCAGAAAAAGCCGGCAGCCGGGTATTTACCATACCCCTCAGCCGCCAGGAGCTGGCAGACTTCCTCTTTGTGGACCGGAGCGCCATGTCAAATGAGCTTTCAAAAATGAGAGATGAGGGACTTATAAAATTCAGCAAGAATCATTTTGAGCTTCTGCTGGAGATGCCCGATGCCCAGAGCCGGGACAGGGAGAGGTGAGACAGCAAAAAGCACCGGCCCTTTAGCAAGGTCAGTGCTTTTTCGTTATGTTTTATTATCTTTCTGCGCCATCCTCAAGCTCCCTAAGCTCCGGCACTGTGATGGAACGGGTCTCTATGAAGAGAGATATGGCTGTGATCATCATGAAGATACCCAGTATCATCTGTATGGAAAAATATCCGAAGAAGGGATCCATGATGATGAGCCCTCCAAGGAGCATACGGAGTATGCCGCTGAAAAGTATGAAGCCTGCTCCCGGAAATCCCGCCTTCCTGAGGCTGAAATAATCCGCCGTCTCACTGACTCCGTTGAACAGTGCCATGAAGCCTGCCGCAAATGCCAGTGTGGCTATCATGCCTGCCTTGCCCTCCGGACCACTGAAGGCATCAAAGAGTATCATGCCTCCCAGGAACGAGGAGAGCAGTCCGTCTGCCAGCATATATCCGCTGCGCAGGGGCTTGGGCATCTTGACATAGGAAACTATCTTGTATATGCCGTAGGCGGTAAATCCACCAGTAAAGAGATAGGCCGTGGTGACCGCTGTAAATGCAGGAGCAAATATGGCTGCTGCAGCTATGGCTCCCATGACCACTGCGGCTATGGTACCCGCTGACTTTATCTTCTTAAACAGGCTCCTCTCATCAACATCATCTACTATAACTAAGCTATCATCGTATCCTGACATATGGTCCTCCGATCTTTATCTTTCCTGCCAGCTATGGGGCAGGTGATATACTTTTATATTTACAGGCTGCCTCAGGCTGTCTGCTGAGGTCTTTTCTCAACCTGTGACCTAAGTATAACCTAAAGACGAAGGATAGTATGTTTGAAAAACAACAAAACTAAAAATAATAATTATTCTTATTTTTGAATAGAGACAGCTTCATTAATATTCAAAATAATAAAATCACGATTCAGTAAATCGTGATTTTATTATGAGTCAATATAATGATCCGTTTCTTTACAGCTCCACCACATCTATGGGCGAGAAGTAGGTCGGCGTAAATATGGTAGGATCCATGCCTCCGCGGAACATGGGCTCTCCTATGGTAGTATGCCTGAAGCCTGCAAATATGGCTCCAGGAAGGAAAGCATACAGGGCTGACAGGAAATTCCATTCCTTTTCAGGGGCAGGCATGGGACAGTAGCTGACCTTTTCAGTTATGCCTATCTCCGCAGGCTCCCTGTCGCAGAATACCAGCACATCCCTCTTTCCCCTTGTGACCATGGCATTGACTGTGTCCGCTATGCGGGAGACATTTTCATCGTTTGTATTTATGAGCACCAGCTCACCTATGTCCTCTCCGGGCTCCATCATGACATTGACATGGAGATAATCCTCACTGTCTATGACGCCGCAGGCATCGCCGGAAAGCTCCACCACCTTGGCCTGGATGATCTTGCCGGCCCAGAACATGGGACCATCGCCCACCACGCCAAGCACCTTCTTGTCCATCCATGCTATGGCCTGGGCAAAGCAGGTATCGTCTATGACGTCAAGCTTGGCAAAGAAGCTGTCGTGATAGCGCTGCACCGCATCATGAAGCTCACGAAGCCGGTCTCCCCCTGTGCGAGTCTCCGCCATGGCTGCCGCCAGTATGATGGTGCTGACCGTATTTGAATAAATGGTACGAAGCCCTGCGTTGTTGTCTCCCGGTGGATTGTTTGTATAAAACAGTATGTCCGCCTCCTTTGCAGTAGGAGACTCAGGGCTGTCCGTGATGGCCACCGTGGTTATGCCATGCTTTTTACACTGCTTCATGGCCTCTATGGTCCTGTATATACGTCCGGATACGCTTATGAACAGAGCTATGGTATCCTCACTCTGCCCCTCGTAGTCATAATGACGGCTCAGCTCTATGGCCTCCACAGCCTCGTATTCCACATCGGGAAGATAATGCTCAAAGGCAGCCTTGGCGGAAAATGCCACCAGGTTGGAGTCACCGCAGCCCGTAGCCAGCACATGCTTCGCTCCCTTCAGAGCGGGATGCTCCATGATCTTCTTCACTCCCTCGATGGAGCGCTCCACCTGAGCCATGGTAAGGGGATCCACGTCCATGCACTGAGCATGGAAGCTATCCTGAAAATAAAACTTCCTATAATATTTCTGATCATTCAGTCTTCTGTACATATCTCACCTCAGCTTACCCAGGTCTCAGTCCTGAAATCATAACGTCCGTTGAAAAAGTTGTGCTCCCTCACTGCTGCCTGATATGCCGCCAGCAGAGATCCCGGTATGAAATCCACCAGTGGAGACATCCACTGCTCAGGAGCCTTTACGATGCGGCAAACACTTGCAGTGCCTGCTGCAGCCATGGAATCATAGCCGCTGTCTGCTATGCCGTAGATGTTGTCCGGCTCCTCTCCCTCCTTTTTCTCCATGCGGAATGCTTCCTCCGGAAGGTCCGTAACTATGAGTGTGGGCCTGTGCTGCGCCAGACATCCGTTGATCGTATCCTTCATACGGCTGAGGCTCAGATCTGCCTCGTTGATCATGACTATGGTACCGACCTCCTCCGGCGCCCTAAGGAAATAGCTGATATGGGCAAACTCCTCAGAGGTGGTATGGTCACAATAGACTCCGCCGCATTCTATGAACTTCTGCTCCACGAACTGAGCCGAGAAGCCCTCGTTGGCATCTGCTATGAGCTCGAACTTGCTGAGGTCCTTCATGCGTATGGCCTCCTCAAACATCTGCTCCTCTATGCGGGGCAGGTCCTCAAGAAAGCTCTGAACATAGGAGACCACCTCTCTCTTAAGGCTGTAAAAGCCTGCCTCATCAAGTACCCCACGGCATACGCCTATATAAGCCGCAAGAGCCGTAAGACCCATCATGCTGGCAAAATAGGACCTAAGTCCCGGAGAGTTGCAGCCGTCAGGAGTCTCCACATTGAATATCCTCTTGGCTGCCCTTCCGCCTCTGGAATCAGGCGTCCTGGTGATCAGCATGGAATCGAGTCCATGATCTGCAGCCTTGTTGAGCGCGACAGCCAGCCTTTCTGCAGATCCGCTGAAGCTGATGGCCACCACCAGCACCTCCTCAGGTGCATATCCCTTCCTGAGCCTTGCATCGCTGTAGAAGGCGCAGAGGTCCATGATGTCAGGAGCATTGACCTTTTTGAGACCGCTGAGCTTCCTGAAGCCCTTGAGCATGGCTCCCGCCGCAGAGTAGGAATCTCCGCATCCGGTCAGTATGACACGCCTGATGCCCGCGGCAGTCTTCCTGTCCATGACCTTTTCCAGCTTCCCAAGGTCAAAGCACAGGTCAGCCTGGACCCCGCACAGCTCTCTCAGATCCTCCACCTGATGTGTGATCGAGTTGAAATAATCTTCTTTTTTCAAGTCTTACCTCCTTTCTTTTACAGGAAGCAGACCAAACCTCCTGTCAAAGGGATATATTTTGATATATCTCAAGCCTGCTTATGCCGATGCATGGCTTGCCCGATATTTTCTGCTCATACTGAGTGCTATGCAGCCGAAAACAAAGGCTGCTGTGTAGGTCACTATGCCTATGACAAAAGCTCCGGTAAAGGATCCGGTGGCATCGTAAATGCCGGCTATGGGAGATGAAACAAATGCTGCTATCATACTGTTTCCGATCATAAGTATAGACCAGATATCGGAATAATATTTGTCTCCCACTACTGTACGGGCTACCAAAGGTGCCTGCACGCTGTACATGTTGAGTCCTCCAAAGCCTGTCAGGAAGCATGCAGGGATCAGAAGCGAATGATTCTGTATGGACAGCATCATACCGCCCATACCAAGTGCCATGAATACCATGCCCCAGATCATGCCCGCTTTAACTCCAAACTTATCATTTATCTTTCCAAGGATAAATCCACAGCAGACTGCGCCCACACTGTAAATGCTTGAAGCTATGGATCCGATCTCAACGCTCTGTCCCAGCTCAAGTGTGGCAAAGGTGGCGATGTTATTGGGCACACTACTTCCAACGCTATAACAAAGGCAAACCGCCCATGCGAAATACAACATGGGAAGTCCAAAAGCTATTTTCCTATCAACACCCCATACTTTTGAGTCATTATCATTTGATTTTAAGTTTTCATCCTCAGCGCCATAAGGAAGTATCCCCATCTCAGAGGGACTCTTAAGATGTGTAAAGATATAAGGTATAGCCACTATGAGAGGTATAATGGGAAGTATGTGATACGCAGACCTCCAACCGAACCTGACGATGAGCTGAGCGCTTATAAGGTTGAATATGATACCAAACGCATTGCCGCAGGAAACACAGATACCAAGAGCTGTACCCGTCTGCTTTTTGAACCACATGTTTATGATGAGGGGCATAGCCAGGTACTGGGTGAACGCACAGCCTATACCTATCATGACAGCTGAAACATAAAAGCCATTGATAGAGCTGTATGAACCCATCAGGAACATGCCAAGCAGCATGAGAAGGAGCATAGGCGGTACTACATACCTAAGCTTTTTGGTATTTAGCACCTTGCCAGCCACAGGATAAAGCACCGCCATGACAGCGCACTCTATACTGCTTACCAGCATCATCTGCCATACCTGTATGCCAAAATCATTAACAACGGGAGATACAAAGTTACCAAGACTGACCGTAACTACACTGGTGGTAAAATACACAAGCACACAGCATATCACTATAGTCCAGGCATAATGTCTTTTTTGTTTAGTCTCTTTCATATCTCCTTCTTTCTATTAGCCACAGAAAAATTATTTGCTGTGATACCAATAACCATTGCTATAAAATACAAAACTATGGCCATTAAAAATGCACCCGCGTATGTCCCGAACTTATCATAGAATAGTCCTATTGAAGAATATAATCCTCCTCCTATAAGGCTATTTGCCATCATCATCCAGGACCAAATCTCAGAGTAATTTCTTGTTCCAACTATACTTTTGGCAAGAAGCGGGCATTGAACAGCATACATGCTTGCGCCAAGCCCCACTATAAAGCCTCCAGGTATCACAAATAGTGGAGTTGCTCTGCTTAGAAGCATTATCGAATACCCAATAAGCGCTGTTCCCGCACCCCAAATCAGGCCTGCCTTAACGCCAAATTTGTCATTTAATCTGCCAAGAACAAGACTGCTTATTATAGTTCCTATATTGACCGCTATTCCAGCCACAGACCCAAAAGATATACTCTGTTCCAACTCCATAGTAGTATACGTTGCGGTATATCCAGATACGCCGCTAGCATAGCTTATAACTATGCAGGCAAGCCATGCCAGATAAAAAAAGCCTGATCTAAATGCCTGTTTTAAAGTAAGTCCCCATTCCTGAATACTGCTTTCGGATGTTTCTCTCGAGTCAGTTTCAAAGCAATGGCTTTCTTTAATTCCATACGGTTGCTCCCCAATTTCTTTGGGAGTTCTAATTATTAAAAATACTGCTGGAAGCGTGATGACTGATGCGATCAATGCCAAGATCAAATAAGCTACTCGCCAACCAAATACTACTATAAGTTGAGCAGATAGCATATTATATACGATACCGGCTGCACTACCCACAGCAATAACAGCACCCAAAACTGTTCCTGCTCTTTTCCTGAACCACATATTGATCACGGTCGGTATAGCTACATATCCAGTAAAAGCCTGAGCTATTCCTGTGATCAAGCCTGAAAAATAAAACATATATGGAGATCTATATGTCGACATTAACGCAAGTCCAGTGATCTCAGCGATTGAAGCGATCCCCATGACCAGATTTATCTTCCGGCTAAGTAGAATCTTTGACGCAGTCGTATACATTAATGCCATTGAGATAGCCTGAATGCTAACATACATGGTCAAACTACTTACTTCACATCCAAGGTCTTGAACTATGGGGGTAACAAAATTTCCCATAGCAACAGTAAGTGCCCCTGCAGAGCCCATCTTGATGCACATACAGGCTATCATTATTTTCCAGGCATAATGTATTTTCTTATTATTCATGAACAGCATCTCCAAGCAAATTACTATTTGATATAATCTCTGATTTAATGACACTCAGAATAAATAATAAATACCAAGCAACATTACCCCAACAAAATACAACCCTATTCCACAGCATAAAAGGAGTTTTGTTTTTTTGCTGATATTTGAGAATTCCTTATAGTATATTCCCCAAAATATAGTCCATACATTTGCTGTCTTTCCAAATAAAAATGAAACGGTGGCACTTAATGCAGGCATGGAATATATAGACATCAGATTACCGCCGTAATGGCAAAGCGCGGCAATAGCAGACATTATAATAGGCTTCTTGCTTTGTCCAACACCAAAAACTACTTTCCACTGTTTTTTTACAGAAAACTGTATTCCAGTGACTATTGCAACACTAATAAATGATCCAGATGCCATGTATGCACATGTCAATACCGGTGCAAATCCACGTGCAGTACCTGCTGCCGTACCCATTGACCAACCGTTTTGAAGGATCGCTGTGAACAGCATAAGGATTATTACGCCAATTGATATTGTTCTTGAATCATTTTGGACATTATGATCTTTATCTCTTGATCTTGAAGCAAAGGCGCAAACAAAGCCTGCCAAAATCAAAATAACCGTAGTTGCTATGATCAAAACCAATGCCGTTTCATCTTTAGGAAGTCCTTCTTCAGCTATCGACGTAAATACTCCAAGTATTATACCTATACCACCACTTATCGTAGTCGATAATAATAATCCGACCTTTCCTATAACCACAAGGGAGCAATACAGCCCCAAAGACATCAGGCCGCCACCTATGAGTATATCTATTACTGTATCTATGTTTTCCATCGATATGGAAAATATACTACGGTCTAACAGAAACGGTGATACCACAATGGTGATGGCCCAGATCAAAATAAAAGAAAAAGTATATAGCCAAAAGATTACTCCAGCTATAGGATATCCATTTAAATGTTTTTGAATCTGCATCCAGCTTCCCCACATTGCCGCTGCAAGCAATGTGAGGAACATAGATACTTCCAAAGAAAAATAGGTTTCCATAATTAAATGTCCCAAACGATTTAAATGCAATTGATTATTAAATCAACCTCTGCTGACTTATCAAAAGCTTTGATTATAATCCTTTGAAAAATCAATGCTTTTCCATCATGAATAATGATATCTTTAGACGAACCAACTAAAGCCGTTTTACTTTTCCCTGCTGCCTCTTCCGGGCCACTGTCGCCATTATAATTGCATCGAGGCGGAAATACTCGTTCCAGATCATCGCTGATGTCTTCTACAATTTCCATCCTTGCCTCAGGTATGAAGATTATGGCAACATTAGGATCATGCACAGAAATAGTACAAAGGCCTTCTGTAATACCACTCTCCTTAATTGCTTTGTTAACTGTATCTGTGATATCATAATTTTCTGATTTATCTATTATAATATTTGTAGAGTAAATCATTTTTCCCCCTCTATATGATCTCCACCTTACTATTACCTATGGTCGATCCTATCTTTGATTTTTTTTGTAAAGAATCTTCTCCCCTGAAATATACTTCATTATTAAGAGCAGCAACATAAGCTGCCAATAGTGTTCCAGGAATGAAGTTTAATAGAGGCATCAAAATCTCAAAATCTTTTGGAGTTTTAGGCACCTCGCATACGATAACATCATCGGGGGCTCCATAAACATCCTTTGTGGAATCAACGATCAACACGCAGGGTCGACCTATTTTTCTTGCCTGCTGCATAGTTTCTATCATCCTTGAATGATCCTTATCGTTTGCACTGGCAATAAAAATAAGTCCTATCTTTTCAGGATCATGTCTGAAATAATTGACATGACACCAGTTCTCTGAATCGATCGCATTTGTCATCATTCCTGCTGCTTCTACATATTTTGCTCCCACAAATGCAGCTGTAGAATATAAAGGACCATCCCCTATAACCTCCGCAGCTATATGGTCTTTCCAAGCAACTGCTGTTTCAAACATCAACGAATCTATAGATTCAAATTCCTGTTTGTATGCTTCAGTGTATGATTTCACTGCATCACAAAATACGTCCATTGCAGAGGCATCTATCAGCCCTTTAGAGATCCCCAGTTTTACCCCAAGCATGGAAAGTCCTAAAATAGAAGCATAATAATTCCTCAGTCCAGGACCAGGCTCAGGAAATACAGGGGTATTAACTATAAGCGCATATTCCGCTTCTTTAGCAGCACGTGAATCAGGAATATTAGTCACCGCCATAGTATGACATCCCTTGCTATTCGCCCTGCGCAATGCCTCCATTACTCTTATCGGGCTTCCGGATGCACTTATGCCAATCACTAAAGTAGTATCTTCCTGTCCTTCTCCATACTCAATATATCTGGCAGCATCAATACAACGTATTGCTTCAAAGTTTGACCCAAACACTCCGGCATATTTTTTGAATACAGGGACAGAAGCTATTCCAGCCAGATAAGAATCTCCGCATCCTGTAAGATAGATCTTTCTTATCTTCTTAAGAAGATCTCCCGGTACAGCTTCCAAGCCCTTTTTTATACCTTCGATCTGTGTCTCACACATAACAGGTATATTTAAACATTGCCTACGGAGCTGATTGTCGAATTGTATTTTTTCCATCGCTATCTCCATTCTACATACATTAGTGAACTACTCCAACATATATCGTCCTTGGTCTAGGACCATCATAATCGGCAAAAACTATTGCCTGATCTTTTCCTATTTGAAGCTCACCATCATGAATAGATAAAGAAATCTGGCTGTCGGTTAAAGCTGTTTTTACATGTCCTCCTGCATCTGATGCGGTTTCTCTATGCTTAAAATCTGCTCTTGTCGGAACCATCCTTTCAATATCATCCATTATGTTTTTCATGGAGTCTGGTGAATTATCACATAATAATAATCCCGCAGTTGAATGAAGCTGAGAAACATGACATATTCCTTCTTTAATTCCACTTTCAGCAACATACTGGCGTACATTGTCAGTTAAGTCTATCATACCCATATATTGAGTTTTAAAACTATGCTTATACAGGCTTAAGTTCTTTTCTATGATCTGAATATCAAACGCCCTTTCTCTGGGCCCATCAAATTCCAGTAGTACAATGCCTTGAGAAGAACCTAGTACTAACTTTCCATTGTTGATCAATATCGTTGTACTTCTTCCAACAACTGCAGCCTTGACATTTCCGGAAGCATCAAATGGAGTTATCTGGCTTTTATAATGTACCCTGGCTGGAAAATTCCTATCGATCTCATCATTTAGATCATCCAGTCCTCTTTTATCCCAAAATGAAGTTATACATAAAGCCGTAGTCATATCTGGTACACTTATTATGCATAATCCTTCTTTTACTCCACTCTGCTCTACAGCTTTAACTACATTTTCAGTTATTGAAGGATACCCCTTAAATTCTGTCTGAATATAATCCCGAACGAACATGTTTATACCTCAAATATATATTTCGATCTTACTATTCTTCATTGTTCTAGTGCCATCAGCAAAATATTTACCAGATCCATTATATTCTTTAGCCTTGGGGTCATATTCATTAAAGAATTTCCTATCTGCCAGAGTACAGCAATATCCCGCTAACAATGCCGCCGGTGAATAATCCATAAGCGGAAGCATCCATTCAAATCCAGGTTTTGTTTCCGGAATGTTAACTACATTTGCCTGCTCCGGGAAATCCTTTATATCTCCATTAGTTATAACCAGGACTGGACGACCTATACCAACTGCGGCATTTACAGTTTCTATAGTCCTGCCATAGCTATTGCTTGTTCTGTCTGCAAAGATTACTGTGCCGATAGTTTCAGGACCACTGATATGATAGTCTATATGACACCAATCCTCTGAATCATCATAATTTCCCATCGTACCTGTGCACTCCGCAAACTTTTCAAGGCCAAATAATGCAGAATACAATTCCACACCATCCCCTATAAAATCAAACCGCTCAAAGTCTTTCCAAGTCTGTGCCAGTTCAAACATCTTTTCATCTATTTCAGAAAGACATTCCTCATAACTATGTACATAAGCTTTGATTTCCTCTGCTATTGCTTTATCTTCGCCGGGCTTCAATACATTCCTCACTCTGCCCATCCTACAGGCTATGGCTAATAACCCTACCATGCTTGCAAGATAGGATCTAAGTCCGGGAAAATCATCCTTCATTTTAGGAGTATTTAATACCAAGGATCTTTTTGCTTCTTTTGCTACTGCGCTTTCTCCATTATTTGTAAGTGCAAAGCTGAAGGCTCCCATTTCATTAGCTTTTTTTAAAGCTTCAATCACCCTGGAGGTACTTCCCCCCGCACTTATCCCTATCACTAACGGACTATTAGGCTCCCCTATACCAATATCTTTTGACATCATATACCTGGTAAAATCTATGCTTTCTACCATGTCGCAATTAAAAACTCCTGATAGCTTTAGCATTATAGAAGCCATTGCACCGGCTGCGGCGATAGAATCGCCACAGCCGGTAATATAGATTTTCCTTATGTCAAAAGCTTCAGCCATAGTCATAATACTCTGCTGAACTTCGTCGGAAAAGCAGTAATCAACCTGCTCATCAATCATTTTAGGCAAGCTTAATACCTGGTCACCAAGTGGATTGGAATATACATTCTTATCCATAAACCCTCCAAATGTTTTAAGCATACTGAGCCTTATACTTCTTATAAAGCTCCTCTGCCTGATTAAACGCAAACTCTCTTACTGCCTTAAAGTCAGGAATAACTCCGAACTGCCTTATGTTCTGAGCAGCTGCAACATTCGCCATAATACCAACCATTAATGCATCATACCCCTCTGCATATGCATATAATGCTGCTCCTGTTGAAGTATTTCCACAGCCCGTCGGATCTACTATCTTGTCAGACGGCGCAGGAGGGAGATAATAGTACTTATTCGGAGTTACCATATAAGCACCTTTTCCGCCTACCCTGAAAAGAGTCATATCTACCGGGAGCTTTTGAAGCTCCTTTATACATTCTTCCTCAGTCTCTACTTCAAATAAGTGTCGTGCTTCCTGTACATTGATACTAAATATGTCAACGTTCTCAATGGCATTCAATACCTCAGGCATGAACTCTTTATACGAGCTGGGGCCTTCGATCTCCCACATGAGCTTAAAACCGTCTCGTGCCTTTATCTCTTTCATTTTTCTCCAATAAACACGATCAACGTTTTGAGCTACATATACTCCCTTTACACCGCCCTGCTGAGTCCATACTCCTATTTCTTCAGGAGACGTTTTCATATAGCCAAAATCCTGGATCCAGTCACTTCTAAATCTCTTTGCAGAAGGATCAGGGCTATATGTACCATCTTCGTTATAAACTAAATATGAATGATTGCAATGTTCACACTTTACCTTTATTCCATCCGGTATAACATCGTTTTTAGCCATCCAAGGGTCAAATAACGGATGATAATCCTCTCCAACATTAGAGCACTGCATCACGCTGTCTGTATAAAGTCTTACTCCTGAATAAGCAAATGTTGCAGGACCTCCAATATGTTCTGATGATTTAGTTCCATCAAGAAATGTAACTCTGTCAAGCATCACATTTCCGCCTATAACATAATCCATAAACGCCTCCAGTTTGATTTACTCCTGAGTTTCACTCGCCTTAAGTGCAGCCAGTTTTCTCTTTCTCATATCACTCTCATTTTTCTTTACACGTACATAGGAAAGTATAAATAAGAGAGAGGTTGTAATTATATAAGGCATCGCTGAAAGAAACTGCGAATCCGTGATATAAAGCTTTGAATAATTTGTGATAGCATCTGCCAATCCAAATACTATTGCCAGGAGAGCAGCTCCTATAGGAGAAGCATTTGCTATGGTTGCAGCAGCCATTCCGATAAAGCCTTTACCACCTGTCATATCACGAATAAACATGTTCTGATATCCCATTGACAGGAACATTCCACCAAGGCTGGCGATCAGGCTTGCCATTACAAATGCTATCGTATAGATCTTATAAGGATTTATTCCTACAGACTCTGCAGCCTGGGGATTCTGACCCACAGCTCTGATCCTAAGTCCAAGCTTTGTCCTGAATATAAGGAACCAAACCACGAATATCATAATGATAGCAATATAGGTAAACCCATTTTGTCCGGAAATGATATTTCCTATAAATGGAATATGCTGAATAATAGGAATATTAACCTCGGGCATCTGAAGGGACGCAAAATATCCAGCAGTATTTGCTTTATTTCCAGTCATCACCCACATGATATAAATAGTTGCTCCTGACATTGCTGTATTCAGAGCAATGGACATGAGGTACAGATCGACCTTCATTATAAATGCCGCAAAGCAAAGGAACAGCGTGATCAGAACAGAGCTCAATGCTCCAGCCAATATTCCTAATAACAGATTTTGTGTCAAAGCACTAAAAATAACTCCGGTAACAGCAGATATAAGCATCATTGACTCTGCTGCCATATTTGTCAAACCACCCTGTAGTGATATGGTTGCGCATAAAGCAACATACATTATCGGGGTAGCTATTCTTAAAGCTGAGAAGAAAAATGTCTCGATATATTCTATGCTCATGCCACAACCTCTCCTTTCTTTTCCTGTTTTTCATTTTCCATCGACATCTTGTAAATGACTTTATCCTTTGACTTCTTCAGGAAATTCTGAGCAGCTATAAACAGTATAAGTACTGCCTGCATCATATTTACAAACTCGATAGGAATGTTGGAAGAAAGATTAAGTACAACTGCAGATGTTCTTACATAAGCCAATACAAATGCAGCTAAAGGTATATAGATAGGTTTCTTCCTAGCAATAACTGCAACTATCAGCGCATCCATACCGATGTTTGTCAGTGTGCTGTACTGATAACGGGTATACATTCCAAAAGCATCTACGCAAGCGGCAGCTCCGGCATATAATCCTCCTATAAGCTGTGCTATAAGTATTACCTTTGTAGTATTAAGTCCAGAATACTTTGCAAACATTCCATTAGATCCACATATACGGATCTTTGTTCCTATACGCATTCTGTCATACATAAGACATGCGATCACCCATCCAATAATACTTATAAATATTCCTGCGTGAAGATTAGTGCCAGATATAAGCTGAAAAAACTTTCCATTATCAGGATACATCGGGCTGCAAAGGAATGCTTGTCCTCTATCAGTAAAGAACATCTTTAAAAGCCATAAAGACAGGTAAAGCAGCATATAGTTCATTATGATCGAAGTTACCATTTCCGAAACTTTAAGCTTTTCTCTACCTATTGCCGGCACCATGGCAAGTGCGCCACCAACTGCACAGCATATTATGAGCAATATCGCCACTCCCAGGATCCAAGGAATACCATCAAAGATCGGAGTATTAAACAGCACTATACAAGCCACTGCAGGAGCAAAATTTACTATACCTTCTCCTATAAGATTGAATCTTCCACATCCATAAATGAAGCACATTCCGCATCCACCTAATACATAGGGGATAAACTTACCCATCAACTGGCCAAACCTTCTAGGAGTTGTAAAAGGACCAAGAACAAAGTTCTGAATGACCTCACCAGCTGAAACATCAGAAGTAATCACTATAAGCACAAGTGTGATACAATATGCTACGAGCAGGCCCAAAACTACGCGCAAAAGCTCAAATATGGCCTCAACTCTCTGTACTTTTTTCAATACAGCTCACCCCTTTCTTCTTCTGTCATCTTCTTGATGCCGAGCATATACTCACCCATCATTTCATCATTGACCTTAGAAGTATCTGTAAACTGAGCAGCAATCTTACCATTTCTCATGATCAGAAGCCTGTCTGACAAATTCATTACTTCATTAAGATCAGAAGAAATAAGGAGTACCCCAAATCCCTTTTCTCTAGTATACTTATGAAGCAATTTATGTATAAGTGATGCAGTTCCTACATCAATACCACGAGTAGGCTGATTAGCAATGATTATATTAGCCCCACTGGTAAATTCCCTCGCAACGATTACCTTTTGAATATTTCCTCCTGAAAGCATCCTGACCGGGCTCTTTTCCGAATCACAAGCGATCTCAAATTCCTCTATGCAATCCTTTACGTATTTCGACAGCGCTTTCTGATCAATAAATGCTCCCTTTATAAATTTAGGATTGTCCAGGTAAATTGAAGCAAGATTGTCATAGATCGACATATCCTGAGCACATCCATAGGTCATACGATCCTCCGAGATATGCGCTATACCCAGCTTCCTGATCTGATTTATATTTAGACCCTTGATTTCCGTTCCATTTATAACTATTGATCCTTCGGTCATAGGAAGAAGGCCTGTGATCATTTCAGAGATTTCATTCTGGCCGTTTCCCTCTACTCCGGCTATACCAACTATCTCTCCAGCTCTTACTCCAAAGGACACATCATTTACGATCTTCTTACCAATATCATCTACATATGAAACATTTCTTATCTTAAGTATTGTTTCCCCTGTACTTGCATCATCCTTTTCTATAGAATTTACTATATCTCTTCCAACTATGAGTCTTGAAAGAGTCTTTTCATCCATGTCCTCTCTCTTTATAAAGCCCGATACTCTTCCATGTCTAAGTACAGTAGCTGAATCACACAGCTCCATAACTTCATCAAGCTTATGAGAGATAAAGATTATTCCATATCCATTCTCTTTCAAATTTTTAAGCTGAACAAAAAGTTCTCTTACCTCCTGCGGTGTCAGTACCGCTGTAGGCTCATCAAGGATCAAGACTTTAACACCTCTGATCAATGCTTTTAAGAGCTCTACTTTTTGTTTAAGACCGACACTTATGTCTCTGACTAGGGCATTGGGATCTACCTTCAGCTGGAACTTTTCCGATGCCTCTTCTGTCATCTTTATAGCTGTTTTCTTATCAAAGATCTGCCCAGGGCCTGGCTCTATACCCAAAACCACATTCTCTGCTACAGTAAGATTCGGGACAAGCATAAAATGCTGGTGAACCATTCCTACACCTTTAGCTATAGCATCCAAAGGATTTTCCATATGGCATTCTTTGCCTTCAATAAAGATCTTTCCTTGCTGGCAATCTTCCAGTCCGAAAAGGATCTTCATGAGCGTGGTCTTGCCTGCGCCATTTTCCCCTATAAGCGCATGGATCTCTCCTTCATTAACGGTAAAGGATATATCTTTATTAGCCATGAATCCATTGCTATAGATCTTGGTAATCCCTTCCATTTTTAAAAGTTCTTTAGCCATCACTCCACCTACCTTTAAAAAGGCTGCCGCACGCCTTTGTGCGGCAGCCCTATAAAAACTCAAGTTACTATTAGTTTGAAAATCCTTCTAAGCGATAATCAGGGTCATCTCTGAACTGAGCGAAAGTCTCATAATCAGGAAGATCATAATAGCTAGGAACTACGATCTCACCATTCTTTATCTTATTTTCAACCTCAGTTACCTGCTCCTGAACATCCTCAGGGGTATGTGCATAGTAGTTATCGTTGTAGGAAAGTCCTACACCATTATTAGCAATGCCGAATCTAACATTGCCCATCTCAAGGCTTCCGTCAACTATACCATCAAATGCCTGTACGCAGCACTCTGTGATCCTCTTCTCCATTGATGTTACAAGGTTCTCATATCCCTGAACATCTGCATCAGAGTTTGCATATGTTGTCCACTGGTCATAGTCAACACCGATCAGATACTTGCCATTTTCAATTCCTCCAGCCTCTGTACAAGCCTGAAGAGCACCAAGGCAATAAGATCCACCGATGTTATATACAACATCACAACCATTTCCATACAGTACGTTTACAGTCTCATAGCAACCCTGAACTGTCTGATCAGAATAGTAAGCTATATCGTACTCAACCTCTTCACCCTCGGCTGCCATATTATCGTTATAATACTTTACGCCTGCAAGCCATCCGGTTACAAAGTCATTAAGTATAGGAGAGTCCTGGTTCGCAGCTGCTCCGATATGATTTGACTCTGTCATAAGACACTGATAGATAGCTGTAAGGAAAGAACCTTCATCCTGTCTGAAACTTACACCAAATACATTGGGATACTCACTAAGATCAAGTGTAGGTGCTGTATCATAAAGAATGAACTTCATATCAGGGAAGTTGCCCACATTCGCAAGCAGGTCATCCTGAATATACCAGCTTGAGCTTATTACATAATCATAACCACCTGTCTCAATGGCATCCAGAAGTGTGGTAGTTCTTGTTGAAGCATCAAGACCTCCCTCTACCAGGGTCATCTCTACACCATGCTTCTCTGCAATCTCCTGAGCTGCATAGTATCCAAGGTCATTTGTTCCATAATCTCCTATGTTCTGGAAAGCAAAGAACAAAAGCTTCTTGCCTTCAACGGAATCCTCTCCGCCTGCCTCTGCTGCTTCTTCTCCCGCAGCTTCTGTTTCTGCTTCTGCTGCAGCCTCAGTCTCAGCCGCTGCAGCTGTGGTTTCTTCTGCAGAGCTTCCACATGCTGCAAGTGATGCAGCCATCATAGCTACTGCCAAAAGTCCTGCAATACGTTTTTTCATTTTTTTCCTCCTTCTACATATATAGTTAATGGGATCTCCCATTAAGTTCAGCCTGATATGCTTCTTACCTCTTTCATATAAGAAGCAACTATCGCCTCGTCTATTCCACCGCCCCAATTATTTCCTTCAAAACATCTGCCGACCAGCGCGCCATCTGCATTTCTCAGTCTCGAAGCAGCACTCTTTACATCAGTTCCTCCTCCAAGAATGATCGGAAGGTCTGGATAAGCTTCTCTTATATCAAGCTCCATCCTATTATTCTCTTCCTCATTTTTACTCATTATCTCTACGGCGTTAGCTCTAACCATTACTGCAGATGCAACTCTGCTGAGTAGAGCTTCCTTATCGTATCCTCCATGGAAATGGTAGCCCGCTATCTCAGCAAGAAGCTCTACATCTTCGGCTTCTATCTTCTTCCTATACTCTAATACCTTCAGTGGATCAGCATTGATAACACCTCCAAATGGAGAAGTCGTTTGCCCAACCAGCGCCGTACACCTTGTATAATCAGCTTTAACTGATTTTGCGACTGCAATTGATGGTGTTATGCAGTTCCACATAAGCTGAACTCCGATTTTAAAATCCGGTCCAACATTTTTCTTCACTTCATTAGCTATAACTGCCAAGCAAGTGGCTCTTACATAATCACTGTCATCTCCAACCGGATAAACCTTGTCCACGGTTTGTATAAGACATCCAGATGCTCCTCCATTTTCCAGAGCCTTCGCATCTCTTATAGCCTTCTCAATAGATGCTTCATAATCTCCATCCTGGTAGAAAGGAGTACCAGGCATAGGCTTTAAATGTATAAGCCCAAATATCAACTTTTGATTATTTTTCCTAGCCTCTTTGAACATTCTGATTGCCTCTTTCATAAAAAGTGTGAACAAAAATGCGTTTGTATTGTCGCATAATGTTCGTTTAAATTTGTTTTGACTGTTTTTTGTTTGTTGGGTTTTGTATATTTTCACAACAATATATACATCATTTCACACTTTATAGTCAATATATACATGCGGCATTTCATTAAATGGCATGTTGCGAACACAAAAATGTTCGTATTCTTACATTATTGCTTTACTATTTCATTTATTTTATTATAATTACTATATAAATATATCTGTGGAGGGAATATCCATGGCTTTGAAAAACAATCCTCGACAAGATGCTATTATGAAGTTATTGATACAGAAAAAAATCGTGTCAGTTGATGAACTATCGAAAATGTTTTCAGTCACACCAACCACCATCCGGCGTGACCTTCTTGAATTGGAAGCAAATCATCAACTATCACGATCAAGAGGATATGCGTATTTAAATGAGAATTTTAATAATAGTGACAATAAAGACCGTATAAACATGTTCCAGGCTGAAAAACGGCGGATAGCAACTTGTGCTATTCAAATGATTCATTCAAATAGTTCTGTGCTTTTAGATTCTGGAACTACTATATTGGAACTGGCGCGACAATTAAACACGCATACAGAAATGGAAAATGTTTGCATTATTACAAATGGATTAGATGTCGCGCTGTCTTTAACAAACTTCTCCACAGTTTCAATGCCTCCTGGAGTCGTTCACCATTACAGCAAAGCGATCTTCGGTGTAAACACAACTGAGTTTTTTTCTGAGATCAGAGCTGACATAACGTTTATGGGATCTTGCGGAATCCTTCACACTACCGGCCCTACTATATCCACACCATTCTTAATGGATATCAAACATAAAATGGTAGAAATCTCAAACAAAGTAATTTTGTTGATAGATTCTTCCAAGTTCCTCTCTAGTGGATTTTATCCTGTTTGTAGCTTCAGAGATATTGACGCAATAATAACTGTAGAAACTGAAGAGAATAAAGACAGCATTTCTCAGTTTAGGAATTCTGGCATAGAAGTTATTCTTGCTTAAAATATAAAAGGAGCAACATCATGAACGATCAAATAACTTTATGGGGATTAGCCATAATTCCCCTGACTATATCAATCATATTGCATTTACTTTTGAGTGACATAGCTTTAGTTTTTATCATAGTTTTTATTTTTAATATAATCTTTTTATCGTATGATTATTTTAAAAACAGAGCATCTCATGAGTATCCTTTGTATATGTTCATACTCGGATTAGTTTTTATCCCAATTTATCTATACTTTAGAACAGTCAAAGATGATCATAAAATTCGTTTTATACTAGTATGGATATTACTATATATCTTTGATCTTACCATTCTTCAAATGGCAATATGAAAACTTTAGCTAAAATTTAAGTAAAGCAATAAAATACCATATTAATACGAAAAAAGTAACCGCCCACGTGATATGTACCCTCTTTACTGGACAACCAGTAAGGAGGGTATTTTCATATGCGATATTCTTATGAATATAAGCGTAA
>CALWHG010000004.1 GCA_944380315.1 uncultured Lachnospiraceae bacterium
CATCTTCACCATGAGGGTGGACGGCATGTACAGCATAGAGGGCAAGAGCCTGCAGGAGATAGGCTCGGACAATGACTACAACATGCTTGTCTGCGCGGTACAGCGAAACGGTGAGGTCATCATACCCTCTGGTAATTTCATCCTTAATGACGGGGACGACATATCCGTAGTGGCTACCATCCAGGAGATGAAGCGCTTCCTGCGCACCCTGGGTCTCAAGTCTGAGCCGGCTCTGTCCTGTCTCGTCACGGGAGGCGGAGTCATAGCCTATTATCTGACAGACATGCTGCTTAAGGCAAAGCGTCAGGTCAGGGTCATAGAGATAGACCAGTCCACTTGCCAGATGCTCTCGGAAAGCTTCCCAGGCGCGGAGATCATACACGGAGACGGTACTGACAAGAGCTTCCTGCTTAAGCAGGGACTTAAGTATGTGGATGCATTCGTACCACTTACAGGCATAGATGAGGAAAATATCATCAGTGCCACCTATGCTAAAAATGTCTCTGACGCCAAGGTCATAACCAAGATAAATCGTACTGATCTCAACGATGTCATGAATGAGCTCCATGTGGATTCTGCAGTGTATCCGAAGCTCATATGCGCCGATACTATAGCTCAGTATGTAAGAGCCCAGTCCAAGGGCATAGGAGGACAGGTAGAGACCCTATACCGTTATCTGGACAACCGTGTGGAGATACTGGAGCTCATAGCCAGTGAGGATCCGGACCTTACGGATATACCTCTTACGGAGCTGGGTAAGAGGCTCAAGGACAACCTGATCCTGGCATGTATCATCAGGGACGGAAGCTTTATCATCCCTTCCGGTAAAAATACCATCAGGAGCGGAGACTCGGTGGTAGTGGTCACCACCCACAAGGGCATATCCTCGCTCCATGAGATCCTGGCCTGAGGAGGGACGGAGCATCATGGAGATATCTATAGTTTTATACATCATAGGACTGGCTCTCATGATAGAGGGAGTGCTCATGATAGTGCCTGGGGTATGTGCCCTGATCTACGGAGAGAGCCTGATGCCCTATATACTTACGGCGGCCATATGCCTCGCCATAGGCATCGTCCTCACCAGGAGGAGGCCGGAGAGCGGCTTCCTGTTTTCCAGAGAGGGCTATGTGGCCACGGGACTGACCTGGATAGCCCTCGCATTTACAGGTATGCTGCCCTTCCTTTTCAGTGGCTCCACTACGAGCCTTGCGGATGCGGTTTTTGAGACCGTGTCAGGCTATACCACTACCGGATCGAGCATATTTACCTCGGTGGAGGACCTTCCCAAGGGCATACTCATGTGGCGCAGCTTCATGCACTGGATAGGAGGTATGGGCATACTGGTGTTCATGCTGGCCATAGTGCCATTTTCAGGCGGTACCCAGATGAATATCATGAAGGCGGAGAGCCCCGGCCCCTCCATATCGAAGATAGTGCCGAGAGCCCAGGATTCTGCCAAGATCCTGTATCAGATATATACGGTCATGACCGTGGGCATGATGATCACCCTCATAGTGCTGCGCATGCCGGTATTTGATGCCATATGCATCACCTTCGGCGCAGCGGGCACAGGAGGCTTTTCTGTGCTCAACGCGGGCTGCTCGACCTATACCATAGCCCAGCAGATAGTCATAACCGTGGGCATGATAGCCTTCGGAGTTAATTTCAGCTTTTATTATTTCCTGCTCATAAGGAAGTTCGGCATGGCATTTGGCATGGAGGAGGTAAGGGCATACCTGCTCATCATCCTGGCGGCCATAGGCCTCATAAGCATAGACCTCATGGTAGGCGGAGTATATGAGTCTGCCCCCATAGCGGTGAAGGACGCGGCCTTCCATGTAGGCTCCATCATAACCACTACGGGCTATGCCACCACGGATTGCAACGTCTGGCCCAACCTTTCCCAGGGCATACTTATACTGCTCATGTTCATAGGAGCCTGCGCAGGCTCGACCGGCGGCGGTATCAAGGTGTCCCGTATACTCCTTATGGCCAAGGCCTACAAGAGGGAGCTGGCAGTGGCCCTTCATCCCAACATAGTGAAGAAGGTCCACATGGACGGCAAGGCCGCCGATGAAAACGTGCTCCGCAATACGGGAGTATATGTATTTATATATTTTGTCATATTTACAGTGTCGGTGCTCATAGTATCGCTGGATGGCTTTGACTGGCTGACCACCTTCACCTCAGTAGCCGCCACCTTCAACAACATAGGACCCGGCTTCGGAGTAGTGGGCACCATGGGGAATTTCTCCTCTCTTTCGGATCTGAGCAAATGGGTGCTGAGCCTGGACATGCTCATAGGCCGACTGGAGATATTCCCCATCATGCTGCTGTTTGTAAAGAACACATGGAGAAGATTCTGATATGATAAAGGCATGTATATTTGATCTGGACGGTACCCTTTCCGATACCCTTACCTCCATAGCCTACTGTGCAAACAGGTCCCTCAGGAGAGAGGGCCTGTCGGAGCTTCCCAGGGACAGCTTCCGCTACTATGCGGGAGACGGAGCCAGGGAGCTGGTGCGTCGATATACCAAGGATACCCACAACATAAGCTGTCCTCTGGACCCTAAGGACGAGTCGAATCTGGAGCATTTTTATCAAAGCTACATGCAGGAGTTTTCCAGGTACTGCATGTATCAGGTCAAGCCCTTTGAGGGTATACCGGAGCTCCTTTCTGCCCTTAAGGAAAGAGGCATAAGGACGGCGGTACTGTCAAACAAGCCCGATGCCCAGACCAAGGAGGTAGTAGGCTCTCTCTTTGCTCCTGAGCTTTTTGATCATGTACAGGGGCTTACGGATGACATACCCAGGAAGCCTGCCCCGGACGGAGCCCTGAGTATAGCGGCCCGCTTTGGTGCCCTGCCCTCTGAATGCATGTATCTGGGAGATACGGATACGGACATGAAGACAGGCAAGTCCGCAGGCATGTATACCGTAGGTGTGCTCTGGGGCTTCCGTGAGGAAAAGGAGCTTCGGGACAATGGAGCCGATGCCATCATAGCAGAGCCCCTGGAGGCTTTTCGGATCATGGACGAGCTTGACAGATGAGGTAGAGCATGGATATTTACAAGGGTGTGGGACTGTCACCGGGCATAGCCCATGGCAGGATACATTTTCATAAGAGAAAGGATAAGGACGTGGATAAAGCCCAGGCAGCTTCAGCAGAGGCGGAGCTGCGGGCTTTTTTTGCTTCCAGGGAGCGGGCAGAGGCGGAGCTCAGGAGACTGTACCAGAGGGCAGAGGAGGCAGGAGACAGCCTGACCATGGACATGCTCAGGGCCCATATGGCCATGCTTTCTGACCAGGAGTTTGAAAAGGAGGTCAGGGAGCTCATAGAGGACAGGCATATGGGGGCGGCATCTGCGGTAAGACAGACTGCCGAGGGCTATGCGGAGAAGCTGGCAGGCTCCGGTGATGCTTTCCTTCGGGCCCGCAGGGATGATATAATGGACATGGCGGATCTGGTCATAGCTGCCATGGAAGAAGGCGGAGAGCTGAGCCTGGAGACCGTGGGCAAGGATACTGTTATAGTCTCCAGGGACATATACCCCTCTGAGGCCCTAAGACTGCTGGAGCGGGGCGTATCGGCCTTCGTGACCATGTCGGGCTCTTTGAACTCTCATATGGCCATCATATCAAGGTCAAGGGGAGTGCCGGTCATAAGCGGCATATCTGAAGCGGAGCTTGAGAATCTTGTTTCAGAGGATGGACACAGAGCCATAGTGGACGGCTTCGAGGGAGAACTCGTGACAGAGCCTGACAGGGAGACAGAGGCCAGATACGAAAGACTTGTCTCAGCATCGGCTGAGGAGAAGGAGAGACTCAGGGCCCTGCGTGACCGCAGCCTGTATACATCCTCGGGAAGGAGAGTCAGGCTATATGCAAATATATCAGATCTGAAGGACGTGGACGGGGCCATCGACGCAGGGGCAGAGGGCATAGGCCTTTTCCGTACGGAGCTCCTTTATCTGTCAAAGGGCGCCTTTCCGGATGAAGAGGAGCAGTTTGAGGCATACAGGGCTGTGGCTGAGGCCATGGCTGGAAGACCTGTGATCATCAGGACCTTTGACCTTGGAGCCGACAAGCTCCTGGAGGCGGATGGCAGACGCATGGCGGAGCATCCGGAGCTCGAGGGCCTGAGGGGCATACAGCTCTGCCTCAGGATGCCTGAGCTTTTGAGGATCCAGCTTCGGGCCATACTCCGGGCCTCAGCCTATGGCCATATATATGTCATGTACCCCATGATCAGTGAGCTTTCGGAGCTGAGGGCTGCAAAGGCCATCATGGAGGAGGCCAGACAGGAGCTTAGGCAGAGGGGCATCGAGCCTGAGCGTGATGTCCCCCAGGGCATCATGATAGAGACTCCTGCGGCGGCGGTCACATCTGACCTGCTCGCGGCAGAGAGCGATTTTTTTAGCATAGGTACAAATGATCTTACGGCTTATACCATGGCCAGGGACCGGTGGCAGGGCGGGATATCGGGGCCGGCTGCCGGCGGCGATGATGGAGCCGGAGCAGGTGCTTGCCCTGAGGCGGTGCTTCGCCTCGTGAGACTTACCATCAGAAACGCTCACGCAGCGGGCATATGGGCAGGCATATGCGGGGAGCTGGCGGCAGACCCGGAGCTCCTGGAGACATTTCTGGATATGGATGTGGATGAGCTTTCCATGTCGGCGGGAAGCATACTGCCGATAAGGAAACGCTTCGCAGACCTTATGGAGGATGAGCATGAGAGACCTTAGCTACCTTAAACTTCTCTCTGAGAAGTTTCCAAACAGACGCAAATGCCTTTCGGAGATAGTGAACCTCAATGCCATACTGGGCCTTCCGAAGGGCACCGAGTACTTCTTTTCGGACATCCACGGAGAGGACCAGGCATTTATACACCTGCTCCGTTCCTCCTCCGGAGTCATAAGGGACAAGATAGACGACATTTTCAAGGGAGAGCTTTCCGAGGAGGAGAGACAGGAGCTGGCCCATCTTATATATTATCCTAGGAGGGAGCTCCAGAAGCAGTCCGTGGCATCGGGAGCTCCGGCCGCCTGGCAGCGGACCATCATATACAGGCTCATAAGGGTCTGCAGGCTGGTATCAAGGAAATACACCAGGTCCAAGGTCCGTAAGAAGATGCCGGAGGACTATGCCTACATACTGGATGAGATGCTCCATACGGACGAAAATGAAAAGGACAAGCAGGTATATTTTGAGAGCATCATAGACTCCATAGTGGAAAATGAGGCGGCCGACTCCTTCATAGTGGAGCTCTGCGATCTTATACACAATCTGTCCATAGATCAGCTCCACATCATAGGTGACATATTTGACAGAGGGCCCAGGGCTGATCTGGTCATGGAGGAGCTCATGAGCTACGGCGATGTGGACATACAGTGGGGCAACCATGACATAGACTGGATGGGAGCAGCCTGCGGCAATGAGGCCTGCATCTGCAATGTGCTCAGGGTGGCCACGGGCTACAACAGCTTTGATGTGCTGGAGGACGGCTACGGCATAAACCTCCGGGCCCTCAGCATGTTTGCCCAGAAGACCTACGGAGACGATCCCTGTGAGCGCTTCAGGCCACATATACTGGATGAAAATGTCTATGACTCGATCTCTCCGCTCCTGGCTGCCCGCATGCAGAAGGCCATAACCATCATGCAGCTCAAGTACGAGGGACAGCTCATAAGGCGCCATCCGGAGTACAGGATGGACGATCGGCTTCTGCTTGACAGGATAGACCCGGAGAGGGGCACCGTGCTCATAGGTGACCGGGAATATGAGCTCCTTGATACACATTTTCCGACAGTAGACTGGTCGAATCCCTACAGGCTTACGGAGGAGGAGCAGTCCCTCATGGATACCCTCAGGGCCTCCTTCATGCACAGTCCACTGCTCAATCGCCATGTACGTTTTCTTTATTCCCATGGCTCCATATATAAATGTATAAATGGCAACCTGCTCTATCATGGCTGCATACCCATGACGGAGGACGGAGAGTTCATGACCGTGGAGATGAACGGCATCCGGCTTTCCGGCAGGGCTCTCATGGACTTCCTGGGAGGCAGGATCAAGGATGCTTACTTCCTTCCAGAGGGAGACGAAGGAAAGCAGCAGGCCGTGGACATGATGTGGTATCTCTGGTGCGGCAAGGCCTCTCCTCTTTTCGGAAAGGACAAGATGGCTACCTTTGAGAGCCGCTTCACAGGAGACAAGGAGCTGTCCAGGGAAAGGATGAATGCTTACTATGTGCTCAGCAGGGATGAAAGGATAGTGGACAAGATACTCCGGGAGTTTGACCTGAGCACGGAGCATGGACATATCATAAACGGACATGTGCCGGTCAGGAAGCTGGAGGGCGAGCTGCCCTATCGGGCCGGAGGCAAGCTGTTCACCATAGACGGCGGACTGGCCAAATCCTATCAGAAAAAGACCGGCATAGCCGGATATACTCTCATATACAATTCTCAGTCGCTGGCTCTGGCGGAGCACAGTCCCTTCATACCGGGACAGGAGAGCTCTCCCAGGGTGGAAGTGGTGGAAAAGATGGATCCCAGGGTCAGGGTCAGGGATACTGACAACGGACGGGAGCTGGAGGCTCAGATACAGGATCTCAAGGAGCTTCTTTCAGCCTACAGGGACGGACGCATAAAGGAAGACGGAGCTCAATAGGAAGCTCCGTCTGTTTTTCTGAGATTTGAATCTATAAGCTTGTTGAAGCCTATGAAGCCCGAATCGTTTTGAGGCGCCTTCGTGCTCAGGGCCTCGTACATGGTCTCCACCTTGGCATCCAGATTGTCCATCATGCAGAGCACCATGGCCTCGATGAGGGCCGGCTTTTTCGGTGAGCCGAACTCAAGCTCGCCGTGGTGAGACAGGATCAGATGTATGAGCTCGTTGTGCAGCCTCTCAGGGAAACCGTCTATGGCTGCCATGTGCTCCTCCACCATCTGGGAGCCTATGATTATGTGGCCCAGGAGCTGCCCCGCATCCGTATAGTCATTTTGCGGAAATGCTGAAAGCTCCCTGGTCTTTCCGATGTCATGGAGCATGGCGCCGCTTATGAGCAGGTCCCTGTTAAGGAAGGGATAATGCTTGGCTGCAGTGTCGCAGAGCCTGGTCACGCTGAGGGTATGCTCGAGCAGGCCGCCTATGAAGCCATGGTGCACGGACTTGGCCGCGCTGTGGGACTTGAACCTGCGGGCAAAGGCCTTGTCATCCATGAAGAAGCTCATGAGGAGCTGCTTTAGGTGGAGCTCTTTGACCGAGGCTATGATGCCTGTAAGCTCCTTATACATGTCGTCGATGTTCTTTGAGCTCACGGGGAAATAGTCCGACTGATCGTAGCTTCCCTCTGGAGCCCTCTGGATACGGAGTATGTTGAGCTGATTGGCGTTATTGAATACGGTGACATTGCCCTCGACATATACATAGTCCATGGCATCGAAATCCCTGATGCCGGGGTTATGGAGATCCCAGATCTTTGATTCGATCTGGCCCGTCTTGTCCTGAAGGAGCAGGTTTCCGTACTCCTTTCCATTTTTCGTAAGTGCTATGGTCTTCTGCTTGCAGAGGTATACATCGCTTACATGCATACCGTCCTTAAGCTTGTCTATATATTTCATATCGTTCCTTTCATCCTCCGGTCCGGTACCGGAGATCAAAATGCTTCCAGGCCTTTTAATATGCCGGATTTAAATTATACCCTAATTTTTTAAAATATGCTACACTATTGGGAGCAGTGGCCCGGGACGGGCTGTGCCTTAAGGAGACGAATGCTATGAAGATGGTGGTACAGAGGGTAAATGAGGCCTCCGTAACTGTGGACGGAGAGGTGGTAGGAAGCATCGGCAAGGGCTTCATGGTCCTCCTGGGAGTGTCCGGAGAGGACACGGAGGAGCTGGCGGACCGCATGGTAAAGAAGCTCTGCGGCCTCAGGATATTTGAGGATGAGCAGGGCAAGACCAACCTGTCCCTGGCAGACGTGGACGGAGAGCTGCTGATCATATCCCAGTTCACTCTCTATGCGGACTGCCACAAGGGCAACAGGCCGAGCTTCATAAATGCAGGAGCCCCCTCCATGGCAGAGCCTCTCTATGAGCATGTGCTCAGGGAGGCGGCAAAGTATGTGCGCAAAGTGGAACGTGGACGCTTCGGAGCATATATGAAGGTAAGACTTGAAAATGACGGCCCCTTTACCGTGGTACTTGATTCCAGGGAGATATTTGGGGCATAAGGAGGATGCATATGGACTGGCTCAGCGGAGACTTTAAAACTGAGGGCTTCCCTCCGGAGGAGGCTGCGGGAGGTCCGGGGCTTGGCCTTGCGGACATGATAGCTGCGGAGCTCTGCGGCTATGACGGATGCATGGGCATATATCTGAACGACCTCAGGGGGCACGTACTGAAGCTCCATGAGTGCGAGGAGTTTGAGACGGCCAGCTGCTGCAAGATGTTCGTGCTGTCAGCTCTTTTTGACAAGGTGGAAAAGGATGAGGCTTCCCTTTCTGAGCTCCTGCCCTTTGAGGAGCGCTTTGCCATAAATGGAAGCGGCGTGCTTTCCTCACTGGAGCTCGGCACGGAGCTTTCGGTGCTCAACCTGGCCACCCTCATGATCATCATGAGCGACAACATAGCCACCAACATACTTATAGACTATGTGGGCCTGGACTATATAAATGACTTCATACACGGGATCGGACTCAGGGGCTCCATGCTCCACAATCCCATAGATTTTGTGAAATATGAAAGGCTGGGGACCGTCACTCCCTCGGACTACGGTCTCATATGGACCAGGCTTGCGGCTGGAGAGCTGGTGAGCAGGAAGGCCTCTGAGGAGATGATACGCATATGCCGCATGCAGCATTACAACACCATGCTGACAGGCAAGCTGCCCTGGTATTTCATGGATGAGGACAACTACGGACAGAAGGAGCACCAGATCATATGGACAGCCTCCAAGTCCGGAAGCATGGATGAATGCCGCAACGACGGGGGCATAGTGCATACGCCATACGGAGAGTACGTGATAGTGCTCCTCAACAAGGACTTTTCCGACCTGTCCTATCACACGGACCATCCGGCCTATACTTATGGACAGGCGGTATCAAGACTGGTATTTGACTGGTACATAGCCAGGAAGGGCAGCTTTTGAGCAGAGGCTTTTACATAGGAAGTACATGTAAAGGAGGCAGATATGATAGATCTTGAGAAGCAGGGAAGGCTTGCAAAGGCCGCATCCTATGAGCTTGCATCCGCAGGTACGGACATAAAGGACAGGGCACTTTCAGCCATAGCCGACATACTGACTGACAGAGCAGAGGAGTGGCTTTCAGCCAATGAAGAGGATCTGAGGGCCGCCGAGGCATCAGGCATGAAGAAGGCCATGCTGGATCGCCTCAGGCTGACCAGTGAACGCATAGACGGTATAGTGGAGGGAGTAAGGCAGGTAAAGGCCCTGCCGGATCCCATAGGACATGTGGACAGCATGGACGTGAGGCCAAACGGCCTTATCATAGGAAAGAAGAGGGTGCCTCTCGGAGTCATAGGCATCATATATGAGGCCAGACCAAACGTGACAGTGGATGCGGCTGTGCTATGCCTCAAATCAGGCAATGTATGCATACTGAGGGGCGGCAGCGAGGCCATCAATTCAAACAAATGCGTGGTAAGGCTCATGAGGGAGGCTCTCAGGGAGTCCGGGCTCCCCGAGGACTGCATAAGCCTCATAGAGGATACCAGCAGAGAGTCTGCTCAGGCTCTTATGCACCTTGACGGATATGTGGATGTGCTCATACCCAGAGGAGGCGCCGGACTCATAAGGACGGTGGCAAAGGAGGCTACAGTCCCTGTCATCCGTACCGGAGAGGGCGTGTGCCATATATATGTGGATGAGGGTGCAGACCTTGACATGGCGGCAGACATACTTTACAATGCCAAATGCTCACGTCCCTCGGTATGCAACGCAGCCGAGTGCGTGCTGATACATGAAAAGGAAGCGGAGGCGTTCCTTGAAAAGGCAGTGCCGCTGCTTGACAGAGACAAGGTAGAGCTCCGCTGCGATGAGGCTTCACTCAGGATCCTTGGAGACCGGGGAGTGCCCGCGTCAGACAGCGACTGGGATGCGGAGTATGATGATTATATACTTGCGGTACATGTGGTCAGAGACCTCGATGAGGCCATAGACTTCATAAATCTGCACGGCAGCTCCCATTCTGAGTCCATAATCACAAGGGACTATATGAGAGCTCAGGAGTTCCTGGAGAGAGTGGATGCGGCAGCAGTATATGTCAATGCCTCCACCCGCTTTACGGACGGCTTTGAATTCGGTCTGGGTGCAGAGATAGGCATCTCCACTCAGAAGATGCACGCCAGGGGCCCCATGGGGCTTTCGGAGCTCACCACCATCAAATACATAATCTACGGAAAAGGACAGGTCAGATAACAGAGCTTATGGAAACAGGAAAGCAGCGCATAGTAGTAAAGGTAGGTACGTCGACCCTCACTCACAGCTCAGGAGCGGCGGATCTCCGCAGCATAGAGCATCTGGTCAGGACCCTTTCAGATCTGAGGGGCATGGGCCATGAGGTCATACTGGTATCCTCAGGTGCCATAGCCGTGGGCATAGAGAAGATGAAGCTCAAGGAAAAGCCCAGGGAGCTCCGCATGAAGCAGGCGGCAGCTGCAGTGGGACAGGGACAGATGATGGCCATGTATGACAGGATATTTTCAGAATACAACCAGTCCGTGGCACAGATACTCCTGACAGGTGATGACGTGGAGTTTGAAAACAGGGCGGCCCACCTTTCAAATACATTTTCTGCCCTGCTTGAGATGGGCATCATACCCATAGTCAATGAAAATGACTCCGTATCCTCTGCAGAGATAGAGGATGAGACCCACAAGGTGCTGGGAGACAACGACAGGCTCTCTGCCATAGTGGCAAGGCTCTGTCATGCCGATCTGCTCATACTTCTTTCAGACATAGAGGGACTTTATGATGCCAACCCCAAGGAGCATCCTGATGCGAAGCTCATACATGAGGTAAGGGAGCTGACTCCCGAGATCATGCATATGGCTGGAGATGCGGGCAGCTGGAGAGGCACCGGCGGCATGGTGACGAAGCTCTATGCTGCAAAGATAGCCATGGAGGGCGGCTTTGACATGGTCATAACCAATGGCAAGAAGCTGGAAAATATCTATGGCATAGTGGAAGGAAAGGACATAGGCACAAGGTTCAGGGCCCAGGCCATCTGAGCCAGTGCATCTGATACTGACAGGTGGGAGAGCACGCCTCAGACCACACCGGCGCTCAGTCCGCTGTGAAGGGAATAATTGCCAAAGGTCTCTATGAGTCTGGGCAGCTGCTCATCAAAGGGTTCCTTGCCTGATATGAGGTCATCCAGCATGAGGAAGCATTCGTGGACCTTTACGTCCACCTTTTCAAGGAGATCCTCCAGGGAATCGTTGGATATCATGCTGCGGTCCCAGGGGTTTACCCAGATCTCATGATAAAGGTTCAGGGCCCAGGGCACATCAGATACCCTGTCGGTCACAAGCTTGCTGGAGGCCAGCGGCTCCATGCGGAATTTCGACTCAAGATAGCCGATCTTCCGCTTCTTTTTTTCTCTGGGATCATATATGGCCCGGAGTCCAAGATGCATCATGTATATGGACCGGCGCACTATGCCCCTGGTTATACTGAAGGTGTTTCCGAAGCGCTCAGGATAATAGGTCTGATTGATGGCCGTGCAGAGAAAGTCCGAAAGATATGCCTTCTCTGCCTTGCTCAGGGAAAATGCTGATGCCTGATCGAACTCCGAGGGCTTCTGCTGACGGTAGACCTCAAGGAGTATGGCATCGATATCATTTTCCAGACGACAGTGGAGGCTGGTGGCTCTCCTGTTGACCTTTTTCTTACGCTTGGGATCATAGCCTATGCGTCCGTAGACATAGGGATGTATGATGGCATCGGCTATGCAGTGGCTCATGTAGCCTGCCATGTAGGCTATGCCCATCTCGTACTCCGACTGACTGCGGAGCTCCGCAGGACTGCCCTGAGGGATCTGACCCTGGAGCTTCTGCTCTGACAGTCTGGCCAGCGCCTCCACGAACTCACTTATGTGAAACTCGTGCATCCATATGCCTATGTTTTTGTAGCCACGGTGTCTGAGCAGGATGGCATTGTAAAAAAAGAGGTCCGGCCCCTGTGCACCCAGATGATAGATGCTGGGGTTCCTCTCTATGATATCCTTGAGCCTTCCCTCCGGGAGGTTGTAAAACCCCTCCTGCCCTATGATGTAATGTGTGGTGAAGCCGGGCATGTCCTGATCCCCTGATCTGATCCTTTAATTATTAAAAAATCCTGTCGCTTTGGCGACTATTTTCAAATACGCCTGATCTTATGATATAGTATATCAGATAACAGATAAAAATAGTGCTAAGCCAAGGTATATTTTTTGTATAAAGCATGCCGTGGAAGCGTCGGAACGGAGAGATATATGAATAAGATGAAGCTACTTCCTGCCATGACGGCAGCCTTCCTCCTTATGGGGAGCATGTGTGCCGCTGCTGCAGTCATAGAGGGCATAAACGGAGGTCCTGGTGTAAGCATGTCAGGAGCTGAGGCTGTGGACACCGATGGTGCGGGCGCAGACAGTCAGGCGAAGGCTGGCCAGGATAAAACATCAGAGGATAAGGCTTTGGAGACCCAGCTCACGGGCCTTGGGACCGACCTTACCAGGCTCGCCATCCCCGGGGATGCGGAGGTGCTGGTGGTGGTAGAGGGCTCAGGCCTGGATGCAGTGGTATCTGCATATAAGAGGGAGCTAGTGACGGCAGACGGAGAGGAGAGCAGCTATGCTGCATGGCAGCTCATCACCTCCACCACTGAGGGCAAGCTTGGCCGCAAGGGCCTTGGCAAGACCGTGGAGGGCGACGAAAAGACTCCCATAGGCATATTTAAGATGAATACGCCCTTTGGCATAAAGGATGCCCTGGAGGGCTTCCCGGAAAACTACATAAAGGTGACTTCCGACATGTACTGGAACGGAGATTCGGATTCTACCCTTTACAACAGGCTGGTCAGTGATCTGAGCTATACGGATTTTGACAGGTCAAAGTCCGAGCATCTCATAAATTATGGCGGTTACTATGATTACTGCATAGATACGGGTTACAACCCTGAAGGTACGCCCCACAGGGGCTCTGCCCTGTTCCTCCACTGCTCCATGGGCATCAATACCGGAGGCTGCATAGCCATACCTGAGGAGATCATGATAGAGATCATGAGGAGCTACAGGGAGGGACATACCTATATAGCCATAGGAGATCAGGCCAACATGCAGGCTCTGTATGCCTGAGGCGTGAGAGTGCGCATATGCTTACTGAGATAAAAAAAGGCTTCAGCTCTGCGGATCTGAAGCTTTTTGCGATCATATTCATGCTCATAGATCATATAGGGGCCATAGGGATAGAGGGCTATCTCATGGAGGCAGGATACATGACACCTGTGAGCTTCAATGTATTGCCCGGCATGCCGGGATATGACCTTGCCATGAGACTTTACCTTCTGGATCTGCCGCTCAGGCTCATTGGCAGGGTGGCATTTCCCCTGTTTGCCTTCATGATAGTACAGGGATTCCTGCATACCCACAGCAGGAGAGACTACCTGCTCCGGCTTCTGGCATTTGCCCTGATATCACAGATCCCCTTCCGTCTGGCGGTGTCGCTTATAGGCCTGGATTCAAGGAATGTGTATTTCACCCTTGCCCTGGGACTCATATGCATATGGGGACTTGAGCTTGCCAGGGAAAAGGCCGCGAGTCCGGCCATGGCCATACCAGGCTCTCTGCTCATCATCGCCAGCTGCTGTCTGGCTGCCTGGTACCTGGACAGTGATTACAGCCAATACGGAGTGCTGTGCATAGTGGCTTTTTATCTGCTGAGAGACCGCCCGGTCCTTGGGGCACTGGCGGCCTGCACCATACTCATAGCACTGTCTCCATTTTTTGAGTCCACGACATTGTTTTCCATATATTTCATAAGCAGATACAACGGACAGAAGGGCAGCCTGCCCTTTGGAAAGTATGCCCTCTATGCCTTTTATCCGATCCATATGCTGATCATATATGGGGTAGTCAGGCTGATCATGCTGACAACGGGCTGATCCGCTGTCAGACTTATGTAATTGACTTACAGCTGGCTTTACCAGCATGCTTGCCCTGTATGTTTTGACTCGTGTCCTGGGAGTTTTGAATGTAAGAGGTTCGGAAAATGTCCCCTGAAATGGGAGGAACCCTGACAACTCAGTTGCCAGGGCAGTATTATGAAAAAATCTTATTAGCATTGCATTTGCAGCCTTTGCTGTTACGTCTTTAGTATAGAAAGTAAAGATGTCCGGAATATTATCGGGTGGTTAAAAGATTTTGAAAGGATTGTAAACGAATTGTGAACGCAAAGCCCCATTTCAAGACAAGACCCCATTTTATATCAAGGGCCCTTTGCTTCTTCGAGGTGGCAGACACCCTCTGATATAAAATGGGGTACTTTAATGCATCATTGGTTGGTAGTGCTTCCTGTAACACCTGATTGTTTTCAGGTGAGTCAGGTTATGTTGTATAGCCTGTAGAGCCTTTCCCTCTGATCGGAGTCAAACATGGCCTGCTCAAGCTCCTCAGTCTTTCCATTGTCCTTAAGGAACCTGAAATGCTCTCTCAGGCACCCTCTCTCCCATGCACAGCCATATGCTGTAGACCTTCTTTAATCCGGCATAATCATCAGGACCTGCGATGGACCTTAGTTGTGAAGAGAACCTCCTTGCGGCATAGTAGAAGCCCCTCGTCTCTATCTCATACTCCGGGACGAAGCGTTTAAGGATGCGTGAGAGGAACTGGCGATCAGACATGAGCTCCTTAAGTGTGGCATCATACCTTTCCTTTCCGGGGTCAGTGGCTATCAGGGTGTTTTCGATGTGTCTCATGGATGTGTTGATAGATGTGTCATGCATAGACTTTCTCCTTTAGAATCGATGAACAGAAATGCTGCAAGATGATCGTTAGATCCTTAGATGGATCTATCTTATCATGACTAGAGACTCATTAAAAGTAAAATAATTATAAACTTTCAAAATGTGAAGCGAAGATAGTATAAGAATAAAAAAACATGACGGGTAGCTACAGCAATAAACATGGACGCGTCCCGTCAGTTTTATATCATGACATGCTTAAAAGCTGGAGATACAAGCTAAGACTTTATCTCAAACGAAGTATCAGCCAAGCTGGATATTTTTAATACAGCTGACCAGCTTCGGTATTCCGCTAAAGACAAAACTGTCATTGCGCCACAGTAGGTAAATGTCTACTGAGGTGTCAGTGTCAAGCGGGATAAACCTGAGATCAGGAAGATGGGGCTGAAGTTCTGTATATAAAAATGTTACCATCCCACAGGTAGTTACCATCTCGTGGATCGTCGACAGCTGTTCGGAACAGAATACGATATTGGGCATGACCCCTGCTTCATCGAACATCCTGTTTACAAATATCCAGTATTGATAGCTGCTTGGAAATGTAACTATGGGATCGTCGCCTATATCTTCAGGAGTGACAGAACTCTGGTCTGCAAGCCTGTGATCAGGCGCCATGCAACATGAGAAATGAAGATTTGCGATAGGCAGACGGTGGTAGCCAGTCTTTATAGAAAACAGGTTGTTTTTTCCTTCCGACATGATGACTGCATCCAATTCATCATTTTCAAATTTTTCAAACAGTGGGTATCGTCCATCTTCAGTAGCTTCAAGGGCTATGTCAGGATATCGTGAGGTAAATGAGCGGTAAAGCTGGGGCATGATCAAAAGGCACAGCATGGGAGTGATGCCAAGACGTATACGATTTCTCTTATGTGCCATGTCCAATATGACCTGGGAGGCATTGTCGGCACGCTTCAGCAGATCGTTGCAGAGCTCCAGAAGGACCTTGCCTTCCTTTGTGAGCTTCATGTTTTTCCCTATCCTTGAGAAAAGCTGTATGCTGAATTTCTTCTCAAGCTCTTTTATGGCTGTGGATATGGCTGGCTGAGAGACGCAAAGAGCACTGGAAGCCTTTGTTACGCTTCCAAGGCTGCATACGGTCTGAAAGTATTTTAGCTGAAGCAGTGTCATAAGAGAGTTTCTCCTCATATTATTTGACCTATACTTTTCATAGGTCAGGCGAAGGCCTGAATATGTACGTAAAAAAGAAAAGGAGGTTACAGGTATGAAGTTCAACAGTGTCAAGATCCGTCCATTCAATGTAGGTGGGGCATTTGAAGTGAAGCTTCCCAATGGAAAGGTGATACTTATCGATCCCTATTTTACAGGAAATGAATTTGAGGGAGGATCTACTCGTGAGGATGTTACGGGTGCGGATTACATACTGCTGACTCACAGTCATTTCGATCATGACATCGATCTGGGCTATTTTGTAGAGAAGTTCCATTCTCTGGTGTTCTGTGGTTCCATGTCGGCAGAAGAGGTGCTTAAATTCCATAAGATACCATATGATAACATGATACCCGTATATCCTAACTGTCATTATAATCTTCCGGATTTCAGATTGGACACCTTCCAGGCAAAACACAATCCCAATGGAGGAAAGTCATTCCAGCCTGATGGTATACCGGAGGTATATGAGAAACTGGGAGTTTCAGGTCATGAACGCTGCGATCAGCTGGGCTCCATAGAATCCTTTGATTTTATGATCACCACGCCGAGCAACTTTAAGATCCTTATGGCCTCTGGCCGGGTCATATGGGACGATCTTTTTGACATATGCAAGGAAAAGGCTCCGAACGTGCTCCTTCGTCAGGCAGGCATAAGGGAGGCAGGCGGAGACATGAAGACCGGTAAACAGATAGATCCGCCGGTATTTGCAGAGCTGCTCGCAAAGTATCATGCACAGATAGTATTCCCCTTCCATCACGATGTGCTCCTTAAGCGCTGGGGCAAGGAAAAGACAAGTGAGTATTTTGCTGAGGTGGATAAGGAATACAGAAAGCTTGACCCTTCAGCAGCTTTCATCGATCCTCAGGAATGGAAGTGGTACGACATAGGCATAGATGTATCCATAGAGTGAGCCAATCAAAGTGGCATGACAAATAAAAAGGAGATATGATATGTCACAATTAACGATCTGTCTGATTATATTTTTCGTTACTCTTGCTCTTTATGCAAGTAACATCTTTCCAATGTCGGTAGTAGCCATCTTGTCTCTGCTTGCTTATGTATTTTCAGGCTGCATAGACGGAGCTACTGCCCTCAGTGGATTTGCAAATACAAATACCATAGTTCTGCTTGGTATGTTCATAGTGGCGGCGGGATTCAACCGCACCTCATTTGTTGACAAGCTGTCTCAGAAGATAGTAAAGATCGCAGGAGGTTCATTTAAACGTGCATGGCTTTGCTACATCCTGCTGGCAGCCATACTCACTAATGTCATACCTTTTATCCTGACACAGTTTATGCTTAATCAGGGGGTTTCAAATATATTTACTCCCATATGCCTTCTGACCTGTGCTTCTCTTGGAGCAAATCCCATAGGTCCTATGATACTGGTCCAGGCGGGAAGCCTGACGGCATTTCTGACACCTATGGCGACTCCTGCCATACCTATGGCCATGGGAGCAGGAGGATATGACCTTAAGAGTCTCGTCAAGCAGGGGTGGCTCATATCCATAGTACTCGCAGTGGTATATGTCTTTTATGTCATGACCGTATTTCCCTGCTTCTGATAGCTCTCTTTTCTCAAACTGCCTTGTATTTTTGCCGTTAAGCTGATATTATATAGGCGGTTAGTTAATGACCATAAAAGGTAAAAGATCTATGAGTTCGCCAGGCAGCTTGCCGGTGAGAAAGGAGCTATTTTTATGAATTACCTTGAGATAGAGAAGGTCATAGGCAGAGAGATCATCGACTCAAGAGGAAATCCCACAGTTGAGGCTGAGGTATATCTTACCTGCGGAGCCATCGGAAGGGCAGCAGCCCCCAGCGGAGCTTCCACAGGAGAGTTCGAGGCACTTGAGCTTCGTGACGGCGACAAGAGCCGCTTCGGAGGAAAGGGTGTTTCCAAGGCAGTCGAGAACATCAACACCGTTATCAATGATGTACTTGTAGGCATGGATGCTTCCAACACATACGCCGTAGATAAGGCTATGATCGAGGCAGACGGCACAAAGGACAAGTCAAAGCTCGGAGCAAATGCTATCCTTGCTGTATCCATAGCAGCAGCCAAGGCAGCAGCAGATGCCCTTGATATCCCTCTTTATCGTTTCCTCGGCGGTGCAAACGGCAACCGTATGCCCGTACCTATGATGAACATCCTCAACGGCGGCGCTCACGCAGCAAATACCGTTGACGTACAGGAGTTCATGATCATGCCCGCTGGAGCTCCTTCATTCAAGGAAGGTCTCAGATGGTGCACAGAGGTATTCCACGCTCTTCAGGCTCTCCTTAAGAGCAGAGGACTTGCTACATCAGTAGGTGACGAGGGTGGATTCGCTCCTGACCTTGCTTCTGATGAAGAGGCTATAGAGTGCATACTTGAGGCTATAAAGAAGGCCGGCTATGAGCCCGGCAAGGATTTTGTTCTTGCCATGGATGCTGCTTCCTCAGAGTGGAAGGGCGAGAAGAAGGGTGAGTACGTACTTCCCAAGTGCGGAAAGAAGTATACCTCTGCAGAGCTTGTACAGCACTGGAAGGAGCTCATAGAGAAGTATCCCATCTACTCCATCGAGGATGGCCTTGATGAGGAAGACTGGGAGGGATGGCAGATCATGACCAAGGAGCTCGGCGGCAAGGTTCAGCTCGTTGGCGATGACCTCTTCGTTACCAACACCGAGAGACTTTCCAAGGGTATCTCTCTTGGCTGCGGAAACTCCATCCTTATAAAGCTTAACCAGATCGGATCCGTATCCGAGACCATGGAGGCCATCAAGATGGCACACAAGGCAGGATACACTGCTATCGCTTCTCACCGTTCAGGCGAGACTGAGGATGTTACCATCGCAGATCTTGCAGTTGCTCTCAACACCTGCCAGATCAAGACCGGTGCTCCTTCAAGATCCGAGCGTGTAGCTAAGTACAACCAGCTCCTTCGCATCGAGGAAGAGCTTGGTGATGCTGCACAGTATCCTGGATTCGGCGCATTCAATATCAAGAGATGATGAGCTGAGCCATACATACGGACAGCGATATTTATCAGAGAGAGGCTTTTGCCTCTCTCTTTTTTACCGGAAGTATAGATCGAAATGAAGAAAGGCGACTCACAAGTATGTTTTCGGTCACAGGCTATTCTGATCATGGCTTGATAGACCGGAGCTGCGATGCTATATTAGAATAAGAAAGGATGCCCGACTATGTGCGAGGCCGGTCCGCAGTGGACCGGTACTAAGAGGCACGGGCAGATATCATATGGAAGACGATAAACAGATAGATGTACATGCGCTTAGGTTTGAACCATTTACCTGCGAGGATGTGGAAGGACTCAGGGAATACTATTTCATGAGGCCCAACCGGACCTGCGACAGCGCCCCTCTGGACAGCTTCATATGGAGGGATTATTATGACGTGAAAAAATGCGTCGTAAATGAGGACTGTGTGCTGATGACCGAGTGCGATGACGGCATCATGGCTGCGGCCATACCTCTCTGCCGCGAGGAGGACCTGCCGAAGTATTTCAGGGTCCTTGAGCGCTATTTCAATGAGGTGCTTGGAAGGCCGCTGATCATATTCCTGGCGGATGAGGAGGGAGTCAATGTCCTCAGGGAGGCCGGAGCCCTGGAGGGCTATGAGGTCAGCGAAGAGGAGGATCTGAAGGACTATCTTTACGATGCGGAAGCTCTCCGTACCCTTGCGGGCAGGAAATATTCAAAGAAGCGGAACCACATCCATAAGTTCGAGGAGGCCTATGCGGGCCGCTGGGAGTACAGGACCCTGACCGGAGCCGACAAACTTGACATCCTGTCATACCTGACCTCCTGGAAGCTTAAGAAGGATGAGGTGGGAGAAGGCACAGGCATAGATGCAAATGAGGAGAGCTATGATGCCATGGAGTCCCTGGATGCGGAGATACTCGGCGTCCATGACATCCTCAACAACAGCTGTGTCTTTGAAAATGTCAAGATAGGCGGCATATATATAGACGGAAGCCTGAAGGCATTTTCCATAGGCAACTACAACCCCCGGGAAAAGATGGCAGTCATAGATATAGAAAAGGCTGAGCCTGACATAGTCGGTCTTTATCAGATGATAAATCGGGAGTTCCTGATACATGAATTCCCTGATGCGGAGATAGTGAACCGGGAGGATGATGTGGGACTTCCGGGCCTTCGGAGAGCCAAGCTCTCATACTATCCCATAGACTACGCCAGAAAGTATGCGATAAAGCAGAAGGGCTTCGAGCCCCAGGGGACTGAAGCCCCGGAGGCGTGAGCATGGCCAGGTTCCTGGATGCATCTGAAAATGGACTTACCAGGGAGCTTTACAGTCTCTGCTTTCCGGATCCGGAGTTCGTATCGGAGCTCTATGGCCCTCAGGGAGAGGCCTGGCGCTGCCGCATGGCCGTGGCTGAGGAGGATGGCCGTATAGTCTCCATGGCTCAGGTGGTAAGGCGTTATGCCTTATATGAGGAGGGACAGCTGCCTGTATGGTATATCATGGGGGTCTGTACCCATCCTGACATGAGACACAGGGGCCTGATGGATCAGGTCATGGGGCTGGTGCTCCGGACTCTCAGGGATGAGGGGGAGCCCTGGTGCTTCCTCATACCCGTGGACAGAGACATTTACAGGCATCTGGGCTTTGTGCATGACATGAAGCTCGAGGATGAAAGGAGTCTGGAGGCTCTCGATGCCGATGATGGGCTCGATACCCTGAGCATCTGCTTTCTATGTCAGAGTGAGGAGGAGTTCAGGGCTCCGAGGTCCTTTTCGAGAGAGCCTGCGTTATAAATTTCCTTATTATATGCATTATAAATTTCCTGATTTTAGTTCTTGAAGTTCCGGACAAAATTTGTTATACTTTTAGTCCGTGACATATTGACCTTGCTCCCGGATATGCCGGGGGCCAAAGACCGAAAGGAGGGTAGTAACATTATGAATAAGTACGAGATTACGGTTATTCTTAGTGCGAAGCTCGATGATGAGGCCAGAGCTGCGGCCATTGAAAAGATCAAGGGTTATATCACCCGTTACAATGGCACTGTAGGTGAGATCGAGGAATGGGGCAAGAAGAGACTTGCTTACGACATTCAGCATCAGAACGAAGGCTACTACTACATCATCAACTTCGAGGGAGATCATGAGACGCCCAACGGACTGGAGTCCCATGTTCGCATCATGGAGCCTGTTCTCAGATACTTGGTCGTTAAAAAGGAAGCATAAGAGCTCCTTTTTAGAAAGAGAGAAGTTATGAATAAAGTTATCTTAGTAGGCAGACTTACCCGTGACCCCGATATCAGATATACTCAGGGGGACAACAGCATGGCTGTGGCCAGATATACTCTGGCAGTTGACCGGCGCCGTGCTTCAGCTGACGGACAGAGGGAGGCAGACTTCATTGGCTGCGTAGCCTTTGGAAGACAGGCGGAGTTTGCGGAGAGATACTTACATCAGGGTACCAAGCTCGTGGTCACGGGCCGTATCCAGACAGGCAGTTACACTAACAGAGACGGACAGAAGGTATACACCACCGACGTGGTAGTAGAGGATCAGGAGTTTGCCGAGTCAAAGGCAGCTTCAGAAGGCAGACAGCAGCAGGCTGGACCTTCCTCCTACAGCTCAAGGCGCGATATGGCCTCAGAGGACATAGGAGACGGATTCATGAACATACCCGATGGTGTGGAGGATGAGGGACTTCCCTTCAACTAAAGCGTATTCTGTCGTCTTGTGACTTAAGGATAACAGGAGGACTTACCGATGGCATTTCAGAAGACTGAAGGAAAAGATGCCGGAGCTGCACGTCCCAGGAAGATGGGCGGATTCCGCAGAAGACGTAAGGTATGCGTATTCTGTGGCGAGAAGGCTAAGGCTATCGACTATAAAGATGTAGCTACTCTTAAAAAGTATATCTCTGAGAGAGGAAAGATACTTCCCCGCAGGATCACAGGCAACTGCGCAAAGCATCAGAGAGAGCTCACCGTAGCTATCAAGAGGGCGAGACATCTCGCGCTTCTCCCCTATTCAGTGGAATGATAGGATACTTAGGGATATAAGACAAAAACAGGACCGGAGACTGAAAGATCAGTCCCCGGTCTTTTATGTCTGGGCGCCTGGCGGCTCAGACAGTCTGCCATGCTCCTGCGTGTGGCAGGACGATTTCCGTTATAAAAATGTCTTATAATCCTCGTAGTTACGCTTGAGCAGCTCAGGTGTATTGAGTCCGTAGGGACATTTCTTCATGCACTGGTTGCAGTGCAGGCAGCTCTCTATGAGCTTCATCTTCTCCTGCCACTGGGGCGACAGGTAGCCGGCGCTGGGAGAGCGGCGCAGCAGCAGGCTCATGCGGGCACAGGTGTTGATCTCTATGCCTGCAGGACAGGGCATGCAGTAGCCGCAGCCTCTGCAGAACTCCCCTGAAAGCTCCTGTCTGTCCTTATCTATGCGATCCATGATCCTTGAGTCTATGGCGGGAGGGCAGTCCTGATAGGACAGGAACTCATCGAGCTCCGACTCCCGCTGTATGCCCCATATAGGTGCCACATGATCAAACTGGGATCTGGACATGTACGCATAGGCAGCTGCGGAATCGTTGATCAGTCCGCCTGCCAGGGCCTTCATGGCTATGAAGCCCATGCCTGCAGCCCTGGCCTTTGCTACCAGTGCCAGGTCCTCATCAGAGGACAGATAGGAGAAGGGAAACTGCAGTGTCTCATAAAGGCCTGACTCCACAGCCTCCCTGGCTACGGGCAGTCTGTGGTTCGTAATGCCTATATGCCTTATCTTGCCTTCTTCCTTTGCCTTGAGGGCTGCCTCATAGAGCCCTGTGCCGTCACCGGGCCTGGGACAGAAGTCAGGGTTGTGGAACTGATAGATGTCTATATAGTCAGTCTGAAGCTTCCTGAGGCTCTCCTCCAGATCCTTCCAGAAGCCCTCTGCATCCGTGGCCTGGGTCTTGGTGCTTATGATGATCCTGTCACGGGTGTACCGGAAGGCATCTCCCAGCTTTTCCTCACTGTCCGTATAGGCTCTGGCCGTATCATAGTAGTTTATGCCATGATAAAAGGCCTTCTGAAGTATATATACGGCTTCCTTCTTTTCCGTCCTCTGTATGGGCAGCGCGCCAAAGCCGTTTTTGTTTACGCTTATACCTGTATTCCCCAATACTACCTTATCCATAGATCCTCCTGCCTTAATAAGGCTTGCAGACTATCTCATGCACTTTGGTGTCAAGTATGCTGTGAGTATAACTGGGCGTGAGCACTATGACTGAGTCTGCCCCGCCGCCTGTGCCGCCTACTGCAACTACGGGCACGCCATATGGTATCTCGCCTGCATCAAGGGCCATGGTGGCGCACTCCACGCCTACCTTGACTCCCTGTGAAAACATACGAAGCGTATGAGCCATGATCTCTATGGGCCCCTGCCCGTGGAATTTGTTTGAAAATGCTCTCTCGGCGCCACTCAGGGCATGGGCTGCCGTGACCACCTTAAAGCCCTGGGCCTTGAGCTCAGCCCTTTTTTCATCGGAGAGCTGGTTCTTGCCGGGCTCCCTCATGCCGTATACTGCGCTCACTACCACTACGGGTATGTCCTTATGGCTCTCCTTGAGCAGGGCTGCCAGCTGCTCTGCCGTGCTGCCGGTGTTTGAAGCTACTACCATGGGAGCCCCGAGCTCCTCTGCCTTTGCCACGGCAAGGCTCAAGGTCTCTGCCGTATTTACCTTTCCTTTTTCTTTAAATACCTTCATGTGCTTACCTCCTTCAAAAATTATACCATAAGCCCCGGGCTTGTGTTAAAGTATGTATAAGAAATATTGGAGGTGGATATGGGGGATATATATCAGGAGGACAAAGCACCGGAGGGCTTCCTCGGAGGCTATGGAGCCGAGTGGTGGGAGATAGCCGGTCCCAATCGTAAACTCATAAGCAGATACAACAGCATGGAGCCCGACAGGCTCTGGGACAAGTATCTGCTCCTTAAGGAGCTCCTTGGAAGGGTGGACGAGGAGACGATCATAGAGGCGCCGTTTCACTGCGACGACGGGAAGAACATATTTCTTGGAAAGCAGTTTTATGCCAACTTTGGACTGATCATACTGGACGCTGCCCCGGTCACCTTTGGGGACCATGTCATAGTAGGGCCAAATGCGACCTTCTGTGCGGCCTCTCATCCCATACATCCGGAGAGCAGGCTGCATGATGGACAGTATTCCATCATATCGGCTCCCATAAACGTGGGGGATAATGTCTGGATAGGTGCAGGGGTGACAGTGCTGCCGGGCGTGACCATAGGCAGCGGATCGGTCATAGGAGCCGGGAGCGTAGTCACTAAGGACATACCTCCCATGGTAGTGGCAGCGGGCACGCCATGCCGTGTACTGAGAGCCATAACTGATGCGGACAGACATGTCTGGCCGGACGAGAGGGGGTAATATCATGTCAGACAACTATGATAAAAAGATGAAGGAAACGGGATCGGAGAAGAAGACGGAGACAGCAGCTTCGGGCAATGCCTCAGATACTGAGAAAAAGCTCCTGTTCTGGAGCCGGGTGACGGGGATCAGTGCCATGGCGGCAGCGCTCTGCCTCATGGTGGCAGCATTTGCGCTCATATCCTTTGCTCCCCAGGTCAGAGAGCTGCTTGCGGGCTTTGAGGAGATATCTGCTGAGCTTAAGGATATGAGCACCGAGATCACCAGGGTACTGCGCTCTCTCAACGAGCAGGGCCTTTCGGAGATCTACGGTACTCTCGACAACATACAGCAGATAGATATCCAGAGGTTAAATGATTCCATAGACAGTCTCTATCGTATCATCGATCCTCTGGCGAGCCTGTTTGGGTGACCCTCAGGATATTTTCCATACTTCTTGCTATATGCCGGTGCATGGCTTCTCTTGCACCGGCCTTGTCATGTCTCTTTATGGCTTCAAGGAGCTCCAGATGCTCCATGGTGGAGAGCCGGTGATGCTCCTTTTCCTCCTCAAGTCCGAACCTTGTGCTGGTGCCGTTCCACAGCTCCATGAGGAACTGGCGAAGCTTTGTATTGTCGGCGGCCTTCCATATAGCCAGATGCAGGTCCTGGTTGAGGGCTATGTAGTCCTCCCTGCCCGTATCCTCAGGATGCTCTGCCATACGGCTTAAGCGGGAGATGAGCTCCTCAGTATCCATGCCATGCTCTGCGGCAAGGCCGGCGGCCTCGGTCTCAAGGAGCAGGCGCATCTCCATATTATCTCTTATGAATTTTCCATCTATATTATTTACTATGGCGCCTCTGTTCATCCGGAGGGTTATGAGCCCCTCTCTTGCCAGCTCCTGAAAGGCCTCTCTTACGGGAGTACGGCTTACTCCGAGCTTTTCAGCTATGTCCGTAAGGCTGAGCTCGTCTCCGCTCTTATATTCACCGAAGTATATCGCCTTTTTCAGGATCGCCGTTATCCTGACCCTGGCAGGCATCATGTTCAATGCTTCCATCGTCGCCTCCTGTATGATTCAGATATTTTTGATTTTACCACTTGAAAAAGGACTAAGGAAGAGTTAAAGTAAATATAAAATATTGTATATCGTATACGATATACAACTTGATACATTTCCAGGAAAAAGTCAAATGCATAAAAGTAAAGGAGGAAGACCCATGCATGCCATAGAAAAGATCTTCGCAAAGCACAGCGGCAGGTCGTCAGTGCAGACCGGAGAGATAGTCACGGCCAGGGTGGATTTTGCTGAGATCAACGATCTTTATCTTCAGACCATATATTCCTTTTATGAGATGGGCGGAGAGAGGGTCTGGGATCCGGAGAGATGCGCCTTTGTTTTCGATCACTATGCGCCTACACCGGATATCAAGAGTGCAGCCAATCATAAGGAGATGCGGGAGTTTCGGGAGAAAAACGGGCTCAGATATCATTTTGATACAAACTGTGGAGTATGTCATCAGGTCATGCCTGAGGCCGGACTCATATATCCCGGCATGATAGTGGTGGCCACGGACAGCCATACCACCACTCATGGTGCCTTCGGTGCCATAGGCACGGGCTGCGGCGCCACGGACATGGCAGCCATACTGCTTACGGGGGAGCTCTGGTTCCGTATCCCTGAGATCATAGAGGTCAGGCTCGAGGGTGAGGCCCCGAAGGGGGTCTATCCTAAGGATGTCATACTGGCAGTACTCGGAAGGATCAGGGCTGATGGTGCGGTATACAAGGCCATGGATTTTACAGGCAGCTATGTGGAGAGCCTTGGTGTGGCAGGCCGCATGGTCATCTGCAACATGGCAGTAGAGATGGGCGCAAAGACGGCCTATATGCAGCCGAATCAGGCAGTCCTGGATTATGTAAGCAGCCGCGCGGTAAGGCCCTTTGAGGTGGAGGAGACTGATCCTGGCTATGTATATCAGGAGAGCTATGTCTTTGATGTCTCGGAGCTTGAGCCTCAGCTTGCCTGTCCCAGCAGCGTGGAAAATGTCCATCCTCTGAGCGCCGTGGCCGCGGCAGGACCGGTACGCATAGATCAGGGCTACATAGGAAGCTGCACCGGCGGAAGGACCGAGGACATAGCCGAGGCAGCACGCATACTCAGAGGGAAGCACATAGCAGACGGGACAAGGCTCGTGCTGGTGCCTGCGTCCAGGGACGTCATGCTTGAGTGCATGCAGAAAGGCTACATACAGGAGCTTATGGAGGCGGGAGCCACCATCACCACACCAGGCTGCGGGGCCTGCCTTGGAGCACACGAGGGCATACTTGCTCCCGGAGAGGTCTGCATTTCCAGTACCAACCGCAACTTCCCGGGAAGGATGGGCTCCACGGAGGCTCAGATCTATCTGGCCAGCCCTGCTGCAGTGGCGGCCAGCGTGCTCAATGGATACATAACTGACCCCAGGGAGGTGCTTTGATCATGGATAAGCTTATAAAGGGAGACATCATAGTACTTGGCGACAATATAGATACGGACCAGATATATCCCGGCAGGTTCCTTGCCATCACTGATCCGGTGCAGATAGGCAGTCACTGTCTGAGCGGAGTGGACGAGCATATAGCTGAGACATTTCCAAAGGGAGGCATGGTAGTGGCCGGACGAAACTTCGGCTGCGGCTCCAGCCGTGAGCACGCACCCATAGCCCTCCTCAACATGGGGGCCTCTGCGGTGCTGGCAGATTCCTTTGCCCGTATCTTTTTCAGGAATGCGGTCAATCTGGGACTCCTGCCCATAGTGTGCAAGGGCCTCAGTCAGGAGGTGAAGACGGGGGATGAGCTTAGCCTGGATCTTGAGAGCTGGACCGTCACCTCCAGGGACACGGGGCATACATATCAGTGCGAGCCCCTGGGAGATCAGGCCCTTACCATACTGGAGGCGGGCGGCATAAAGCCCCTTATGCGCCGCAGATACGGCAAATGATCACATCCGCAGATTCCATAAAAGAACATATATATCTTGAAACACAGGCGTATTTAAGCTACAATCTGTCTTTGTTATGAATAGACTTATGCCATATTTCAAGCATTATCGTTTCAGGTCCATCATGGCACCTCTCTTCAAGTGCCTGGAGGCCTGTTTCGAGTTATTTGTTCCTCTGGTCGTGGCCGATATGATCGATACCGGCATCACAGCCCATGACAGCGGCTACATACTTACGAGGGGAGTGCTTCTGCTCCTCCTGGCTGTCATAGGTCTGGTATGCTCTATCACTGCCCAGTATTTTGCGGCCACTGCGGCTGCGGGTATAGGCAGGACCATATCCGACGACCTCTTTTCCCACATCATGGGCCTTGGCTACAAGGAGATCGATGACATAGGCACTGCAAAGCTGCTGACCAGGATAAGCTCGGATGTGACCAGGGTCCAGTCCGGCATAAACATGTTCCTACGCCTTTTCATGAGGTCTCCCTTCATAGTGTTTGGCGCCGTCATCATGGCATTTACGGTAGATCCGAAGTCTGCCATGATATTTGTGGCGCTGGTCATAGTGCTGCTGATCATAGTGTTCGGCATACTCATAGGCACCATGCCCTACTATGGCAAGGTGCAGTCCAGCGTGGACAGAGTCACTCTGCTTACCAGGGAGACCCTGTCAGGTCAGCGTGTGATCAGGGCCTTCAACAGACAGGAAAAGGAAAAGGCTGACTTCCTTGAGGAAAATGGCCGCCTCCTGTCCTTCCAGCTTTTTGCGGGCAAGATATCGGCCCTTATGAATCCCCTGACCATGGTGGTAGTGAACATAGGTATCATATGTCTGCTCTATACCGGAGGTCTGCAGGTACAGGTGGGAGATCTTACCCAGGGACAGACCATAGCTCTGGTCAACTACATGAATCAGATCCTGGTGGAGCTGGTAAAGCTGGCCAATCTGATCATACTCATATCCAGGGCCCTTACCTCCATGAAGAGGATAAATGAGATCATGGACGTGAAGAACTCCATGGATGCGGTGACTGAAAGCTTCAGGGCTGCCCGGGCCGGCAGTGACGGAGCCGATGAGGATGCTTCTGCCCCCTATCTTGAGTTCAGGGATGTAAGCTTCTCCTATGACGATACGAAGACCAAGGCCAGGGTCCTTGAGGACATAAGCTTTACGGTGGATCGGGGGGACAGCATAGGTATCATAGGTGGTACGGGATCCGGAAAGTCCACTCTTATCAATCTGATACCCAGATACTATGACGTGACCTCCGGAAGCATACTCATGAACGGAAGGGACATAAGATCTGAGGATCCCAAGGGACTCAGGGCCCGCATAGGCGTAGTGCCTCAGAAGGCAGGGCTTTTTGCCATGAGCCTGAGGGACAACCTGAGGCTTGGCAACCCTGATGCCAGTGATGAGCTGCTCCTCAAGTCCATGGAGGATGCACAGGGCTCAGAGATCCTTGAAAAGAAGGAGGGCGGCCTCGACCATGCCATAGAGCAGGACGGACGCAATCTTTCAGGCGGACAGCGTCAGAGAGTGACCATAGCCAGAGCCCTTGCCAAGGAGCCAGAGATACTCATACTGGATGACGCCGCATCTGCCCTCGACTTTGCCACGGATGCAAGGCTGAGGAAGAGCCTTCGTACATACAGCGGACGCATGACAGTATTCATAGTTTCCCAGCGTGTATCGGCGGTCAGGGACTGTGACCGCATCATAGTACTGGCAAACGGACACATAGAAGGCATAGGCACACACAAGGAGCTGCTGCTCGGATGTCCCACATATCGTGAGATATGCGAGACCCAGATGACCAAGGAGGAGGTGGCAAGAGATGAGATCGCTTAAGCTCAGGCCAGGCTCCGGAAGAGTCATAAGGCGTATACTTGCACATATAAAGCCCTATCGCATGCTGGTAGTGGCCTCATTTTTGCTGGCTCTTCTGAGCGTGGCCCTGACCCTGTTCATCCCTGTGCTCATAGGCCAGGCGGTGGACGAGATCGCAGGCCCCGGCAATGTGGATCTTGAGGGCCTGATCAGCAAGGTGAGCCTGCTGGGAGCCTGTGCCCTCATATCCGGCTATGCCCAGTGGCTCATGAACCACATCAACAACAAGCTTACATATCGTATGGCTGAGGACCTGAGGGTAGAGGCCTTCAACAAGATGGAGGTGCTTCCCTTCTCCTATCTGGACCAGAGGCCCCAGGGAGATATAGTGAACCGCATCATATCCGATACGGATCAGTTCTCCGATGGCATACTCATGGGCTTTACCCAGTTCTTTTCAGGAGTCATAACCATAGTAGGCACGCTGCTTTTCATGCTCAGCATAGATCCCCTGATCACTCTGGCGGTAGTCGTGCTGACTCCATTGTCCTTCTTTGTGGCAGGCTTCGTATCCAAGCGCAGCTACAAGCTGTTTTACAAGAGGTCCGAGGCAGCGGGAAGGCTGTCAGCCCTGTCGAACGAGATGATAGACAAGGTCAGGCTGGTCCAGTCATTTGGCTATGAGGAGGAGGCAAAGAAGAGGTTCCGTGAGATAAACGGAGAGCTGGAGAAGTATTACAGAGATGCTACCTTCTACTCCTCCATCACGAACCCCTGCACCAGGTTCGTCAATGCTGTGGTCTATGCGGCGGTAGGCGTGTCAGGTGCCATGGTGGCCATGAACGGACTCATGACCGTGGGAAACCTTACTTCGTTCCTTAGCTATGCCAGCCAGTATGCCAAGCCCTTCAATGAGATAAGCGGAGTGGTGACTGAGCTTCAGAACGCCATAGCATCTGCAGAAAGGGTATTTGAGATCATAGATGCGGAGGCACCTGTCTACGACAGGGAGGGTGCTTCCGAGATTCAGGATGTAAAGGGAGAGGTGGATCTCAGCAAGGTGGCATTTTCCTATACTGAGGATGTGCCGCTCATAGAGGATCTGAACCTTCATGTGCGCCCCGGACAGCGTGTGGCCATAGTAGGTCCCACTGGTGCGGGAAAATCCACCCTCATAAATCTGCTCATGAGATTTTATGAGCCCAACAGCGGAAGCATAAGTCTTGACGGAAGGGATTCCAGGGACATACTCATAAAGAGCCTTCGGGAAAACTTTGGTATGGTGCTCCAGGAGACCTGGCTCAAGAGCGGTACTGTCCGGGACAACATAGCCTATGGCGACCCCGATGCAAGTGATGAGGATGTGCGCAGGGCAGCCCATGAGGCCTATGCGGACAGCTTCATAGAAAAGATGAAGGACGGATACGATACGGTCATATCCGAGGACGGAGGCAGCCTGTCACAGGGACAGAAGCAGCTGCTCTGCATAGCCAGAGTCATGCTCAAGCTTCCTCCCATGCTCATACTGGATGAGGCCACCTCCTCCATAGATACCATGACCGAGCAGCGTGTTCAGAAGGCCTTTGCCAAGATGATGGAGGGCAGGACCTCCTTCATAGTGGCCCACAGGCTTTCAACCATACGTGAGGCTGATGTCATACTGGTCATGAAGGACGGCCATATCATAGAGCAGGGCAGCCATGAGGAGCTCATGGCAAAGCATGGCTTCTATCATGATCTGTACATGAGCCAGTTTGAGACCTCGGGCTGACCGAAGTGCGGCTCGGCACTATATACTAAAATATGGATAATATAAAAGATGAGGTCTCCGGTACATCCGGGGGCCTCATCTTATTATATGCTTCTGACTTTCGATGTCCTAGGGCTGTTGCCTTGCAGGGACAGGTATCACTCACCAAATACGGCGATGTAATCCTTCTTGAACTTCTCTATGCCTATGTCGGTCAGGGGATGATTGAACATCTGCATGAGCACCTTGTAGGGTACTGTAGCTATGTCAGCTCCTGCCTTTGCGCACTCGGTGATGTGCATGGGGTTACGGGTAGAGGCTGCGATGATCTGAGTCTCTATGTCGGGATAGTTGGAGAAGCACTCCACTATGTCATAAATGAGATCGGTGCCGCAGGTGGATATATCGTCAAGCCTGCCGAGGAAGGGAGATACATAGGTAGCTCCTGCCCTTGCTGCCAGCAGTGCCTGGTTTGCGGAAAATACCAGAGTGACGTTGGTCTTGATGCCTTCCTTGGAAAGGACCTTCACGGCCTTGAGTCCCTCGGGAGTCATGGGGATCTTTACTACCATGTTTTTGTGGATCTTTGCGATCTCACGTCCCTCGGCGATCATGTCCTCTGCCTTGGTGGTGGTAGCTTTTACCTCACCTGAGATGGGGCCGTCAACTATGGATGTGATCTCCTTTATGACCTCGTTGAAATCCCTGCCTTCCTTGGCTATGAGCGAAGGATTGGTGGTGACTCCGCAGATGATGCCCATCTCGTTGGCTTCCCTGATCTCGTCAACATTTGCAGTGTCGATGAAAAACTTCATAAGAACCTCCTCATATGTGCGGGCCCGGTCATACAAAGCTCTACACCCTCTCCGGGACCCGATCTATGGCTTTTAACAGCTACGTATAGTATATTTGAAACGCAGGTCAAAGGCAAGAGGAACATAGGCCACAAATAGTGTTTTTATACCTGCCTGATTCCTTGCTAAGAAAATCGGCCTGTGCTATACTTATTCGATCTGGATCCATGATATCTAAGGAGGATTATCTGATGAAGAAATACAGTGAGATGAGCAGGGAGGAGCTCCGCGCGGAGTATTCAGCCCTCAGGAAGGCATACAAGGATTTTCAGTACAAGGCTCTGAGCCTTGACATGTCCAGGGGCAAGCCCTCACCGGAGCAGCTTGATCTGTCCATGGGCATGATGGATGTGCTCAGTTCCCAGGAGGAGAGCGACATGACCTGCGAGGACGGCATGGACTGCCGCAACTACGGAGATCTGGACGGCATACCTGAGGCCAAGGAGCTGCTTGCGGATATCATGGAGGTCAACCCCACAAATATCATCATCTACGGCAATTCCTCTCTCAATGTCATGTATGATTTCATAAGCCGAAGCTATACCCACGGCGTCATGGGCTCCACGCCTTGGTGCAAGCTCCCTGAGGTGAAGTTCCTCTGCGTCGTGCCCGGCTATGACAGACATTTCAAGATAACCGAATACTTTGGCATAAAGATGATCAACGTGCCCATGCTGAGCACAGGCCCTGACATGGACATGGTGGAGAAGCTAGTAAGCTCCGATGAGAGCATAAAGGGCATCTGGTGCGTGCCCAAGTATTCAAATCCCACCGGCAATTCCTACGACGATGAGACCGTAAGGCGTTTTGCAAGGCTCAGGCCCGCAGCCAGGGATTTCCGCATATACTGGGACAATGCCTATACCATACATCATCTCTACGATCACCATCAGGATCACCTCATAGAGATACTTGCAGAATGCAAGCGTGCAGGCAATCCTGACCTGGTATACAAGTTTGCATCCACCTCCAAGGTGACATTTTCCGGTTCGGGCATATCGGCCTGTGCCGCATCCCTCAACAACCTGGAGGAGATAAAGAAGCAGCTGTCCATACAGACCATAGGCCATGACAAGGTGAATCAGCTCCGCCATGTTCGCTTCTTCAAGGACATCCATGGAGTAGTGGAGCACATGAGGAAGCATGCAGACATACTCCGTCCCAAGTTCGAGGCAGTGGAGGATATATTTGAGCATGATCTGGGCGGTCTGGACATAGGCACCTGGACAAAGCCCAACGGAGGCTATTTCATCTCCTTCGATTCGCTTCCCGGCTGCGCCAAGGAGATAGTGTCCATGGCAAAGAAGGCGGGAGTGACACTGACCCCTGCCGGAGCAGCATTTCCCTATGGAAAGGATCCGGAGGACAAGAATATACGTATAGCCCCCTCCTATCCCTCACTTCAGGAGATAGAGCAGGCAGCAGGCCTGTTCACCCTCTGCGTGAAGCTCGTTACGGTCAGGAAGATGCTGGAGCAGAGCGAGCCCGGTGCGGCTGCAGTCAAGGAAAAGACTGACAAGGCAGCAGAGAGCTCAGAGAAGAAGGGCTGAGAGCCATACAGGATATGACAGCTGAGGATAAGAAAAAAAGGATAAGAGAGCTCACGGAGCGTCTGTCTGAGGCCGCGAGGGCCTATTATGTAGATGGTCGTGAGATCATGCCAAACATAGAATATGACGCTCTGTATGATGAGCTTCAGACACTTGAGCAGGAGACAGGCATAGTCATGGCCGGGTCTCCTACTCAGTATGTGGGCTATGAGGTGCTGTCCGAGCTTCCTAAGGAAAGGCACCAGAGCCCCATGCTCTCCCTTGACAAGACCAAGTCTGTGGAGGCGCTTTCCGAGTGGCTGGGGGACAAAAAGGGCATACTGAGCTGGAAGCTTGACGGACTGACCGTGGTGCTGACCTACAGGGACGGAGAGCTTCAGAAGGCAGTGACCAGGGGAAATGGAGAGATAGGCGAGGTCATCACGGCCAACGCCAGATGCTTTGAGAACCTGCCGCTGCGCATAGCCTATAAGGGAGAGCTGGTGCTGAGGGGCGAGGCAGTCATAAAGTACAGCGACTTCAGAAGGATAAATGAGGAGATACCTGAGGCCGATGCGGCCTACAAAAACCCCAGGAACCTGTGCTCCGGCTCCGTAAGGCAGCTGGATCCCAGGGTAACCAGGAGGAGGCATGTCAATCTCATAGCCTTCCAGCTGGTGTCCGCAGAGGGGGTGGACTTCGGGGGCTCCTTCAAGCGGCGCTTTGAGTGGCTTTCGGAGCAGGGCTTCGATGTGGTGGAGTACCGGGAGACAGACGGTGTCTCCATAGCATCAGATGTGGAATGGTTCAAGAGCAGGGTCGGAAGCAATGACCTTCCTTCGGACGGACTGGTGCTCACCTATGAGGATGTGGAGTATGGACTTTCTCTGGGACGCACTGCCAAGTTCCCCCGCAATTCCATAGCCTTCAAATGGCAGGATGAGCTGGCGGAGACCAGCCTGCGCCATATAGAGTGGTCACCCTCAAGGACCGGCCTCATAAATCCCATAGCGGTATTTGATCCAGTGGAGCTGGAGGGGACTACGGTGTCCAGGGCCAGTGTCCATAACCTGAGCATCATGAAGGAGCTGGGGCTTGGGGTCGGAGACCGCATAACCGTATATAAGGCAAACATGATTATACCCCAGATCGCCGAGGACCTGACACGAAGCGGCAGCATAGAGATACCTGACCGCTGTCCCGTCTGCGGAGCACCTACGGAGATCAGGAAGGACAAGGATGCGGAGACCCTGTACTGTACGTCCCCGACCTGTCCCGCAAAGAAGATAAAGGCATTCAGTCTCATGGTGAGCAGGGATGCCCTCAACATAGAGGGCCTGTCCGAGATGACTCTTGAGAAGTTCATCGGAGCAGGCTTCATAAAGGAGTACGCGGATCTGTTCAGGCTCTCTGAGCATAAGGATGAGATCACCTCCATGGAGGGCTTCGGGGAGAAGTCCTTTGACAATCTGTGCGCTGCCCTGGAAAGGGCCAGGGACACGGAGCTTTACAGGCCTCTTTATGGCCTTGGCATCCCCGGCATAGGCCTTTCGGGAGCAAAGCTCATAGTGAGAGCCTTTGGAGATGATTATGAGAGAGTGAAGGCCGCAGGACGGGAGGAGCTCCTGTCCATCGACGGCATAGGAGAGGTGCTGGCAGATCAGTTCATCGGATTCTTTGCCGATGAGCAGAAGCGGGGAGAGGCCGACAGGCTCATGGCCATGCTGAGGCTCAGGAAGGAGGAGCTCCAGGATGCCGAGGGGTATGTGGAGCTGTCTCTGGGCGATCGGGAGCTGCGCATAAGGAGTGGAAGGCTCTCTGGGCTCACCTTCGTCATCACCGGGGATGTGGAGCATTTTCAGAACAGAAGAGAGCTTCAGGATCTAATCGAGAGGATGGGCGGCAAGGCTTCGGGGTCGGTATCGAAAAAGACCTCTTATCTTATAAACAACGATGCCGCAAGCTCCTCCTCCAAAAATAAAAAGGCCAGGGAGCTGTCGGTGCCTATCATGACCGAGGCGGAGTTCCTTGAGTTTATCGCAGAGTAAAGGACATGAACGGGACTGAAGCTCATCACATAGGAAACTGCATAATCACTCTGGGAGAGGACCTGCTGAGATACGGTGGAGAGGTGAGCAGGGTGGAGGATACGGTGTACAGGCTGGGCATGGCCTACGGCTTTAGGTCCGTGGACTGTCTGACCATCATGAACTGCATCATCATAAGCTTTACCTGCTCTGACGGGGAGACCTTTACCCAGATGCGCCGTGTCCTGGAGATAAGGAAGGACATGGAAAAGGTCAGGGCCTGCAATGGGCTCAGCCGTGAGCTCTGCGCAGAGCCCCGGGAGGCGGAGATATTTGAGCAGAGGCTTGAGGAGATAAGCCGCCAGCAGAGCTATCTGGCCTGGCAGATGTGCCTCATATATATGCTGACCTCAGCCTCCATGACTCTCTTCTTTGGAGGGAGCCTCTGGGACGCCGCGGCCTCAGGCGCGGCAGGAGCTGCCCTTTATCTCAGCGGCAGGTTCATGGACCTTGCCAGGATGCAGAATTTCGTCACCTCCTATATCGAGGCCTTCATGGTGGGCTCGGCCATATGCCTCATGCTGGCTCTGGGACTTCCGGGACACTATGACCTCATATCCATGGGCAACATCATGCTCATGATATCCGGCTCGGGACTCATGACCTCAGTAAGGGACATGATCAATAATGATCTGCTTAGCGGCATGATGGGCCTAGTGTCTGCACTCATGGGTGCGGCGGCCATAGCACTGGGCTTCGTATCGGCGGCCCTGCTTTTTATGTAGGAGGTGTGCATGGAGACATATATGATCCCTGTGGTCACCGCCTTTTTCGGTACCCTGGGCTTTTCGGCATACTACAATGTAGGACTTCGGATAGCTGCGGTAAATGCAGCCTGCTCCATGGCCGGATATTTCGCATACATGATGCTGTATGCCCGGTCGGGAAGCATTTTCATGAGCAATCTCCTGACGGCGGTGATCATAACGGTCGCCAGTGAGCTGCTTGCCAGGCGCTTTCGGGTCCCCACGACCATGCTGCTGGTGCCCATGCTGTTTCCGGAGATACCGGGAAGCAGCCTCTACAACATGGTCTGGAGCCTGTTTGTGGGGGAAACGAGGCTCAGTCTTATTTACGGCATAGAGCTGGTGAAGATCATAGCCGCCCTCAATCTTGGCATAGTGCTGGTCACTGCCCTCATAAAGATATGGACAAACATCAGGGACCGTATGAGATGGGGCAGATATGAGGGCTACAGATGATGTATCAAAAGGAAAACAAAGGATGCAGCTCATGTATCGCAAGGAAAACATTTTTAGCGTGGCGGTGAGCGGCTCCATATGGTATCATAGATACGATAGGCAATTATTTAACAAATGATCATATAACGGAGAGCAGAGATGAGAGGAGTAGAGACCAGGATCCAGGAGATCAGGCACATGATCTTTACAGAGGTAGCGAAGCTTGCCTATGACAAGGATGCTGACATCAGCAGGAGGATCGAGGAGCTTCCCTACAAGATCATACCCGGAGAGGTAGGAAAATACAGGAACAACGTATTCTGGGAGAGAGCCATAGTAGGTGAGAGGCTGAGGCTGGCCATGGGACTTCCCAGCAGGAGCGCTGCGGAGCATGCGCCCATCTCAGACGGCATAGAGGAGGCAAACAAGGCTGAGACCTACTATACTCCGCCCCTTATAAATGTACTCAAGTTCGCCTGCAACGGCTGTGCGGAAAAGAAGGTCATAGTGACCGAGGGCTGTCAGGGCTGTCTGGCACATCCCTGTGAGGAGGTATGTCCCAAGGGAGCAGTGAAGCTCAGCCACATAGACGGAAGATCACATATAGATCAGGACAAGTGCATAAAGTGCGGACGCTGTGCCGATGTGTGCGCCTACAATGCCATCATCATCCAGGAGAGGCCCTGCGCCAAGGCCTGCGGCATGGACGCCATAGGCACTGATGAAAACGGCAAGGCAGACATAGACTATGACAAGTGCGTGTCCTGCGGACAGTGTCTCGTAAATTGTCCCTTTGGAGCCATATCAGACAAGTCACAGATATTTCAGGTCATAAGGGCCATACAGTCAGGAGAGAGGGTCTATGCTGCCGTGGCACCTGCCTTCGTAGGACAGTTTGGAGCCAAGGTCACTCCCGGAAAGCTAAGGGCCGCCATGAAGGAGCTGGGCTTTGCGGACGTATTTGAGGTGGCCATAGGAGCTGACCTCTGCGCCACTCAGGAGGCCATAGACTTTGTGGAGGAGGTGCCTGACAAGAAGCCCTTCCTTGCTACCTCCTGCTGCCCTGCATGGTCAGTCATGGCCAAGAAGCTCTTCCCCGAGCAGGCCGAGTGCATATCCATGGCACTGACACCCATGACCCTTTGTGCAAGGCTCATAAAGTCCGAGCAGAAAAATGCCAAGGTAGTCTTTATAGGTCCCTGCTCTGCAAAGAAGCTGGAGGCCATGAGACGCTCAGTCCGTTCCGAGGTGGATTTCGTGCTTACCTTTGAGGAGATGACCGGCATATTTGAGGCCAAGAACATAGATCTGGCAAGCCTTGTGGAGGACGAGGGCGGAGTCAATGATGCTTCTGCGGACGGACGTAATTTTGCAGTGGCAGGCGGAGTGGCAAAGTCAGTCGTAGACGTCATCCACAACATGTATCCCGACAAGGAGATAAAGGTGGTAAATGCAGAGGGTCTCAGGGACTGCCGCAAGATGCTGACCCTTGCTAAGGCCGGAAAATACAACGGCTATCTGCTTGAGGGCATGGCCTGTCCCGGAGGCTGCGTAGGCGGCGCCGGCACCATGCAGCCCATCAAGAAGGCAGCCACTCAGGTCAACCTTTATGCGGCCAAGGCCGGACATGTCAATTCAAATGAGACAGAGCACGTAAAGGAGCTTGAAAAGCTCGTAGATTAAATGATATAATCTCTGACGTACATCAATTTATCATGCGGGGCCACTTCCGCCCCGCAATGTATTGTCGGAGGTTATTTTTTTATGAGCAGACTTGAGATACTTACGCCGAGTAAGTCTCAGCTTGTGGTCGAGTCTATCTACAAGAATCTCGAACAGAGGATAGTAGCAAGTCCTCCGGGACTCTGCCCCGTAGATATCACCAGAGTGTTCGTGGAGATGTGTCATGCTCAGTCCTGCGGAAAGTGCGCGCCCTGCCGTATCGGACTCATGCAGCTCAATAAGCTCCTCACCTCTGTGCTTGACGGCAAGGCTGATTATGGAGTCATCGATGTCATCGAGGATACTGCCAGGTCCGTCATGGAGACGGCGGACTGCGCCATAGGCTATGAGGCAGCAAACATGGTGCTGAAGAGCGTGCTCAACTGTCGTGAGGACTATGAGGAGCATATCAGGCATAAGCGCTGCACCTGCATGACATCCCAGCCTGTTCCCTGCGTGGCACTCTGCCCCGCTCATGTGGACATACCCGGCTATATAGCACTTGTAAGAGAGGGGCGTTTTGCAGACGCCATAGCTCTTATCAGGAAAGACAATCCCTTCCCCTGCACCTGCGGATTCATCTGTGAGCATCCCTGTGAGGCGCGCTGCAGGAGGAACATGGTCGATTCTTCCATAAACATCAGAGGCCTCAAGAGAGCCGCTGCAGACTATGCAGGCAAGGTGCCTGCACCCAAGTGCGGCCCTTCCACCGGCAAAAAGATAGCCGTGGTCGGAGGAGGCCCTTCAGGCCTTTCATCGGCATACTATCTCCAGCTCATGGGTCATCAGGTGACCATATATGAGATGCTTCCTCAGTTGGGAGGCATGCTCCGTTACGGCATACCCAACTACAGACTGCCCAAGGACAGGCTCGATGAGGATATCGAGGCCATACTTGATACAGGAGTAGAGGTCAGGTACGGACAGAAGATAGGCAAGGACATCAAGCTTGAGGAGCTCAAGCAGCAGTATGATGCGGTGCTCATATCAGTAGGTGCATCCACGGACAAGAAGCTGGGACTTCCCGGTGAGGATGCGGAGGGAGTCATATCTGCAGTGGATCTCCTTCGCGATGTCAGCCTTGGAGAGCATATAGATCTGAGCGGTCAGGAGGTCGCAGTAGTAGGAGGCGGAAATGTCTCCATGGATGCGGTACGTACTGCAGTAAGGCTCGGAGCAAAGAAGGTAAGCATAGTATACAGGAGGAGAGTGGCTGACATGACAGCCCTTCCTGCAGAGATAGAGGGAGCCATAGCCGAAGGCGTGGAGGTACAGACCCTCAAGGCGCCCGCAGGCATATCCGTAGGTGAGGACGGCAAGGTCAACGGACTCTATGTCACACCTCAGATGATCAGCCTCATAAAGGACGGCAGGGCTTCCGTGGTACCCAACGGTGAGCCGGATGAGCTCATACCCTGCCAGACCCTTATCATAGCCATAGGACAGAACATAGAGACCAAGCACTTTGAGGAGTCAGGCATACCCGTAAAGCGCGGCAGGCTCGATACACTCCCTAACGGCGGCTTCAGGGATATCCCCGGAGTATTTGCAGGAGGAGACTGTGCATCCGGTCCCGCTACCGTCATAAAGGCCGTGGCGGCAGCCAAGGTCATGGCAGCCAACATCGATGAATATCTGGGATATCATCATGAGATAAGCTGCGACGTGGAGATCCCCGTACCCAACATCAGCGACCGCACTCCTTGCGGAAGAGTTGAGATGACTGAGAGAGAAGCCGGAGAAAGGAAGCATGACTTTGATGCGGTGGAGAACTGCATGAAGCCCGGAGAGGTCAAGCAGGAGGCTGACCGCTGCCTGAGATGCGATCACTTTGGCTTCGGCATATTCAAGGGAGGTCGTGAGAAGCTATGGTAAACCTGAAGATAGATAACATTGACGTCAGCGTCAAGGAAGGCACCACCATCATGGAGGCGGCAGCCTCCGCAGGCATAGGCATCCCTCACCTCTGCTACTGGAAGGGACTCAATGAGATAGCCGCGTGCCGCGTGTGCGTCGTGGAGATAGAAGGCAAGGACAAGCTCATCACCGCCTGCAACAACATGGCTGAGGAGGGCATGGTGGTCTACACCAACAGCCGCAAGGTCAGACTGGACCGCAGGCGTACGGTACAGCTCATCCTTTCAGAGCATGACTGCCTTTGTGCTACCTGCGTAAGGAGCGGAAACTGTTCGCTTCAGAAGATCGCAAACGATCTGAACATACATGACACCATATATGAAAAGCACCTGGAGGAGCAGCCCTGGGACAGCACCTTCCCTCTGATCAGGGATTCTAAGAAGTGCATAAAGTGCATGCGCTGCGTACAGGTCTGCGACAAGATACAGAGCCTCAACATATGGGATTTCGAGGGTACGGGCTCACGCTCTACCATCAACGTTACCCGCAACAGGACCATCAGGGAGGCAGACTGCTCCCTGTGCGGACAGTGCATAACCCACTGCCCCGTAGGCGCCCTTCGCGAGCGTGACGATACCGAGAAGCTCTGGAAGGCCATAGCCGATCCCAACAAGACAGTAGTCGTACAGGTGGCTCCCGCTGTTCGTGCAGCCTTTGGAGAGAGCCTGGGACTTACCAGGGAGCAGGCTACCGTAGGAAAGATATTCGATGCCCTCAAGAAGATGGGCGTGGACTATGTATTTGACACCTCCTTCTCTGCGGATCTTACGATCATGGAGGAGGCAAATGAGTTCCTGGAGAGGTATCAGAAGGGCGAGCTTCGAGACAGGCCCATGTTCACCTCCTGCTGCCCCGGCTGGATCAGGTTCATCAAGAGCCAGTTCCCGGAGCTGGTGCCTCAGCTGTCCTCAGCCAAGTCACCCATGCAGATGTTCGGTGCCATCATGAAGACCTATTTTGCTGATCAGATCGGCAAGAAGCCCGAGGACATCTACTCGGTTGCCATCATGCCCTGTCTGGCAAAGAAGGGCGAGGCAAACATGGAGCTCTACTATGGTGAGTATGCCGGACATGATACTGATCTGGTCATCACCACCAGGGAGCTTTGCCGCATGATAAGGAGCACCAACCTCATGCCCACGCTCCTTAAGGATGTGGAGCCTGACAGACTGTTCCGTGACAGCTCAGGAGCCGGAGTCATCTTCGGTGCTACCGGAGGAGTCATGGAGGCAGCTCTCCGTACAGCATACTTCCAGATCATGGGAGAGAACTGCGAGCCCGATGCCTTCAAGGTGGTCAGAGCCGATAACGACGACTTCGACGTCCAGGAGGCAGAGTTCAAGCTTAAGGACATCACGCTCCGTGTGGCTGCGGTCAGCGGACTTGCAAATGTAAGGAAGCTCATCACTGCCATACAGCGCGGCGAGAAGCATTATGATTTCGTGGAGGTCATGGCCTGCCCCGGAGGCTGCGTAGGTGGAGGCGGACAGCCTCAGCACGACGGCTATGAGATGGCCTATGAGAGAGGTCAGAATCTGTATTTCCTGGATAAGAATGCACCCATACGTCATTCTCACATGAATCCGGATATATGGAACCTGTACAACAACTTCCTTGGAGAGCCTCTGAGCCACAAGGCCCATGAGCTGCTCCATACGGATCACAACAGATGGGAGATGCCCAGGAGCCCTGAGAGGAACCGCAACGGTTACGTTATCAATCCCAATCTCAAGCTTCAGGGATAAGCATTTGAAAAAGACATAATGAAAAATGGGAAAGTACCGCAAAACAGCATAGCCATATATGGAGCTTCAGTGGCTGTTTCGCTGGTACTTTCCTACGTTGAGAGCATCATCCCCATAAATATGGGGATACCGGGCGCAAAGATCGGTCTTCCGAACATAGTCACGATCTTCCTGCTTTATACCGCAGGAGCCAGAGGAGCACTGGCAGTGTCAGTCATGCGTATACTGCTGTCGGGCTTCATGTTCGGAAACATGTTTTCCATAGTATATTCTCTGTCAGGATTGCTGCTGAGCTTCGCAGGCATGGTCCTGCTGAGGCAGACCGGACGCTTCAGTACCTTGGGCGTCAGCATAGCCGGAGGCATACTGCACAACATGGGGCAGCTCATATGTGCAGTGCTGGTGGCTGGGCCCTATGTGGCGGTCTATCTGCCGGCACTTCTGCTGGCGGGCTGCCTGGCCGGTACGGCGGTAGGCCTTTTGGGGGCAGAGACAGTAAAAAGAGTGGGGAGGTATTTGAGATGAATGTATCCAGGGCAGTAAGAGATCTTGTGGACTACGGCCTGTACTGCGGGCTCATGCAAAAGGATGACGCCATATACTGCAGGAACCGTATGCTTTGGCTTCTGGGCCTCGATGAATACGAGGACAGCGAGGAGGACAGGCTCTGCTTTACCGAGGAAAGCAAGGGAGACATGCTGGAGGGCATACTGGCGGAGCTCCTTTCATATGCGGTGGAGGCCGGTATCATAGAGGATACGGTGACTCAGAGAGACCTCTTTGATACCAAGCTCATGAACTGCCTCATGCCCATGCCCCATGAGGTCATAGCAGAGTTCAGGAAGCGATATGAGCAGTCTCCCGTGGAGGCCACGGACTATTTTTATGAGATATCCAGGGACAGCGACTATATACGCCGCTACAGGATCAAAAAGGATCTTCGCTGGAAGACGGATACGCCCTATGGGGAGCTGGACATAACCATCAATCTCAGCAAGCCTGAAAAGGATCCCAGGGACATAGCTGCGGCCAAGAAGATGAAGCAGTCAGGCTATCCCAAGTGTCAGCTCTGTGTGGAAAATGTGGGCTATGCAGGCAGGACGAACCACCCTGCCAGAGACAATCATAGGATCATACCCCTTAAGCTTGACGGAGCAGACTGGGGCTTCCAGTACAGCCCTTATGTTTATTACAATGAGCACTGCATAGTATTCAACTATGAGCATACGCCCATGAAGATCTCAGAGGCCACCTTCAGGAGGCTCTTTGACTTCGTGAAGCTGTTCCCCCATTATTTCCTGGGCTCAAATGCAGACCTTCCCATAGTGGGAGGCTCCATCCTGACCCATGATCATTTTCAGGGAGGAAACTATGAGTTTGCCATGGCAAGGGCTGGCTGTGAGACGGCCTATGAGCCTCCGAAGGCTGCCATGGACATGGACGGAAGCCTGACCGCAGAGATAGTCAAGTGGCCCATGTCAGTCATAAGGCTCCGTGCGGCAGATACGGAGGTGCTGGTCAGCGAGGCCTCAAGGATACTGACAGCCTGGAGGAGCTATACGGACGAGGAGGCATTCATATATGCGGAGACCGACGGGGAGCCTCACAACACCATCACGCCCATAGCCCGCTTCAGGGACGGACACTATGAGCTTGATCTGGTGCTCCGCAACAACATCACCACGGAGGAGTATCCACTCGGTGTATATCATCCTCACAAGGAGCTCCATCATATCAAGAAGGAAAATATAGGCCTTATAGAGGTCATGGGACTGGCCGTGCTTCCTGCAAGGCTGAAGGCCGAGATGTCAGAGCTTCGGGAGCTCATAGATGGCTGCGCTGCATCTGTGTCTGCAGACCTGGGTGCTGAAGAAAGGGCCGATGCCATGGCTAAGTTCTTCCTTGCGGCTTCGGAGGCCCATGACTCCATAGCGTCCCACATACCCTGGGCAGAGGCCTGGATCAGGGAGAGGACGCTGAAGGGAGAAAATCTCTCCGGGGAGGTACTTTCCAGGGCCATGGATGAGGAGATAGGCAGGGCATTCTGCAGGGTGCTGGAGGATGCAGGCGTCTACAAGTGTACGGAGGAGGGAAGAAGGTATTTTGACCGCTTCATGAGCTCCGTAGGATATAAAAAGAGATAAGGACCGGAGGCATACCGGCAGATCATGATCCACAGGACAGGACAAAGCCATAAAGGGACAGATCAGACAAGGCCCCGCGGACCCATACTGGGCGCGGGGCTCCTTCTTTTGTGCATGGAGCTGTGGAAGCAGGCGTTCCTTTATCTGGAGGTGTTTGGAGGACATTACAATGTATGGTACCTTCCCTTCCAGCTCTGCTCCATGCCCATGTACATGGCCATAGGCTGGGCCATGGCCATAAAAAGGAAAAGGACAGGGACGGCGGCTGTGCTGGCCACCTTCATGCAGGACTTTGGAGTGCTGGGAGGCATAGCCGCCCTCATAGTGCATGATGGCTTTACCTGGCCGGAGCATCCCATGCTCACGGCCCATGGCTACATATGGCATGTGCTGCTCATAGCTCTTGGCATATATCTCTGGCGGACCGGACGCTCGGATCTGAGCCTCAGAGGCTTTCTGAGGTCTGTCGGACTGTTTATGTGCTGTGCCCTTGTGGCGGAGCTCATAAATGTGGCCCTTCATGGATATGGTGACTGTGACATGTTTTACATATCTCCATATCATCTAAGCTCTCAGCCGGTCTTTCGTGATGTGGACCGGGTGCTGGGGCGTCCGGCGGGGATAGGAGCATATCTTCTGTGCGTAGTCCTGGGTGCAGGGCTTGTCCACCTTTGTTTTTCTTTCAATACTGTACGGCAAAGATTTAATGTGCTAAAATAACATATTGTTTTTATTGATCACGGATAACAGGGAGTATGGAAAAATGCAGCAGATCGGTTTTGACAATGAAAAATATCTTCGCATCCAGTCTGAAAGGATAAAGGAGCGCATAGGAAAGTTCGAGGGCAAGCTCTACCTTGAATTTGGAGGCAAGCTGTATGACGACTATCATGCATCCAGGGTGCTGCCCGGCTTCGAGCCCGATTCAAAGCTGAAGATGCTGCTTTCCCTCAAGGATGAGGCAGAGGTGGTCATAGCCATAAGCGCAGAGGACATAGAGCGCAACAAGAAGCGCGAGGACTTGGGCATAGGCTATGATGAGGACGTGCTCAGACTTGCAAATGTCTTTACCGAGAGGGGACTGGAGGTCAATTCCGTAGTCATAACCATGTTCACGCCTTCCCAGGCGGTGACCCAGTTCAAGCAGAGGCTGGAGCGCAAGAAGATCAAGGTATACAGACATTACAGCATAGAGGGCTATCCCGGCAACATACCTCTCATAGTCAGCGACAAGGGCTACGGAAGGAATGAATATATAGAGACGAAGAAGCCTCTGATCATAGTCACGGCTCCCGGACCCGGAAGCGGAAAGATGGCTACCTGCCTGTCCCAGCTCTACCATGAGAACAAGAGGGGCATAAAGGCGGGATACGCCAAATTTGAGACATTCCCCGTATGGAACCTGCCGCTCAAGCACCCGGTGAACCTGGCCTATGAGGCGGCTACGGCAGATCTCAACGATGTCAACATGATAGACCCCTTCCATCTGGCTGCCTATGGAGAGACTACGGTCAATTACAACAGGGACGTGGAGATATTCCCGGTGCTCAATGCCATATTTGACGGCATATATGGAGAAAGCCCCTACAAGTCTCCCACTGACATGGGAGTCAACATGGTGGGCATGTGCATCACCGATGACGAGGTCTGCAGAGAGGCCTCAAAGCAGGAGATCATAAGAAGGTATTTCCAGGCCAAGGAGGCTTTTGCCAGGGGCACCGGCGATGAAAAGGAGATCTACAAGATAGAGCTCCTTATGAAGCAGGCGGACATAACCCCTGAGTACCGCAAGGTGGTAGGCCCCTGCCTTGAAAGAGCAAAGAAGGAGGGCAAGCCCTCCATGGCCATAGAGCTGGCGGACGGAGAGATAGTCACTGGAGGCACTACTGCGCTCCTGGGCCCTTCGGCTGCAGGACTCCTCAATGCCCTCAAGAAGCTGGCAGGCATACCCAGGAAGGTCAAGGTGATCTCACCTCAGGCCATAGAGCCCATCCAGAAGCTCAAGATAGAATATCTGGGGTCACAGAATCCGGCCCTTCATACAGATGAGACTCTCATAGCCCTGAGCATGAGTGCGGCGGAGGATCCCAATGCAAGGCTTGCCATGGAGCAGCTTCCCAAGCTTAGGGGATGCCAGGTGCATACCTCTGTCATGCTGGCCCATGTGGATGTGAAGATGTTCAAGAAGCTGGGCATAAATCAGACCAGCGAGGCCATACAGGAAAAGGGTTCACGGAGTATTTGATGGACGAAAACAGAGACAACAGAGATGATCAGTGGGGCTTCGGCGGAGGAGACGGAAATGGAGGAGACAGACGCGGCCCCGGCAGGAGAGGAGGATACGACCCCGGACCGGGAGGCGGATTTTCCTCCAGTATGATGGCGCTCATCATCACACTGCTGGTGAGCTTCTTCCTCATGAACATGGGGAGGAGCGCCATAAATGATACGAGCAGAGTAGAGGTGCCCTACACCGAGTTTTATGAAATGGTGGATGAGGGCATAGTGGACAGCGTGGAGGTGGGAGAGACTCAGATATCCATAAGAGTGCGTCCCGATGCCCCGGGCTATTCCTCTGCTCTTACTTATTATACACAGAAGATGGATGACCCTCTGCTTTCCACCTATCTTGTGAGCAGAGGCGTCACTGCATATCAGCAGAAGCCCAGCAATACGGGGCTCATATTTGACATCATAGTCACCATAGTCCTGCCCATACTTATGCTGGTCATCATGATCAACTATATGAACAAGCGCATGGGAGGAGGCTCCGGTGGCATCATGGGCGTGGGCAAGTCCACAGCCAAGATGTACATGCAGAAGCAGACCGGAGTCACCTTTGCGGACGTGGCCGGCGAGGATGAGGCCAAGGAGTCCCTGGTGGAGATAGTGGATTTCCTCCACGATCCGGAAAAGTACAGGAAGATAGGCGCCAAGCTGCCCAAGGGTGCCCTGCTGGTGGGACCTCCGGGCACTGGAAAGACTCTGCTCGCCAAGGCAGTGGCAGGAGAGGCCGACGTGCCCTTCTTTTCACTGACAGGCTCGGACTTCGTTGAGATGTTCGTGGGCGTGGGAGCATCCAGGGTCAGAGACCTTTTCAAGCAGGCCAACTCTGTGGCACCCTGTATCATTTTCATAGATGAGATAGATGCCATAGGCAAGTCCAGGGACAACAGGCTTGGCTCAAATGATGAGAGGGAGCAGACCCTCAATCAGCTGCTGTCCGAGATGGACGGCTTCGACCCCGGCAAGGGCATCATGGTGCTCGGGGCCACGAACAGACCGGAGATACTGGATCCGGCGCTGCTCCGTCCGGGAAGGTTCGATCGACGGGTCATAGTCGAGAAGCCGGATCTTCGAGGAAGAGTGGAGATACTCAAGGTGCATTCCAAGGGAGTGAAGTTGGACAGCACCGTGGATTTTGAAGAGATAGGCCTGGCCACCAGCGGAGCTGTGGGCGCAGACCTTGCAAATATGATGAATGAGGCGGCCATCACCGCGGTCAAGCATGGCAGGGCCGCAGTGAGTCAGAAGGACCTTTTTGAGGCCGTGGAGGTGGTGCTGGTCGGCAAGGAAAAGAAGGACCGCATACTTTCACAGGAGGAAAGACGCATAGTATCCTATCATGAGGTGGGACATGCGCTTATCGCGGCCATACAGAAGGATGCGGAGCCCGTTCAGAAGATCACCATAGTCCCCAGGACCATGGGGGCCCTAGGCTATGTCATGCAGGTGCCTGAGGAGGAAAAATACCTCAACACAAAAAAGGAGCTTCAGGCCATGCTGGTCACCACTCTGGGCGGCAGGGCTGCTGAGGAGCTGGTATTTGATACGGTCACTACAGGAGCCTCAAATGACATAGAGAAGGCCACCCAGATAGCAAGGGCCATGATCACTCAGTACGGCATGAGCGACAAGTTCGGGCTCATGGGACTTGCCAGACAGCAGGACATGTACCTTACGGGCAGGACCGTCATGGACTGCGGAGACGAGACGGCCACAGAGGTGGACCATGAGGTCATGAAGATGCTGAAGGAGGCCTACGAGGAGGCTAAGCGCATCCTTTCCGAAAACATGGAGGCCCTTCATCGCATATCTGATTATCTGATAAAGAAGGAGACCATCACAGGCAAGGAATTCATGGACATACTCGCAAGGGTCAATGCCCACGAGCCCGTGACTGAGTTGGAGCAGTCCCCTGAGCAGGAGGCAGCCGCCCCGGCAGGCGGAGCAGCAGTCGCCTCCAAGGAGCCGGCAAGGTCGGATGCGGCAGACGGCTCAGGAAGACAGGGTACTGAAGACAGCTCAGACTCGGAGGATCATGGAGACGAGCCACGCCACAAGGCCAGCTTTGAGGATGTAGCGGCTCAGATGAATATAGATACAGGAGCTGGAAACAAATAAAAATGTCGTAAAGATATCGTAATAGGCCGGTGCTTTGAATAGCAGCCGGTCTATGATATACTTAGCTTCGGCATGAAATTTCCAGATGAAGGAGTCAGTCATAGATGCTTAAGAACATGAAGGGATCAGGAGCTCTCGCGCTTGCGGTCGCCCTGATGGCAGCAGATATAGCTTTTGGAGCTTCAGCGATCACGGCCACATCCCCTACGGTGGGAGCGGTCCAGACCAGCAGCCTTGATGGATATGTGAACTCAGGCCCCGGTACCGTGGGAGTATTTGCCCAGGATGGAGCTCAGGACGTGACCATCATAGACGGCAGCGGAGCAGCAGAGACTCAGCCCTCTCAGCAGGAGACAGGCACAGCTCAGACCTCCCCCATACAGCCTACGGCACCCCAGACCACACAGCCTGCTCAGAACGGGACAGGGGATCTGACCCCTGGCCTTATCACAGGCCCCGGGGCTCAGCAGACTGTTCAGCCTGGACAGGGGACCACTACAGGACAGCAGGGCCCCGGACAGCAGACTGCCGGTCAGCAGACCCAGGGACAGATCTCCCAGACAGGTACCCAGGGAGTCCAGATAAATACCAGCGTCAAGGCCCCTGAGATATCCAGTGAGGCAGGCGCTCTCTATGATGCCACCACCGGACAATTCCTTTTTGATAAAAACGGCACCAAGGCCATGTATCCGGCATCCATCACAAAGCTCATGACGGCGCTCCTTGCAGTGGAGAACCTGAGCCTTGACGATACAGTGACCTATTCGGCTTCGGCTACCCAGGATCTGGAGTCCGGTGCGGCTACCGTAAATCTTACTGAAGGAGATACGCTTACAGTAAGAGACAGCCTTTATGCACTGCTCCTTAAGTCAGCCTGTGAGGTGGCAAACGGACTTGCGGAAAAGGTCTCCGGGACCCAGGCAGCATTTGCAGAAAGGATGAACCAGAGGGCAGTAGAGCTTGGGTGTACAGGCACTCATTTTGAAAATGCCTCCGGCCTCAACGGTGCCAGCCACTATACCACTGCCAGGGATATGGCTCTCATAGCCAATGCCGCAGTGTCAAATGACACCATCAGGCCCATCCTTCAGACACGTACATATCAGCTCCCCGCTTCAAAGAAGCGCGGTGCCATAACCATTACGAACGGCAACAAGATGATAAATCCCGCCAACACTCAGTATTATGAGGGCATACAGGGCGGAAAGACAGGCTATACCTCAAAGGCCGGCAACACCCTGGTCGAGGTGGCCGACATAAACGGACACAGGCTCGTGGCAGTGGTCATGAAGTCAAAGAGCAAGCATTATGATGATATAAAGCTCCTGTTTGACTATGGCAAGGCGCTGCTTACGGGACAGTCCACAGGCAGCACTTCTGCAGGGACGGCCTCAGGCACGACCACCGGTACTGCTGCGTCCGGAACAGGCAGCACTCAGACCGGTACGGTGCCTGCAGGACCCGGACAGACCCAGTCAGGACCGTCCGCCGGATCACAGCAGGGCCCTGCAGCCCAGACAGGTACAGGCTTCATAAAGACTGCTGAGGGTACACAGTATCGCAAGGCTGATGGTACCATATGTAAAAATGAGTGGCTGGATCTGGATGGCAAGTCCTATTTCTTCAACGGAGATGGTATCATGTGTACAGGCTGGATCCATTTCTCCAACGGAGACTATTATTACTTTGACCCTGAGGACGGATCCATGGTAAGGAACAAGTGGGTGACTGACACCGAAAAGGGCAAGTCCTACTATCTTGGTTCAAACGGAGTCATGGCTACAAATACCGTCATAGACGGAACCTACAGAGTCAACGAAGAGGGAGAATACGTTGAAAAGGTCGGATGAGGATATTAAAACTGATCTGGATCTCAGCTTTTTCGACAAGGAAAAAAGGAGATCCTCAGACGATAGCAAAATAAGGAAGACGGCAGGCAGAAGGAGCAGGGCAAAGAGCTCCTCCGGCCACGGCCGTCTCTTTGCTGTATGTGCGGCAGTGATAGTGCTCGTGCTGGCAGCAGTACTGGTCTTTATGCTTAAGGGCGGAGACGGAGGTGCGACTGACGAGGCCGATGCAGCCGCAGCATCAGTGACTGCTGAGGGGCCTGCAGCTGCGTCAGAGGAGACGGAAGCTCCCGAGGATGCTTCATTGCTCAGGAACTGTGACATCCCGGAGATCAGCATGCTCATAGACAGCTATTTCAGTCTCAGGCATAGTGCTGATGTGGAGGGGCTTTATCAGCTTTTCGGAAAATCCGAGGATGCATATATGGAGACGCTCAGAGAGCAGCTGACTGCTCAGGCCTCATGGATACAGGGCTTTGGAGGTATAGAGATATGGCTTGCCAACGGGCTTGATGCAGACTCGAAGGTATGCTTCGTGACCTATGACATCAACTTCCGCAGGACCGACACGGACGCTCCCGGCATCATGTACTGCTATGTGGAGAAGTCTGATGGTGGAAGCTATATCATAGATGAGCAGCTTGAGAGCGACAAGGTGGAGCTCATAGACAGTCTGCTCAGTGAGCCCGAGGTGGATGAGCTTATAACCGAGGTGGACAACGAGCTTTCAAATGTCCTCGGCTATGACAGTGACCTGGCGCTCATCTATACTGCATTTACAAACGGAGACATTTACGATGAGTCGAACTTCGACCCTGACCGGGAGCCGGAGGTAAATCTGTTTACGGATCCCATGGACTCCGTACTTATAGAGACAGAGGAAGTGACAGGATAATGGATGTAAAGGATTTTGATTATGAGCTTCCTGAGGAGCTGATAGCCCAGGATCCACTTGAGGACCGCAGCTCCTCAAGGCTCATGCTGCTGGACAAGGAGACCGGAGAGATCGGCCATGAGCATTTCAAGGACATCATCGATCATCTGGATCCCGGAGATTGTCTGGTCATAAATGACACCAAGGTCATACCCGCAAGGCTCCTGGGAGTGAAGGAGGACACAGGTGCCCATGTGGAGATACTTCTCCTTACCAGGAAGGCAGGAGATGTATGGGAATGCCTCGTTAGGCCAGGCAAGAAGCTGCGCAAGGGGGCCAGAGCCGTTTTTGGAAACGGAGAGCTCCGGGCTGAGATACTGGACACGATAAATGACGGCAACAGGCTGGTGCATTTTGAGTATGAGGGCATATTTGAGGAGGTGCTGGACAGTCTGGGAGAGATGCCTCTGCCGCCTTATATAACCCATAAGCTCAAGGACAAGGACAGGTATCAGACTGTCTACGCCAAAAACGAGGGCTCAGCGGCAGCGCCCACTGCAGGGCTTCATTTCACCAAAGAGCTGCTTGAGCGCATAGAGGAAAAGGGCATAAGGATAGCCAGGGTCACCCTGCATGTGGGACTGGGCACCTTCAGGCCGGTCAAGGCTGAGACCATAGAGGAGCATCACATGCACTCCGAGTTTTATATAGTAAACGAGGAGACAGCAGAGCTCATAAACAGGACCATGGCAGAGGGACACAGGATAGTGTCCGTAGGCACCACCTCCACACGTACCCTGGAATCCGCAGCTGAGCTCAATCCAGAGTTTGAGGAGCTCAGGAACAGAGGGGCAGAGGTCATGGGAGCCGCAGAGGATGATATCGCCCATAAGGAGTCCGATCCTGATATGTCTGTCATGGAGGACAGGGTCAGAGGGAAGCGCTATATAGTTTCCGGGGACGGGAGGATAGTCCCGGAATACATACTCAGGGCAAAGAGCGCCTGGACGGAGATATTTATCTATCCGGGATATCAGTGGAAGCTGGTGGATGAGCTGATCACCAATTTCCATCTGCCTCAGTCCACTCTCATCATGCTGGTGTCTGCTCTTTGCGGAAGGACTCATATCCTTGACGCATACAGGGAGGCAGTAAAGGAAAGGTACAGGTTCTTTTCCTTTGGAGACGCCATGTTCATACATGATTGACACTTGTAAAAAGGGTCAAAATAAGATAAAATCTGACAAAGCGGCAACAGCCGCAGCTTAGGGCCATCGCCAAGCGGTAAGGCACAGCACTTTGACTGCTGCATTCGCTGGTTCAAATCCAGCTGGCCCTGTCAAGTCTCACAGTGAGACCTTATATCAGTGCGCGAAAGGAGAGACGATGGAACATAACGGCCAGGAAATGATCATAGTCATGGACTTTGGCGGACAGTACAATCAGCTTATCGCCCGCAGAGTGCGTGAATGTCATGTCTATTGTGAGGTCCACCCTTCTACCCTTTCTCTGGATAAGATCAGAGAGATGGCTCCGAAGGGCATCATATTTACCGGCGGTCCCAACTCTGTCTACAACGAGGAGTCGCAGCATGTGGACAAGGCCATATTTGACATGGGCATACCCATACTCGGCATCTGCTACGGAGCCCAGCTCATAGCCTACACTCTGGGCGGCAGAGTAGAGACGGCTCCTACCTCGGAGTACGGAAGGACCGAGATCAGATATGACAGATCCTCTGTCCTTTTCAGGGATGTGCCTGAGAGCTCAGTGGCCTGGATGAGCCATACTGATTACATAGCAGAGGCTCCCGAGGGCTTCAGGGTCACGGCCTCCACAGCCGTATGTCCCATAGCTGCCATGGAGTGTGCTGAGAGGAAGATATATGCCATCCAGCCTCATCCTGAGGTAAACCATACGGAGCATGGCTTTGACATGCTTAAGGCTTTCGTCATGGATGTCTGCGGCTGCAGCGGCGACTGGACCATGGGCTCATTTATAGAAAACAGCATAGCCTCCATACGTGAAAAGGTAGGCTCAGGCAGAGTGCTGCTGGCCCTTTCCGGAGGCGTGGATTCATCGGTATGTGCCGTGCTCCTTTCCAAGGCCATCGGAAAGCAGCTGACCTGCGTATTCGTCGATCACGGTCTGCTCCGCAAAAATGAGGCTCAGGAGGTCGAGGACATATTTGGAGACAAGGGCATATATGACCTCAACTTCGTACACGTGGATGCTTCAAAGCGCTTTTATGAAAAGCTCTCCGGGGTGACTGACCCTGAGCAGAAGCGTAAGATCATAGGCGCAGAATTCATAAATGTATTTGAGGAGGAAGCCAAAAAGATAGGTGCAGTGGACTTCCTTGCCCAGGGCACCATATATCCAGATGTCATAGAGTCGGGCCTTGGCAAGTCCGCAGTCATAAAGTCCCATCACAATGTGGGCGGACTTCCTGAGCATGTGGATTTCAAGGAGATCATAGAGCCCCTGAGGCTGCTCTTTAAGGATGAGGTCAGGGCAGCCGGCCTGGAGCTGGGACTTCCCGAATATCTGGTGTTCCGTCAGCCTTTCCCCGGTCCCGGACTTGGAGTGCGTATCATAGGCGACATAACACCGGACAAGATCAGGATAGTACAGGATGCTGACTATATATACAGGGATGAGATCGCAAAGGCAGGTCTTGACAAGCATATAAGCCAGTACTTTGCAGCTCTCACAAACATGCGCTCCGTAGGAGTCATGGGAGACTTCCGCACCTACGATTATGCTGTAGTACTTCGTGCGGTGCTGACCTCCGACTTCATGACGGCCACGGCAGCAGATCTGCCCTATGAGCTGCTCCAGCGCATCATGACCCGCATAGTCAACGAGGTCAAGGGAGTCAACCGCGTACTTTACGATGTGACGAGCAAGCCCCCGGGAACCATAGAGATGGAGTGATCCCACAGGTCTAAAAAGCCCAGTTATCACCGGACTTTTTAAGGATTTGAGCCTTTCGTGGCAACGAAATGGCAACAAAACTTCATTATTCAACAATAAAGAGCTAACTGATTTTGATTAAGTCAGTTAGCTCTTTTTTTGCGCTCATGAATGAAGTGTGTCATTCTTTAATATTAATTTTAATTTTGGGATTACTTTTTAGAATGTCAAAGGAAGCTTTAAGTTCTTTGATCGGCAAAGGCTGAACGTGACTTCCTTCAATGTTTTCTTTGTCTTTAGTTTTGAAGATAACCGGCACTTTCACATCGTATTTTCTACAAAACGTACCATATGTATTTATACCATCGAGTATATCGTTTGCAAAGTAGCTGAAGAAATCAATATAGAGCGCATAAATCATACCACTCATGTTATCTACCAGCCCTGGCAGATCGATTATATCATCCATCTTCTGTATGTCATCTTTAGAGTGTTTCCAATTGTCAAATTGCAGAAGGTGTTCTTTAGTGCAGATGATTCTGCATCCAGTATCGACAGACTCTTGATATACAGAGTACGGAAATTCACAATGAACTATATAATTTCTAAAGTTTGCCCAAAATCTATACTCAATATTTTTATCATAGAAAGTATGGCATATTGCCTCAAAAGAAGATAACGCCTCTTTAGTGGATTTTTTCTTTAGGAGGCGAGTTTCCATATCAATGTATGTTTTGATTGAAGAAGCATAGTTCAATACCGCTTTATTGGCAAGTGTTATTGCTCGTTCTGGAGACACATTATTTCTTCTTAGCATCTTGAGATTTTGTGCCCCCATAAATCGTTTGAAGCTTTCACCATTCTCAACGACAATGTCTTTTATCTGCGTAATGCTATGATAAATACTGCATACACGGAAGGCTGAATTTAGTTGTGTAAGTTCTCCTTGTGTAATTTCATTTTTTAGTACGATATCTGCATCTGTTTTTTGTGGATGATACGTTTCGGCTACATATAAGAGTAGTTTACTCATTTCTCCTCCTCACTCAAAGCCTCAACGAGCATATCGCTGAGTGCCTGCGAAGGCGCCTTTGCCCAACGCTGAGTGATATCAAATTCGGGATAGCGATAACGCCAACGGTCGTATTCATCCTGCGTGATCTCGCCTGCTTTGAGCATAGCGGCAGCTTGCCGCCATGCACACAGCATTTCGTGAAGCTGTGCGGCATCCTTGTTCTTGCGCACATCGACCTTCAAGCAGATTTCCCCATCGGCTTCGTCGATATGGAGTCCGTATCTGTCCTCCAAGGTAAACAGCGTGTGCATCAGACCGATATAGGAATCAATGTCCGGTACGGCGAGAGCCTGCGGAGATACATCAAGGGTATCAGCCAATGCTGCAGTCAAATCGGTTTTAGGAGTTCTTGTCCCTGTTTCGTACTGAGCAAGACGAACATCGGCAGACTTCTCCGGGAAGCCCACCTGCATACCAAGATATTTCTGAGTCATACCACGCATATTGCGGAAAAAGTTGATTCTTTCGCCAATAGCCATAATCATTCTCTCCTATCGTATATGTCTTATTCAAATATTATAACATATTTGTTTAGGATAGTCAAGATATCTTAAATAAATTTGTTTAATATTTTTCTGCAAACTCCTTGACATAAACATAAACGTTTAGCATAATAATGGTGAAGATAAACAAATACGCTTAATTTTCTAAAAACGGCATGATAATACTCGCTCGGGCAAATCGGAGGCGACAAGAAAGTATCCGACACGAAATAAGGATAATTATGCCAAAAGCTCAGAGAGCAAAGTCAATGGGAATCTGAATCAATGTTTTAAGGATTTTTGGAAAAGACCGATGATTTTTCCTCTCTAAAATTCCGAATCAGTGAAAGGGGTGATTTACAAAACAATCCAAAACAACTGAATAACAGCCGCAGGAAACCGTCAGTCAACCGCAGATCAACAAATCACAGGAGGTACGCTTATTGAACGAAAACAACTTTATGAGAGTCGAGGATGTGGCAAAGGAGCTTGGGATCTCTATCTCCCATGCCTACAAAGTCATGCAGCAGCTCAATAAGGAGCTGAAAGCAAAAGGGTATATGACCATCGCAGGAAGGGTCAACCGCAAATATTATATGGAAAAGTTCTGCTACAACGGAACGGAAAGGAAGTGATCAAATGGCAGTTTATAAAGAAGAAAAAACAGGCACTTGGCGAGTGATTTACCGCTACACCGATTGGACGGGTGAAAAGAAGCAGACACAGAAGCGTGGTTTTCAGACCAAGCGTGAAGCACAGGCTTGGGAGCGTGAACAGCTCAATAAAGCGAGAGCCGATCTGGATATGACCTTCAAGAGCTTCGTGGAGCAGTACACGGCAGATATGCAGACCCGCATCAAGGAAAACACATGGGCAACCAAGGAGCATATCATCCGTTCCAAGCTGTTGCCGTACTTCGGTAAACTGAAGATGAGCAACATCACCGCCCAGCAGATCATCACATGGCAAAACGAGCTTATGTTGCCCAAGAGAAAAAAGAACACAAATTGCAAAAAGCCCTGGATGCCGCACACAAGCTGATCGCAGAATTGAAAAACACGGTAGCCGATCTCACAAGGAAATTGGCAGCGGCAACTAAAGAGCTTGCCGAGTATAAATCCGTTCGCAGCAAACTCAACGCCGCCAACGTAGAACAAGAAAATGAGCGTCTACGCAACAGGCTCCGCACCTATGAGGATGTAATTTTTCGAAATAATCTATGGTCTTATTTCTCCCGACACAGAGGAAAAACACCCACAAAAGACGATGCCCGCTGATTCCCGTGTAGAACTGTAAAAAACGCAAATTGTCAAATGGGAGCGTTCAAATCATACCGCATATCGTTTGGGCGCTCCCTATCCAAAAATCAGCCTACTTTTACAGGAGATGAGCTGAGAAAAAATCGTGAAAAACAGGAGGTTTTATGAGAATAGGTCTTTCCAAGAAACAGAAAGCAATCAACATCTATTTTAATGAAGCAGACAGTATGATCAAAGTCTGCACCTACAACACCGCACTCAAAAACAGGCTCACCGAGTTTGCCGGGAAATATCCCTCTGAGTGCCGATTGATCGACGATGACGGAAACGGATGTCTGACCTTTGAGGTCAGCAAGGGGCGTTTCGGCTTCAAGCTGACCGCACCCTATGACGAAAACCGTCGCAAGGCCGCAAGTGAACTGGCGAAGAAAAACACCAAACGATTAAGGAGGCAAGAACAATGAAAATTCTGTCCTGTGTGTTCAATATGGATACAGCCTGCGTGGAACTGAAATTCGATGACGGCACCATGATTGCGATTGACACAATCGCCGTGGAGAATGAGATTGCCGACAATATGTATCAGAGGTCAGAGCTGGACTATCTGATCTACAATGACCCGGTAGGATATGCCGAGCTGATACTAAACGGCGATCCCGAAACCTATTTGAAATCCGTAACTGTGAATAAGCAGTTTGAGAACTAAGTGCTATATGCCGCCTGTAGATGTTTTTCTACAGGCGGTGTTTTCATATTGTTTACACCGAAGAGATTGACATTATCAATCAAATGGCATATAATATCAATCAGAATATCTAAGAAGAGGTGTAGTATGACTACTTCAGAACAGATTCGTGTTTTGTGCGTAAGAACTGGTGTAAGCTTGTCTGAGCTTGCACGTAGGATTGATCAAACACCGCAAAACTTCAATGCTAAACTCAAACGAAATACAATAACCCAGGACGAACTTAATCAGATTGCAAAGGCTTTGGACGTTACATACGAACAATACTTTGTTTTGGGCAACGGTGAACTCGTTAAGTAAGAAAGGACTTTGCTATGACTGAACATAAAATCATATTTGGCGATAGTCGTTCACTTAACCAAATTAAAGATAAATCTGTGCAGCTAATCATAACCTCGCCCCCTTACTGGCAGTTAAAAGATTATGGCACAGAAGATCAGATTGGTTTCAATGACAGCTACGAAGAATACATAAACAATTTGAATTTAGTATGGAAAGAGTGCAACCGTGTTCTTTCTGATGGGTGCAGATTGTGTATCAATATTGGAGATCAATTTGCTCGTTCCGTATATTATGGTAGATACAAGGTTATACCGATCAGAACAGAGATAATTCGTTTCTGTGAATCTCTCGGTATGGACTACATGGGAGCGATCATTTGGCAGAAAACGACGACTATGAATACCTCTGGTGGCGGTGCTATTATGGGAAGTTTTCCTTATCCTCGTAATGGTATCCTTAAAATGGATTATGAGTTTATTCTGCTTTTCAAAAAATTAGGTAATGCTCCTAAGCCCACTCAACAGCAAAAGGAACAGTCTGCAATGACAAAAGAAGAGTGGGGACAGTATTTTTCTTCTCATTGGAATTTCAATGGCGTCAAGCAGATGGGACACATCGCCATGTTCCCGGAAGAACTTCCCAAACGACTGATTAAGATGTTTTCCTTCGCAGGAGAAACAGTATTTGATCCGTTTGCAGGGAGTGGTACGACATCGCTTGCAGCAAAGAATCTTGGTCGAAATTCTATTGGTTATGAAATCAACAGAGATTTTGAACCCATCATTCGTGAGAAATTAGGAGCAGATCAACTTAGATTAGGCGAGGATACAAAGGTGATTTTTACAGAAGACGAAATCGGAAACATTTCTTCTTTTGATCAGCTCCCTTATATTTTCAGTGATCCACATCGAATGGACAAAAAGGTTGATGTAAAGAAACTTCAATTCGGTTCAAAGATTGATCAGTCTGAAGCAAAACGTGATGAACTTTTTGGCGTAAAGCAAGTTATTTCCTCTGATAAAATTGAACTTAGTAATGGACTTGTCGTTCGTCTGCTGGGCATCAAACCTAACCCGCTATATCAAGGACAAGCTATCAGTTTCTTACAAGAGAAATTCCATAAGCGAAAGGTTTTCTTAAAGTATGACACTATAAAATACGATGCAGAAAACAATCTGATGTGCTATGTGTATCTTGATAATAAAACCTTTATAAACAACCATTTGGTCAGAACGGGATATGTAGATGTCGACACATCGTTTGAATATACCTGTCAAAAGAAATTCCTAAATTCACTTCCTAATTGAAAACGGGCGGAGGTTTTCGCCTCCGCCCTAAATGTTAGTCTTCAATTTCAATGGTCAAGCCAGTCTTAGTTTTAGTGTAGTAGATCATCTTAACAGCGATTGTTTCAGATAAACGCCCCATAGTTTTGTATGTATCAGGCTTTACGGAATAAGGAACATTGCCAACATAGCCGTCAATGCCAACAGATTCTTCTTCGGGAGTAGCAAGACGATAAGTTGTACCTTTGCGTTCTGCAAGAGAAGCTAAAATCGCCTTCTGAACATACATGCCGTTGAATGTCTTGGCAATGACGAGATCTTCAACCCAATGTTTAACCATTTCACGATCAATAAGCGGAATTGCATCACGAAGATTCTGTACCTGTGCATAAATCTTTTCGGTTGCCTTTTCGAAGGCATCGGGGTATCTTTCTACATACCAATCATGCCAATTCTCAATGGTAATTTCTTCGCCGGACGCCATAAACTCTGGGAATAATTCAGACATTTGACCGACCACAACAGGACGGGTACCCTGCGCATTCTGATTTGCCCAGTTGATCAACTGAGAAGTGTATTTCGGAAAGCTGAAAGTGTCGCTTTCGTTATAGCTTTCTATGTTTTCGTTTTTCAGAGTATATTTCATTACTTTTCTCCTTTGAAAATTTTTGTAATGACGCTCTTTCTTTCATCAATACCAGCTTTTCTCGAATCAAGATTTGCCATGTATTCATCGTATTCGTTTTCGTTTGCAATAATAAAATAACCCTTATTATTAGCTGCAACTGGTAGATCGTATTTTTCAATACAAGCATCAATTAATTCACGGGCTTTTCTATGTGTCTTATCGCTTGATTTTCCGTATTCATCTTCAATCACCTGAGCAGATACTTCATTGCCTTTGCCGACATGACTCTCCAGTAAAACTTTTATTTTTTCCAATTTATCCATTTTGTTGATCCTCCAGAAATAGTTTATATGTTTCGATTTCAAGTGCATCAGCTATTCGCTGAATGTTTTCAAGGGAAATACTTCTGCGATAGCACTCGATTGCACTGATATATGTTCTGTGAAGCCCGCACTTTTCAGCAAAGGCTTCTTGGGAAATACCCAACGCCTGTCGATAGCGCTTCACGTTTCTTCCAAAAACTTTTACAATATCCATACTTGTAAACCTCCATGTTATATGATACAATAATGAATACAATAAATCTACAGACAATAAGTAACATCTGCATTGAGAAAGGAATGTTTTAATGAAGTTACGCAATTTTTTATACTTAAACACAAAAGTAATAGAAGATTATGTTTCTGCTATTGACGGATTTACATACGACGAAGAATCTCAGGAACTTGAAACCAGCAACGAAAACGTAGTGGCTGGAAAAGCCGCCGTTGGTGTGGCATCTGGGAATGGATCTCATACTGGAAAGCAAACAGAGGGGATTAAACGTTCTGTGCGAATCAGCGATGCAGCAAAGTTCGATAAGATCTATAAATTTCTTCAATCCGACGAAGATGACGGAATGAAGTATTATGAATTCCTCTCGGAATCTGATTATAATGGTTTGCATCGTGATGACTTTCTTGAGGTACTGGTAACTGCAAGGTTCTCCAAAATGAAGGAGCTCACCGATAGCGTGAAGAAAATTGCTGAATTGGCAGCTGTCTTTGAAACCATAACAGACCAGCAGATACTCGACAAAAAAGCATCTGAAGCGGTTAATGGCTTCTCGGCGTTGGGTCAGATGAAAGCTGGCAAGGAAATATCCTGCGTTTTTGAATTTGAAGATGGGTCGTATCCGTTGGTTGCATATCTCGATGAAAGTTATTTTAGATGTGGGCAGGGCAATTTTGTAGGTCAAGCATATCTGCTTTGCAAAGTTATCAAAAAAATCCCCAAAGGGCAAAGTGTAAAGCTTGATGAAATATTTGATGACATCAAGAAGCTGCCCCTAAATAGAGCACAGCGAAGGAATATGCCTAAAAATATGGACAATCCTGCTGAGCTTCGGGACGTTATTAAAGGTCCTGCATTAGTGGTCCTGCCGATTGCAGTTTATCAATAATGACACACAGATTCAGTGGCAACACTTTGGCAACAAAAAATCAGATAGCCCATACTGTCTGAATAATGAAAGTAATATAGATAATCCGGGCTAAATCCCATAAGCAAATCTGTTTAAGATTTATTTTTCAGGAACGAGATGGAGTGATGTCCTTCATTCCGTCCATGTAACTTGCAAAACTCTTTATCCTAATTATATTTAACCTATAAAGAAGAAAAGAGAGATAATATGGATCTTAAAGACCTTGAAGGACTTAAGGACAATATCGGCGACCTCATGAAAAACGTTAAGGAAGAGGACATCGATAAGATCAAGGAGCTTGTAAAGGACGGCGTGGACACTGACAAGATCAAGGATACACTTGGTAAGCTTGACGGACTCAAGGGGCTCTTCGGAGGAAAAAAGGACTGACCAGGGACTAAGAGACAACTGAAGTCGATCGAAAGTCGTGGGACTGCTGCAGGATGGATGGATCATCATCTATTGGCAGCAGTCCTTTTTTTATGGTACCATATATCTGCTGATATGAGAAAGGAGATCCACATGGACAGGAGGCTTGAGCTGTTCCTCAGCTTTGCGAAGATAGGGCTGTTTACCTTTGGCGGCGGGTATGCCATGATAGCCCTCATAGAGGATGAATGTGTGGAGAAAAAGAAGTGGATCACACAGGATGAGATGATGGACATAACCGTCATAGCAGAATCCACTCCGGGGCCCATAGCCATAAACTGTGCCACATTTACCGGGTACAGACAGGCAGGCCTTTCAGGGGCCCTTGCGGCTACTCTTGGTATGGTCATGCCTTCCTTTCTGGTCATCTACCTCATATCCATGTTCATGGACAGCTTCCTTGACATACCGATCATAGCTGCTGCCTTCAGAGGGATAAAGGTATGCGTAGGCATACTTATAGTGGATGCTGCCATGGGTATGATCAGAAAGATGAAAAAGAGCTCTGCCAGAGCATTCATGGCGGCTGCCTGCATTGCCATGCTGGTCATAGATATATGTTCCTTAAAGATCTCTTCCATAAGTCTGATGCTTGCTGCAGCCCTGATGGGCCTTATGCTTTATGCGCTTGGTATCACCGGAGAAAAGGGGAAGGGAGGCTGCGGATGATCTGGACTGATCTTTTCTGGGGATTCTTTAGGGTAGGCTGCTTTTCTTTCGGGGGAGCCTATGGTGCCATACCTCTTATACGGGATGTGGTTCGAGCTTACGGATGGCTCAGCGATGAAGATCTTACCTACATGATAGCCGTCAGCGAATCCACTCCCGGCCCCATCATGGTCAATCTGGCCACCTATGTGGGAAGTGATCAGGCAGGCCTCCCGGGAGCCTTGCTCGCTACGTTGGCGGTAGTTCTGCCTTCATTTCTCATCATCCTTCTGGTCACGGCCATGCTTGGGCCTGCATTGAAAAACAGATATGTGCAGGCGGTGCTTGGAAGCGTAAAGCCCTGTGTCGCTGGCATCATACTTGCCACTGGCATAGGTATGGTGGCGGAAAGCATCATGGGATCTGTACTGGCTCCAAGTCCTCATATGGATGCCATGATCATGATCCTCCTGTTGCTTTCGATCAGAGCCATCTACAGGAGGCTCAGGAAAAGGAAAATGTCTTCGATCATGCTCATACTTACATCGGCAGTGCTGGGCATGCTCATATATATGTAACTGGAGAAGAACAGGATGAAAGAATATATCAAGGGTGCCAAAGCAGGCGTCCCGGTCATATTTGGATTCATACCGGTGGCCATAGCCTATGCCGTCATGGCAAAGCAGGCAGGCATCTCTGCCGGAGAGACCGTGTTTATGTCCATGGCGGTATTTGCAGGAGCGGCTCAGATGATGGCCTGCGGCATGTATGCACAGGGCGCAGGAGTGGCAGCTATAGTGCTTACTACCTTCATACTGAACCTGAGGCATCTCATCATGAGCACCTGTGTCATAAACAAGATGAAGGGCGGCGGGATGGCCGTAAGGCTCCTGTCCTCCTTTGGAGTCACGGATGAATCCTTTGCCATATTTACCACTCAGCCGGAGGAACACAGCTCTCCCGCGTTTTTCCTGGGGCTGATCTCTGTCACCTACAGCTCCTGGGTAGGAGGTGCCGTCATAGGGACCTTAGTGTCTGAAGCGCTTCCTCCCACCATATCCTCAAGCCTTGGCATAGCTCTATATGCCATGTTCATAGTGCTGCTCGTACCGGGGCTAAGGGGCAACCTGAGACTTGGCCTGCTGGTGGCGCTGACAGCAGTGATAAACAGTGTGCTGTCTCTGCTCATGTCCTCCAGCTGGGCACTGATAGCAGCCACGCTCCTCTGTGCATTTCTGGGAGTATTTTTTGTGGAGCTGGATGAGGAAAAGGAGGATGCCCATGAAGCCTGAAGTGATGCTCATGATACTCGGCATGGCCATAGTTACCTTCATACCCAGGGCCATACCTGCCATATTTATAGAAAGGATGCATTTTAGTCCCAGAGTCGAGAAGTTCCTCAGGCTTATCCCATATACTGCCATGGCAGCGCTCATATTTCCGGGAGTGCTCACCGTGGATGCGGCACGCCCTGAGATAGGCATCATAGGCGGACTGGCAGCAGGCCTCCTTGCCTGGAGGAGACTGCCGGTCATGGTATGTGTGCTGGCGGCCATAGGGGCAGACATGCTTTTGTACTTATGAGATATGAAAATGTAGAAAAGGGCATATTTTTAGATCGCCCGAACCGTTTCATCGCCCTGGTGGATATCGACGGAAGGACCGAAAGGGTCCATGTCAAGAATACAGGCAGATGCAGGGAGCTCCTGGTGCCCGGAGCAGAGGTCTGGCTGAGCAGATCCGGTGATCCCAAAAGAAAGACAGCCTATGATCTCATAACGGTGCTCAAGCCAGGGCTCGGGCTGGTAAATATAGACAGCCAGGCTCCCAATCATGTAGCTTTTGAGTGGCTTCAGGAGCAGGGCTTTTCTGTCATAAGGCCGGAGTACACCTATGGTGGCTCCAGACTGGATTTTTATATGGAAATGCAGGGACGCCCCATGCTCATGGAGGTCAAGGGCTGTACTCTTGAGATAGACGGTGTGGGATATTTCCCAGATGCGCCTACAGAGAGAGGCATAAAGCATCTGCATGAGCTTGCGGGCGCAGTTTCTGAGGGCATAAGCTCATACCTGGCCTTTGTCATCCCCATGCCGTCCGTCACCAGGGTGCTTCCAAACATGGACACGGCCCCTGAATTTGGCAGGGCACTATGTGATGCACAGGAGGCCGGAGTAAAGGTCATCTACCTGCCCTGCGTGGTGAAGGAAGATGAGCTCTATATCGACAGCGAGCTTGGTAAAAGGATAAATGCAGATGTGCTGTCAGACTGGAGCTGAGGAGCAGATATTGAAAAGGATAATGGATGAAAGACTGATATATGAGATACTGTCTGTAGTTGAGGAGATCCCCTGTGGCCGGGTGGCTTCGTATGGTCAGATAGCAAGGCTCATAGGCAGAGACAAAAATTCCAGGCTGGTGGGCAAGGTGCTCAGTATGGCTGAATACTATGGGAATTATCCCTGTCACAGGGTGGTGAACAGTGTGGGCCGCACCGCTCCACATTTCCGGGACCAGCGTTATCTCCTGGAGGCAGAGGGAGTAGAGTTCAAGGACAATGGCTGTGTGGATATGAAGCGCTTTCAGTGGGAGGAATAGCTCCAGGGTCATGGAAGAAGCTGGAGAAGATATATGGACATAAAAGAGATAACACAGGACAAAAAGGCCTTCCTGCCGCTGCTCCTCCTTGGCGATGAGCAGGAGAGCATGATAGATCGGTATCTGGAGAGGGGAAGGCTGTTTGCGCTGTATGACGGTGAACTCAGGAGCGTATGCGTGGTAATGGATGAGGGAGAGGGTGTACTTGAGATAAAGAACATAGCCGTGGCCCGAGATTTTCAGAGGATGGGCTATGGGCGCAGTATGATCGATTTCCTTCTTGAGACATTTTCCGGAGCATACAGAGTGCTGAGAGCGGGCACCGGGGACAGCCCTTTGACTACGGGGTTTTATGAAAGGCTTGGATTTCACAGGGCTGACGTGATCAGAGATTTCTTCACGACAAACTATGATCATCCTATACTGGAATGTGGAGTGGAGCTTAGGGACATGATCATTTATGAAAAAGAAATATGATGATACGGTGAATATTCACTCTGTTCAGTGAATATTTACCTTATGGGTGAATGAATAATAAGGAGGACACCATGTCAAGGTTCATAGGAGTACAGGTAGCGAGCCTGACGGAAGAAAGAGAAAAGAGACTGAGAAGTGCGGCGGAGGAGCTGGGCTTCAGCATAAAGCTGCTCCCGAAGGGCAGCGGCTATGAGCCCCAGGAGCTTTCGGACTGCGAGATACTTTTTGGAGGCTTCCCCGCCTCGGAGCTCAGGCATGCCACTTCCCTCAAGTGGTTTGCAACCTCAAATGCAGGCATCAACAACTATGTCAGCGATGACATCTATCCCCATGAGGGAGTCATACTCACGAATTCCAGTGGGGCCTATGGGGTAGCCATATCGGAGCACCTGCTGGTGACAGCCCTTATGCTGCTCAGACGCATGCCGGAGTATGCGGAGCAGCAGAGGGAAAAGAAGTGGAACTATCTGGGCAAGGTCCGCTCCATCTACGGAAGCGTCGTCACAGTAGTGGGTACAGGCGACATAGGAGGCAACTTTGCAAGGCGCTGCAAGGCCCTTGGAGCTTATGTGCGGGGCGTGAAGCGCAGCAGGACTGAAAAGCCTGACTACATCGACGAGCTTTATCTCAGAGATGAGCTTATCGCTGCCATCAGGGATGCGGATGTGGTGGCGCTCTGTCTCCCCGGTACAGCAGAGACCGAGCATATCATAGGAGAGAGGGAGCTCAGATCGATGAAGCCCGGCGCCATACTTCTCAATGTGGGCAGAGGAAGCGCCATAGATCAGCAGGCTCTTATGAAGGCTCTTGAGAGCGGTCACCTGGGAGGAGCTGCATTGGATGTGACAGAGACAGAGCCCCTGCCTGCTTCGGATCCTCTCTGGGACATGCCGAATCTGATCATCACCCCTCACGTGTCAGGCAACGACTCTCTTTCCCATACTACCGACATGATAGTCGACATGTTCATAGAGGACCTGAAGCTCTATGTAGAGGGCAGGCCCATGCTCAGAGTCATGGACAGAAAAAAAGGGTATTGACATATGGGTTAGTTGGTGCTAACATTTACACAGTTAGAAAAAACTAACGGAGGTGAGATATTGATGCCTGTATATATGGGTACAAACGGATGCAGCTATACCATACAGAGACTTACGGGATCTGGCGAGGTCAGGGCCCATCTCAATGCCATGGGCTTTAATCCCGGAACGGAGGTCACACTGGTATCCAAGCTCTCCGGCAATGTCATACTTGCCGTCAAGGACACCCGGGTCGCCATAAACCAGGAGGAGGCCCGGCATATCCTTGTATAATATGTAGGAGGACATGAGATGACACTTAAGGAAGCAAGAGTGGGCTCAACGGTAGTCGTCACAAAGATCCTGGGTGAGGGTGCTTACAAGCGCAGGATAATGGACATGGGCATAACCAAGGGCAGCGAGCTTTTTGTAAGGAAGGTGGCTCCTCTCGGAGATCCGGTAGAGCTTACCGTACGCGGATATGAGCTTTCCCTCAGGAAAAATGATGCCGAGTGCGTCGAGATCAAGGAAGTTGGCTGATGAGGCCATAGGCTTTAGCAGCCATTTTTTAAGGATGCAAGTTAGCCAAAACTAACATTTTAGGAGGCAAGAACATGAAACTGAAGTTTGGATTGGCCGGAAATCCCAACTGTGGAAAGACGACCATGTTCAACGCTCTGACGGGAGCCAACCAGTATGTGGGAAACTGGCCCGGAGTCACCGTGGAGAAAAAGAGCGGAAAGCTTAAGGGAGCGGGAGAAGATGAGATAGAGATAGTCGATCTTCCCGGTATATATTCCCTTTCACCCTATACGCTTGAAGAGGTTGTATCTGCGGACTTTATCCTCAAGGATAAGCCCGACGTGGTCATAGACATAGTCGATGCCACAAACATAGAGAGGAACCTGTATCTGACTACTCAGATCATAGAGACCGGTGTACCGGTGGTCATAGCTCTCAACATGTCAGATCTGCTCAAGAAAAACGGCATGACCATAAATAACTCAAAGCTTTCAGAGATACTGGAAGTGCCCGTTGTGGATACATCAGCCCTCAGGGGAACTGGCCTTAAGGAGCTCATAGCTACCGCTGTCGATACAGCCAAAAAGGTAAAGTCAGGCCAGAGGAAGGCCGTATATGACAAGGCCATCTTCTCAGAAGAGATCGAGGACATGATCTCAGCCATCAGAGATCAGCTTCCCGTCACCATACCTGAGGAGGAGAAGCGCTGGTACAGCATCAAGCTCCTTGAGCAGGATGGCAGAGTACTGAAGGAGCTGGGGCTTTCGCAGCAGAATCAGTTCAAACAGTATACGGATGAGCTTGAGAAGAAGCACGATGATGAGGCTGAGGCCGTTATCACGGATCAGCGCTATGTATATATCCAGGATATATGCAGCAAGGCTGTCAGGAAGCCCGGCACCAAGATGAGCATATCCGACAGGCTAGACAGTATCGTCACCAGCAGGATACTGGGACTTCCCATATTTGCTGCAGTCATGGTGTTTGTATATTATGTGACGGTGACCACCGTGGGTACGGTCATGACTGACTGGACAAATGACTCCTTCGTTGTAGCCATACAGGATGCGGTAGCCGGCATGCTTACGGCTGCAGGCGCCGGAGACCTGATACAGGGACTCATAGTTGACGGTATCATAGGCGGACTCGGAGCAGTCCTTGGATTTGCTCCTCAGATGGCGCTTCTGTTCCTGCTCCTTTCCATACTTGAGGACGTGGGATACATGGCCCGTATAGCCTTTGTCATGGACAGGGTATTCAGACATTTTGGACTGTCGGGAAAGAGCTTCATACCACTCCTGATATCCTCGGGCTGCGGCATCCCCGGCATCATGGCCTCCAGGACCATAGAACAGGAAAATGACAGAAGGCTGACCATCATGACAGCCACCTTCGTTCCCTGCGGAGCCAAGCTGCCTGTCATAGCCCTTATGGCAGGAGTGCTTGCCTCATACAGCACAGGCTCTGCTTCAGTGGGAGCGCTGCTTGCCCCCATCATGTATTTTATAGGTGTGGCAGCCGTGATAGTATCGGCAGTCATACTGAAGAAGACGAAGCCCTTTGCAGGAGAGCCTGCACCCTTCGTCATGGAGCTTCCGGCATATCATATACCTCAGGTAAAGACGGTGCTCCTCCATGTATGGGAGAGGCTCAAGAGCTTCTTCATAAAGGCAGGTACCATATTGTTCGTGGCCTGCGTGGTCATGTGGTTCCTTTCCACCTTTGGCTTTGAAAACGGAGCCTTCGGTATGGTGGAGGATACAAATGCTTCACTCATATCCTACCTTGGAAATGCCATAGCATGGATATTTATCCCTCTGGGCTTCGGACAGTGGCAGCCGGTAGCCGCCTCCATAGCAGGCTTTACCGCCAAGGAGGCCATAGTCTCCACCATGGGAGTACTGGCAAATGTATCAGAGGAGCTTTCAGAGGAGACCGATGTGGTGGCAGCAGCCATCACCACCTGGTTCCCTACGGCAGTGGCAGCATTTTCATTCCTTACCTTCAACCTGCTCAACTCACCCTGCCTGGCAGCCATAGCTACCATGGCACAGCAGATGCAGTCAAGGAAGATGTTCTGGTTTGCCATCATATATCAGAACGTATTTGCTTACTGTGTATCCCTGATCATCTATCAGGTGGGTGGATTTGCCATAGGAGCAGTGGGATTCAGCATATGGACAGTCATAGCATTTGCGGTACTGGCAGTGCTTCTGTTCCTTCTCTTCAGGCCGGATCCCTACAAGGAGACCAGAAGGTATACAAGATCTTCAGTCGAGGCTGCCAGGGGCTGATGGCCCGGAGCAGACTGGAGGATATGACTTAGCTTACTGACTTTATACTCATACATATCTCCATACATCTTTAAGATCAGAGGAGCCCTGGCAAAAACAGGAAAAACCTGTTGGAGCCCGGGCTCCTTTGATATATAATGATGTACAGAAAGGTCTGTCGCCGGACTTAACGGACAAAGAAGTGGAAGGCGGCACATATTGGCGCAAAAAGGAGGATAAGACATGGCTTTGATATATGCATTTCTTGCGGAAGGCTCAGAGGAGGTGGAGTGCCTCGCCTGTGTGGACGTGCTTAGACGTGCAGGCATAGATACGAGACTGGTGGCTCTCGGGGACGACAGGACAGTGAGGGGCTCTCACAACATACCCATAGTATGTGATGCCTGTCTGGATGAGGTAGACCTTGAGGCAGCGGACGTGCTTTTCATACCCGGAGGCCTGCCCGGCACCACCAACATGGCAGCAGACAGGAGGCTCTGCGATGCCCTGGTAAAACAGGCAGAGTCAGGGAAGAGAGTGGCTGCCATATGTGCGGCTCCCTCCGTGCTTGGAGGGCTTGGACTTCTTGAGGGAAAGAAAGCTACCTGCTATCCCGGCTTTGAGGATAAGCTCAGAGGTGCGACCTATACTCATGAGGGAGTGGTGACCGACGGCAATGTTACGACTGCCAGAGGCCTTGGTTATGCCCTCGACCTAGGCATAGAGCTGGTCAGATTGCTCATAGGTGAAAAGGAGGCCCTTTCGGTCAAGGCGGCCATCCAGTACGACAAGTGACTCCGGCATTTCGCCGAAATTCAGTCTGAAAGACTGAGAAAGTTTTGACAACATTAACATAAGTTAGTATAATTGAATTCAAAATCATAGCCGCAGGAAGTCATGGACATAATGCCCTGCGGCATTTTTGTTATTTTCAGAGGAGGAGACTATGGCCAAGGAGATCATAGATGCCGTAAAGGAAGCGGAGCTGAATGGCAGATACAACGTGGAAAATGCCAAGGATGAGGCCGCCGGCAGGGTGAGTGAAGCTGCCCAGGAGTTTTCTGTCTCCTCTGAGGTCAGGATCCTTGAGGCAAAGAAGGCTGCCCAGGCAAAGCTTGAGAATGCAAGGACCATGGCCAGGGACATGCTTGAAAGGGCGGAAGATGAGGCGGTGAAGGAGAGGGACAGCCTTCGCAGGAGCTGCGTCGAGCGCAGGGCCAGGGCCTCAGAGTCAGTTATCAGCTTTTTGTTCGGCTGAGCAAGAAGGAGGGATATGATTGGCTAAGATACCCGTAAAGCGGATATTTATATGCGGACTGAAAAAGGATCGCAAGCATGTGCTTGAGAGCATACAGATGGAAGGCGTGGTGGAGATCATCCGCAGAGACGAGGAGGATGAGTATCTCAAGGCCATGGATGTCATGCCTCAGAAGCTCCAGTTCGATAAAAATTCAAATGTGGCTGAGCAGGCTCTTACGGTCCTTGAGAGATATGCCCACGAGCAGAAGGGATTGCTTGATTCCTTTGAGGATGCAAGGGAGCTCTCACGGGAGGATTACGACAGACAGACAGCCCATGCGGAGGAATACCTGTGCATGGCAGATGACATCCTGAAGCTCCAGAAGAGGATAGATGAGGACCGGGAGGAGCTCCCCAAGATAGAAAGCAGACAGGAGGCTCTGAGGCCCTGGGTCAGCTTCGACCTGCCCCTGGATCCGGGAGACACTGCCTATACGACTACATTTACAGGTACAGTGGACCGGGAGATAAGCGAGCAGGAGGTGCTGGAGGCCATAGAGGAGTCGGCCGGCGAGGCGATCCCTGCTGAAGTCAGCGTGGTCAGTGCATCAAAGGAGATGAGCTGTCTCTTTATCATCTGTCTTAAGAAGGATCGCCAGGCGGTGGCTGAGGCACTCAAGATACTGGATTTCAGTGCTCCCAAGAGCCGTTCTTCGGCATTGGTGCCCTCTGAGGAGCTCAGGAGACTGGAATCTCAGAGGCAGGAGCTCCTGAGGGATATGGATGAAAAGAAGGCTGCCATAGCAGCCTATGCTGCAAGGCGGGACGACCTGAAGTTTGCTTCCGACTACTATGCCATGAGAGCTGAAAAGTATTCTGTGCTTGCAGGACTTCCTCAGTCTGGATCTGCATTTTTCATAGAAGGATACGTGCCGGAGGCCCTGGGAGAGGCCCTGTGCAGAAGGCTTACGGAAAGATACGATGTGGCCTGTGAGCTCATGGAGCCCGGTCCTGATGAGGACGTGCCTGTCATACTCAGGAACGGAGTCCTGTCAGAGCCGGTCGAGGCAGTAGTGGAGAGCTACTCCATGCCGGGCAAGGGAGAGATAGATCCGACCAGGATCACCAGCATCTTTTACTATATCTTCTTTGGCATGATGCTTTCAGATGCGGGCTACGGGCTTCTGCTCACCTTTGGTACGGCACTCATACTCATGAAGGTAAGGAACATGAAGCCGGGCACCAGGAAGATGATGAAGCTCTTCTTTTACGGAGGCATAAGCACCATATTCTGGGGACTCATGTTCGGAAGCTTTTTCGGAAACTCGGTAAATGTCATAGCCACCACCTTTTTTGGCAGGCCTGACATAAGCCTGAAGCCCCTGTGGCTTGATCCCATGAGCGAGCCCATGCGGTATCTGGTATTTGCCTTTGCCTGCGGCATAGTCCATATCTTTACGGGACTTGCCATCAAGCTTTATCAGTGCATAAGGCAGAAGGACTATATGTCCGCATTTTGCGATGCGGTGCTCTGGTTCATGTTCGTGGGAGGCGGCATAGTATATCTGCTGTCCATGCCCATGATCACAGGCATGATGGGACTGAGCTTCACGGTAGGAGCCACACCTGCAGCCATAGCAGGAGCCGTGGCAGTCGCAGGCTGCATAGGGGTGGTCCTTACTGGAGGAAGGGAGTCAAAGAACTGGTTCAAGCGCATACTCAAAGGGCTATATGCAGCCTATGGAGTGACCAGCTATCTGTCTGACATACTTTCCTACTCCAGACTGCTGGCTCTGGGACTTGCCACAGGCGTCATAGCCCAGGTATTCAATCAGATGGGATCCATGCTGGGTGCGACCTGGTACGGAGCGCTCATATTCATACTCATATTCATGATAGGACACGTCCTCAACATAGCCATAAATGTGCTGGGGGCATATGTACATACCAACAGGCTCCAGTTCGTGGAGTTCTTTGGAAAGTTCTATGACGGCGGGGGCAAAAGCTTTGAGCCGTTTACGGAAAAAACCAGGTATTTCAAGGTCAAGGAGGATAAGTGACATATGGAAAACATGGGATTATTGTTTGCTCTTTGCGGTGCAGCCCTTTCAGCAGCCATGGCAGGCGTGGGCTCAGCGATCGGTGTAGGCATAGCAGGACGCGCTGCCTCCGGAGTCGTGACTGAGGATCCTAACCAGTTCTCAAAGGTGCTGGTGCTTCAGCTGCTTCCCGGTACTCAGGGCATATACGGCCTTCTGATCGCCTTCATAACCCTGACCCAGATCGGCATTATGGGTGGCAGCAGCGATGTGAGCCTTACAAAGGGACTCCTGTATCTGGTGGCATGTCTGCCCATGGCATTTGGAGGACTGTTTTCTGCCATAGCCCAGGGCAAGTGCTCTGTAAGCGCCATAGGACTCGTGGCAAAGAAGCCGGATCAGTTCGGTAAGGCCATGATATTCCCTGCCATGGTAGAGACCTACGCCATACTGTCGCTCCTTATATCCATACTTTCCATCTTTGGAGTAGCCGGACTCAGCATCTGAGACCAGGATGAGGAAAGGAGCTTGCTTTATGGGCGGACTTCAGAATATCATAGATCATATAAATGAAGAATCCAGGCAGCAGATAAAGGGCATACTTTCAGAGGCCGAGGCCAGGATAGAGGCTATGAAGGAGGAAAGCAGGAAGCGCACTGACGACGAATGCAGCCGCATAGCTGAAAAGGCTGAGTCCGAAAGACAGCTCATACTGGAACGAGGACAGGCATCTGCGGATCTGCGGAAAAAACAGCTTCTGCTCTCAGCAAGGCAGGAGTTGATCACGGAGACCATACAGGATTGCCTGAGGAAACTGAGGGAGCTTCCCGATGACCAGTATTTTGAGATGCTGGAAAGGCTTTTTGTCAAGCATCTCCCCAGTGAGGATGCAGAACTCAGATTCAATGCCAGGGATCTTGGGCGCATGCCCGAGTCCTTCCGAAGCTTCATAGCATCGGAGTCTGAGAAGGCCGGAGTCAGGACAGTCATATCTGACAGGACAGAGGACATGGACGGCGGCTTCGTCATGGACTTTGGAGAGACGGAGGAGGATCTGTCCTTTGGCTCCATGGCAGAGCAATATGAGACTGACATAAGGGACCTCGTAAGCCGGGTGCTGTTTTCCTGATGGCATGTGAGCCCTGGGAGACCATAAGATGTCAAATGCTTTTGTAGATAAAAATTATATATATGCGGTATCAAGGATACGCTATGCAGAGCTGAGGCTGCTGGATCGTTCGGTGTTTGACCGGCTCTGCGATGCAGCGGATCTTTCCGAATGCCTGTCCATACTGGCGGAGAAGGGCTTTGGAGGGGACAGCAGGGATCCTGAGGACATGATAGCCGAGGAAAGAAGGAGGCTGTGGGAGCTCATGGAGGAGCTCGTGCCTGACAGCAGTGTCTTCGATGTATTCAGACTTCAAAATGATTATCAGAACCTCAAGGCTGCCATCAAGGAATCGGCCATGGACCAGCCCATGCCTGACATATATGTCAGTGACTGTGTGGTGGATCCGGCCCTTGTCAGAAAGGCAGTCAGGGAGAGACGCTATAAGGAGCTGCCGGGAGATCTGGCGGAGACAGCAGAGAGATGCCATGAGATCTTCCTGCGTACAAGGGACGGCCAGCTCTGCGACATACTGGTGGATCATGACGCCCTTGTGGCTCTGCAGAAGGCTGCAGAGGCTACCAAGGACCCGACCCTCATAAAATATGCAGGATTGACTGCGGCCTCTGCGGATATAAAGATCGCCGTGAGGGCTGCATCCACAGGCAAGGATGAGACCTTCCTTGACCGGGCCCTGGCCGAGTGCAGTGAGCTGGATATAGACAGTCTGAAGAAGGCAGCCATTTCCGGTACTGAGGCGGTGTATGCATATCTTGCAAATACTGACTTTGCAGATGCGGTGCCGAAGCTTCGGGAGTCTTCTGCGGCATTTGAATGCTGGTGTGATGATCTGATCATAAGGAGCATAAAGCCTCAGCTGTGGAATTCCTTCGGACTCGGGCCTCTGGCAGCATATATACTTGCCAAGGAGACGGAGCTGAGATCCGTGCGTATACTTCTTACTGCCAGACAAAACGGCTTTTCCGCAGACAGAGTAAGGGAAAGGGTGCGTGAGACTTATGTATAGGATAGCAGTCATGGGGGATCGCGACAGTATTTACGGATTTGCCGCTGTAGGCCTTGAGCCGGTGGTGGCTGAGGATCCGGAGACTGCGGCAGACAGGCTGAAGGAGCTGGTGGCCAGGGACTATGCGGTGATCTATATTACGGAAGCCCTGGCGGACAAGCTTGAAAAGGAGATAGCGAGATATGCTGACAGGCCTCTTCCTGCCATCATACTCATCCCCGGAGTCTCAGGCAATACCGGCAAGGGACTTACTTCAGTAAAAAGATCGGTCGAAAGAGCCATAGGCTCTGATATAATATTTGGTGAAGGATAAAGGAAGTGCTGATATGAGCAAAGGTGTGGTAAAAAAGGTGGCAGGACCGCTGATCATAGCCAAGGGCATGCGTGATGCAAACATGTCAGACATGGTCAGGGTGTCGGAGGATCACCTTATAGGAGAGATCATAGAGATGCACGGAGACGAAGCCTCCATCCAGGTCTATGAGGAGACATCGGGGCTGGGACCCGGTGCGCCCGTGGAATCCCTGGGAGTGCCCATGTCCGTTGAACTGGGGCCAGGGCTCATAAGCAGCATCTATGACGGTATACAGAGGCCGCTCAACAAGATCCTTGAGGTCACAGGATCCAACCTGCTCCAGAGAGGAGTGGAGGTGCCTTCCCTTGACAGGGAGAAAAAGTGGCATTTTGTCCCGACTGCAGAGGTCGGAGCTGAGGTGGAGAGCGGAGACATCATAGGCACTGTACAGGAGACAGAGTCAGTGCTCCACAGGATCATGGTGCCCTATGGCATAAAGGGACGCATAAAGGCCATCACCGAGGGGGACTTCACCGTGACCTCGGATGTGGCAGTCATCACAGGTGACAAGGGCGACGTGAGCATAGGACTCATGCAGCGCTGGCCCGTAAGACGGGGAAGGCCTTACAAGAGGAAGCTCACTCCCAACACCCCTCTGGTCACCGGACAGAGAGTCATAGACACCCTGTTTCCCATAGCAAAGGGAGGCGTGGCCTCGGTGCCCGGACCCTTCGGCTCAGGAAAGACAGTGGTACAGCATCAGCTTGCAAAATGGGCCGATGCGGATATAGTAGTGTATATAGGCTGTGGAGAGCGCGGCAATGAGATGACGGACGTGCTCAACGAGTTTCCGGAGCTTAAGGACCCCAAGACCGGACGCTCGCTGATGGAGAGGACCATACTCATAGCCAATACCTCGGACATGCCGGTGGCTGCCAGGGAGGCATCCATATATACTGGCATAACCATAGCAGAATATTTCAGGGACATGGGCTACTCTGTGGCACTCATGGCAGACTCCACATCCAGATGGGCAGAGGCCCTGAGGGAGATGTCGGGACGCCTTGAGGAGATGCCGGGAGAAGAAGGTTATCCAGCCTATCTTGGATCAAGGCTGGCTCAGTTCTATGAGAGGGCCGGAAGGGTCATAACCCTTGGAAGCGGAGAGCGCACGGGAGCCCTTTCAGTCATAGGCGCCGTATCTCCTGCAGGCGGAGATCTGTCAGAGCCCGTGACCCAGGCCACCATGCGTATAGTAAAGGTTTTCTGGTCCCTGGATTCAAACCTTGCATATAAGAGACATTTCCCGGCCATCAACTGGCTGAACTCCTACTCCCTCTATCTGGACAGCATGGAGAGCTACTTCAACGAAAGTGTGGCGCCTGACTGGTCAAGACTCAGGACTAGGCTCATGGGCCTTCTGCAGGATGAGGCGGAGCTGGAGGAGATAGTAAAGCTGGTCGGTATGGATGCGGTATCTTCCGCGGACAGGCTCAAGCTTGAGACAGCCAGGTCCATAAGGGAGGACTATCTGCATCAGAATGCCTTCAGTGATACTGATACCTATACATCTCTTCAGAAGCAGCATCTCATGATGCAGCTGATCCTTGACTATTATGACGAGGCCACTAAGGCTCTGGAGCAGGGCGCAGGCATAAACGATCTTGTAGCCCTTCCCTGCAGGGAAGCCATAGGAAGGTTCAAGTATGTCAGGGAGGATGAGACTGAAGCCGAGTTTGAGAGCATAGAGTCAAGGCTCCAGGAGGAGTGCCGCGAGGCAGTGAAGAGAAGGGAGGACCTCTGATATGTCAAAGGAATACAAGACCATACAGGAGGTGGCCGGACCTCTGATGCTGGTGCGCGGAGTAGAGGGGGTCACCTATAACGAGCTTGGAGAGATAGAGCTTGCGGACGGATCAAGACGTCGCTGCAAGGTCCTTGAGATAGACGAAGGCAATGCGCTGGTACAGCTTTTTGAGGTATCTGCGGGCATAAACCTGAGCTCTTCAAAGGTCAGGTTCCTGGGAAGATGCATGGAGCTTGGAGTATCGGAGGACATGCTGGGCCGTATGTTTGACGGACTGGGCCGTCCCATAGACGGAGGCCCTGAGATACTTCCTGAAAAGCGCATGGACATAAACGGCCTTCCCATGAATCCGGCAGCACGCAGCTATCCGGAGGAGTTCATACAGACAGGAGTATCAGCCATAGACGGCCTGAACACTCTGGTCAGGGGACAGAAGCTGCCCATATTTTCCTGCTCCGGACTTCCACATGCAAATCTGGCGGCACAGATAGCCAGACAGGCCAAGGTGCGCGGATCAAATGAGCCCTTTGCGGTAGTATTTGCAGCCATGGGCATAACCTTCGAGGAGGCTGACTTCTTCATGAAGTCCTTCAGTGAGACAGGAGCCATAGACCGGGCGGTCCTGTTCCTCAATCTGGCAAATGACCCGGCAGTAGAACGTGTATCGACTCCCAAGCTGGCGCTGACGGCTGCGGAGTACCTTGCCTTTGAAAAGGACATGCATGTGCTGGTCATCCTGACGGACATAACCAACTTTGCCGATTCACTCAGAGAGATATCAGCGGCCCGCAAGGAGGTCCCCGGCAGGAGAGGCTATCCCGGATATATGTATACCGAGCTGGCCACCATATATGAAAGGGCAGGCAGACAGCGCGGACACAAGGGCTCCATAACCATGATGCCCATACTTACCATGCCCGAGGATGACAAGACCCATCCCATACCTGACCTTACGGGATATATAACCGAGGGGCAGATCATACTGTCCAGGGAGCTCTACAGAAAATCTATAGCACCTCCCATAGACGTGCTGCCATCCTTGAGCCGTCTGAAGGACAAGGGCATAGGCAAGGGCAAGACCAGAGAGGATCACGCGGACACCATGAATCAGCTGTTTTCCGCTTATGCCAGAGGAAAGGATGCAAAGGAGCTCATGGTGGTGCTGGGTGAGGCTGCCCTTACTGACATGGATAAGCTCTATGCCAAGTTCGCTGACGAATTTGAGAAGCAGTATGTATCTCAGGGATACAACACGGACAGGAGCATAGAGGAGACCCTTGACATAGGCTGGAAGCTGCTTGGCATACTTCCCAAGTCAGAGCTCAAGCGTATCAAGGACGAATATCTGGACAAATATTACAGGCCCTACAGTGGGTGATGAAGGAGGAGCATGGCACAGGTACAGCAGAATCCTACCAGGATGGAGCTTACAAAGCTCAAGAAAAAGCTTGCCACCGCCAGAAGAGGACATAAGCTTTTAAAGGACAAGCGCGATGAGCTTATGAGACAGTTCCTGATACTTGTAAGGGAGAACCGGGAGCTGAGAGAAAGGGTGGAGGCAGGCATAAAGGCATGCAACAGCAATTTCGTACTTGCCAGGGCCTCCATGAGCCGTGAGGCCCTCAATATAGCGCTTATGGCGCCTAAGCAGGAGGTATGGCTGGAGGGCGATACCAGGAACATCATGTCGGTGGAGGTGCCGAAGTTCAGCTTCAGGACCAGGACCCAGGATGCAAATGACATCTACCCCTACGGCTATGCATTTACCTCTGCAGATCTGGACAGCGCAGTAAAGAGCATAGCGGACATACTTCCTGATATGCTCAGGCTCGCGGAATGTGAAAAGGCCTGTCAGCTCATGGCTGCCGAGATAGAAAAGACCAGGCGCAGGGTCAATGCCCTGGAGCATGTGATGATACCCCAGACTGAGGAGGGCATCAGATATATCACCATGAAGCTGGATGAAAATGAGCGCAGCTCACAGGTCAGGCTCATGAAGGTCAAGGATATGATGCTGGAATCAGCACATCATTATAAAGAAAAAAATGGATTGGAGTAGAGGTTTATGAAAGAGACAGCACTTGTGATCATGGCTGCCGGCATAGGCTCAAGATATGGAAAGGGCATAAAGCAGCTGGCAAAGGTAGGCCCCTGCGGAGAGATAATCATGGACTACAGCATACATGATGCGCTGGAGGCAGGTTTTGACAAGGTCATCTTCATCATCCGCAAGGATATAGAGGAGGAGTTCCGCGCAGTCATAGGCGACCGCATAGCAAGACATGCAAAGGTCGAGTACGCATTTCAGGATCTGCATGATCTTCCCGTGGGCTATACGGTGCCGGAGGGCAGGACAAAGCCCTGGGGCACAGCCCAGGCCGTACTCTGTGCCAAGCACCTTATAGACTGCCCCTTCATAGTCATAAATGCCGATGATTTTTACGGGGCTGACGGCTTCAGGAAGATACATGATTATCTGGTAAATGACATGGATGAGTCTGCCGAGGTACTGGACATGTGCATGGCGGGCTTCATACTCGGAAACACCCTCAGTGACAACGGTACGGTGGCAAGAGGCGTATGCCGCGCCGATGAGACCACCGGAGAGCTGATATCAGTCACCGAGACCTATGAGATAGGCAGACGGGACGGCGGTATCTTTGGCAAGGACAAGGCAGGAAACACCGTGAGCCTGGAGGAAGGCTCCAGAGTCTCCATGAACATGTGGGGACTGCCGGCGCGCATACTTGACGTGCTTGAGGAGGGCTTCCCGACCTTCCTTGACAGCCTTGAGCCCGGAGACATCAAATCCGAATATCTCCTTCCCAATATCATAGATCAGCTCATAAAGGCCGGAAAGGCAAGAGTAAAGCTTCTTGAGACCTCAGGTAAGTGGTACGGCGTCACCTATGCAGAGGACCGTGCCTATGTTGAGGAGGCCATGAGGCGCATGACTGAGGAAGGCATATATAAGGAGAGACTGTTTGGCTGAGGGTTCTGTAAGAAATATGGATAACGGAAGGCCCAGGATAGTCCCTGCGGAAAAGGACAAGGGCGGAAACGGAGGAAAGGGCAGGTCCGGCAGGCTGAAGAAGCTCCTGCTCGTCCTGCTCATCCTTGTGCTTGCCGGTGGAGGCGTATATCTCTGGTGGTCCGGACGCTATATGTCTGACTATGCCATAAGCTGGGAAAATACTGCATCAGGCGGCATGGGAGAGAGCGAGACCTTCAAGGGATATGAGCTTTTTTCTGACGGGGTCATAAACTACTCCAGGGATGGAGCTTCCTTCGTGGACAGGGAAGGCGATGCCATATGGGAGCGCAGCTATCAGATGAACTCCCCGAGGGCCTTTGTAAATGGAGATCATGCGGCCATAGCCGACATAGGCGGCACATCGCTTTATATCTTCGATGATGAAAACAATACAGGCTCCGTAAGCTCGGTGCTTCCCATCATCACGGCTGCCATATCACAGCAGGGAGTGGTCTATGTGGTCACCTCTGACGGTGATTCTGAGTATATAAATGCCTACAGGGAAGACGGAAGTGCCATAGAGCTTACGGTCAGGTCTCTGATCACTGGCGACGGATATCCTCTGTGCATATCTGCCTCCCCTGATGGGAGCCAGCTCATAACTGCCTATGTAAGCATAGACGGCAGCAGCATCATGAGTCAGGTCATATTCCGCAACTTTGATGCCATAGGACAAAATGCAGATGCAAAGCGTATAGTCGGAGGCTTTGCCGATGAATTTGCAGGACACTTAGTGGGCAGGGTGCATTTTTCTGATGATGAGCATTCTCAGGCGTTTTATGACGGTGGCATAGTATTTTTCTCCACCAGGGTCCTTACGAGCCCGGAGGTCATAGGCAGGGCCGAGATAGAGGGCGAGATGCTGTCCATAGCCTGTTCAGAGCGCTACGTGGCGGCCATAGTCCGGGATACTGAGGGCGAGATGCCCTACAGGCTGCTGATCTATGAGGCAGACGGCGATCTGGCAGGAGAGGCTGCATTTGACATGCAGTATACGGGCTTTGACATCTCCGGCAAGGAGATATATGTATACAATGACTCAGAGCTTCGCATCTATACCGCAGGCGGCAGGGAAAAGGCATACATAAGCGCGGACGAATTCAGCATATCTAAGGTGGTGAAGGGCAAGCTTCCCTCATCTTACATGATAGTTGACGGAAATGATTATATAGGCATAGATCTGCAGTAGCGGACATATGCCGGAGGAAGGTAATATATGAAGTATTGTGCAGGTGTAGACATAGGCGGAACCACCATAAAGATCGGTATGATAGACAGTGACGGAGCTCTCGTAGCAAAGTGGGAGATACCCACCAGGAAGGGTGAGAACGGACTACTGTTCATGAAGGACATAGCCGATGAGATCAAGAGGTTTGTGGAGGAAAAGGACGACATGACCATGGAGGACCTCATAGGAGTAGGCATGGGCATGCCGGGTCCTGTGCTTCCTGACGGCTATATGGAGGTCTGCGTAAATCTGGATGTACACGAGCTCTATCCCGCAAGGCTGCTTAGTGAGCTGCTGGGAGGCATAAAGACGGCGCTTGCAAATGATGCAAATGTGGCTGCTCTCGGAGAGATGTGGCAGGGCGCAGGAAAGGGACAGGATTCCATATGCATGGTCACTCTCGGCACTGGAGTAGGCGGCGGCATCGTAAATGAAGGCCGCATAGTTTCCGGCATGCATGGTGCAGGTGGAGAGATAGGCCATATGTGCGTTGAGCCCGGAGAGACTGAGGTCTGCAATTGCGGAGGCCATGGCTGCCTTGAGCAGTATGCCTCTGCCACGGGCATAGTCAGGGTGGCAAAGAGGAAGCTGGCTTCGTCAGACAGGCCCAGCCGTATGAGGGATGTGGCGGACCTGAGCGCCAAGGACGTCTGTGACCTTGCCAAGGAGGGCGATGAGCTGGCGCTGGAGTCCCTGAGATATTCCATGGACAGACTGGCCTTCATACTTTCTCACATAGCCCTGGCATCTGATCCTCAGATGTTCGTCATAGGCGGAGGCGTATCAAAGGCCGGTACCTTCCTTACGGACATGATATCAGAGGAGATGAAGAAGTATCAGGGCATAGTGCCCATGGACCGATATGATGTGGCCCTGGCCACGCTTGGGAACAATGCAGGCATATACGGGGCAGCCAGGCTGGTCATGCCTGAGGAGGCCGCCGAAGCCTGACAGAAAACAGATATATCATGCTCCCGGGCTCTGGGCCGTGGGATCTGAGAGGGGAAGTGAAAAGGTAAATTCACTTCCCACTTTTTCTGTTGAGACCACGTCTATATTTTCCCCGTGGGCCTGAATGATCTCCTTTACTATGGACAATCCGAGGCCAGTACCTCTGCGGTCCTTTCCCCTGGAGCTGTCGGTCTTATAGAACCTGTCCCAGATCTTTTTGAGGGAATCCTTCGGTATGCCGCAGCCCGTATCCCTGACTGATACAAATACCTTACGCTGCCTGACGGAGGTGGATATGTATATGGTGGAGTCGCTGCTGCTGAATTTGATTGCATTGTCTATGAGATTGTAGAGCACCTGCTGAATCTTTCCATAGTCGGCATATACCATCTCGGATTCATCCTCGAAGGTGAGCTGGAAGTTTATGTTTTTGCTCAGGCAGGCATTTTCATTTGCTGCACAGACATCCTTGATGGTACGGTTTATGTCGAAGCTGCTGCGCTTGAGATTGCTTCCGCTTTCAAGGGAGTTGAGGGTCAGCATGCCCTCAGTCAGCTTGTTCAGCCTTTCAGTCTCTGAGATGACACGCCCTATGTATTTTTCCCTCAGCTCCTCAGGTATGGTGCCGTCAAGCATGGCCTCCAGATATCCCTTTATGGAGGTCAGGGGCGAGCGGAAATCATGAGAGACATTTGCTATGAATTCTCTTTGGTACTGCTCCTGCTTCGCAAGCTCCTGGCTCATGAAATCCAGGGTGTCTGCCAGATATCCGATCTCGTCATTTTTATTTTTGAGATCTATCTTATGATCAAAATTGCGCTGAGCATATTCAGCAGCGCCACGGGTTATCTGCTTCAGGGGTATATATATGGAAAATGTAAATATGACCAGCAGGAGCAGGGAGAGCAGGAACAGGACTATGCAGGCTATGTAGACTATGTTAAGGGCAGAGGTGGTGTTGCTCAGCACCTGGCTCATGGGATAGTGTATGATCACATAGCCGCCGGTGGAATAGCCGTAGTTAATGGGTGCGCTGACCGACAGCATGTCCGAGGAAAACATGCCGTAGAAGCTGCCTATGGTATAGCTGCTCCGCTCAGCCCCCGGATCGAAGCCGCGTATGAGCTGGTCCTCCCTGGAGCCTGATGTGTCCATGAGTATGTGGCCGTCATCGTCCACGAGCCAGATGGAGGTACCTGTAAATGCTGCCACTCCTTCCATCTCCCTGTGGACCGAAGTCAGAGCCTCGCCCTCCACTGTCTGCTCCGAGTAGGAATCGGCTATGCGCCCTGCCATGGCATAGAGCTCGCTGGCCTGTCCATCAACCAGCAGATCGTAGGTCATGGAGGAGGATATGAAGGCCACAAAAAGGAAGCCTATGAGCCCGTATAAGATATATCCAAGTATCAGTTTGGAATAAAGCGTCCTGAACATGCGTTTCCTCATCTATAAAATGATCAAAATGTCATAGTTTGTTTACAGTTTTATTTTAGAATTATAGCATATCACATCAACGATATATACCAGTTTTGAGCTGGACCTGATATCATGGTATGACATATGGCTGGAGAAGACAGAAAAAAATTCATAAATGAAAAGATAGTAGGCAGGAACATAAGCCCGCAGAATGCAGCAAAGCGCATATTGCTTGCCCTGGTCTGTGGTCTGGCATTTGGGGCCGCAGCCGCAGCAGCCTATGTGACAGTTTTGCCCGCCATCACTGAGCTCCTGGAGAAGCGTGCCGAAAGGGCTGAGGAGCATGCGGATCCGGAGACAGATGACCTGGGTGCCGAGGCTCCGGTAAATGAGCCAGAGGATATCATTGACGGAGTCGATACGGATGATGAGGCTCTCATCTCAGACGGGGAGCTCTCCTCTGATGCCATAAGGGAGGAGATAGAACGGGCAGTGGAGCTTCACCTGTCTGATCCTGATTATACTGAGAAGGACCTGAGAGCCATGTCTGAGGCAGTAAAGGACATGGCGGAGGAGGCCGAAAGATATGTGACGAAGGTACATGCAGTCTCTACCAGCACTACCTGGTTTGAGGACACCGTAGAGTCCTCCCATACCTTTTCGGGACTCATATACGATGAGGATGATACGGAGATACTTGTCCTTACCACTGCAGAGGCAGCCAGGAGCGGCCAGAGCTTCAGCATCACCTTCAGTGACGGAACTGAAAAGGATGCTGTACTGAAACAGGTCTCAGAACAGGACAATATTTCGATCATAGCAGTATCAAAGGAAGGACTCGGACAGGAGTTTTTGTCACAGCTTGAACATATTCATGTAGGAAGCTCCTTCAGTATATCAGAAGGCAGCATGATCCTGGCTGTGGGAGCCCCCCTTGGCAGGGCAGGCTCCTATGATCTGGGAGTCATAGGCATGGTCTCCCGGGAGGAGCCCTATGTAGACGGAGGACGGGAGATATATTACTCCTCCATAAGCTCAGATCCCTCTCACGGCACATTTTTCCTGAACATGTCAGGAGAGCTCATAGGTATGGCCGATGCGGCCCAGAGCTCGGAAGGCCTGGCCGGCATAGTAAGCATAGCTGATCTCAAGCGCACTGCAGACAAGCTCGGCAGGGGAGAGACATTGCCATATATAGGGCTCAGCGGCAGCAGCATAAGCTTTGAGATGAGCTACGATGGCATACCGGAGGGCATGTACATAACCGATGTGAAGCTCGGGAGCCCCGCCTATGAAGCAGGCATAAAAAATGGAGACATACTGACCCATATAGGCAACGCTACGGTCTCCGACATAAAGACCTATGAAAATGCAGTCTGGCTGCTTCACAGCGGAGACAGGGTAAAGCTTAAGCTGCTTCGCAGCTCGGGAAGCGGAGGCTATACGGAGTTGGAGTTTGAGCTCGCGGTGGGCATAAGATAAGATCAAGGACGGGATGACTGGAAGAGCATGAAAAAAAACGACGAATTTGAAGTGACAGTCACTGATATGACTGACGAGGGCCTGGGAGTAGGCAGGCACGAGGGATTTACCTGGTTCATAAAGGACAGTATCGTAGGAGATACTGTCCTTTGCGGTGTTACAAAGCTTAAAAAGACCTATGGCTATGCCAGGGTCATAAGGGTGATCAGCCCATCAAAGGACCGCATAGCTCCGCCCTGTCCTGTGGCCAGACAGTGCGGGGGCTGCCAGATACAGCAGATGAGCTATGAGGCTCAGCTCAGGCTCAAGGAGGGAAAGGTCAGAAATGCTCTCATGAGGCTGGGAGGCTTTTCACAGGAAGCGGTGGATCAGGTGCTGGAGCCCATAGTATCTTCGGAGAAGCAGTTCAGATACAGAAACAAGGCTCAGTTCCCCATAGGCAGGGACAGGGCGGGAAGGCTCTCTGCAGGCTTTTATGCAGGCAGGACCCATGATATGATCCCCTGCGAGGACTGCCTTCTTGGTGCGGAGGAAAACAGACTTATACTCCAGGCCATACTTGGCTGGATGGAGGAGCTCAGGCTGGAGCCCTATGATGAGAGGACCGGAAAGGGCCTGGTGCGGCATGTGCTCATAAGGAGGAGCAGGGCCAGGGGAAGCTTCATGGTATGCCTGGTCATAAACAGTGACAGGTTACCCGGAGAGCGTGAACTCGTAGCAAGGCTTCAAGAGCTCAGCGGCAGAGATGGCATAAGCATAGACAGCCTGAGCTTCAGCTCCAATCTGCGCAATACAAATGTCATCATGGGCGACAGCTATGTGACCATAGACGGTACGCCCTATATAGAGGACACGATCAGGCTCCCGGGAGGAGAGGATGGCATAAGCTTTCGTATCTCTCCCCTGTCCTTTTATCAGGTCAACCCGGAGCAGATGGAGAGGCTCTATGCGGGAGCCCTGGAATTTGCAGGGCTCACAGGCAGGGAGACCGTATGGGATCTTTACTGCGGCATAGGCACCATATCCCTTTTCCTGGCCAGGAGCGCAGCTAAGGTATATGGGGTGGAGATAGTCCCTCAGGCCATAGAGGATGCCAGGGACAATGCCCTGCGAAACGGCATAGCAAATGCGGAATTCTATACGGGAAAGGCTGAGGAGGTGCTTCCTCGCTGGTACGAGGAGCACAGGGGCTCAGGCTCAGCCGGACTGGCTCCGGATGTCATAGTGGTGGACCCTCCCAGGAAGGGCTGTGACGAGGCCTGCCTTGAGACCATGGTCGCCATGGCTCCCGACCGTATAGTCTACGTATCCTGCAATCCGGCCACCCTGGCCAGGGATCTCAGATATCTCTGCGACCATGGCTATGAGCTCCGTCGTGCCAGGCCCTACGACCTATTTCCCCAGAGTGTGCATGTTGAAGTCGTGATTCAGATAACATATTGTGGTGATAGGGCAAAAAATAAAGGATAAACCACAATATATAGTGGTTTTAAGAGAAAATTCGAGGCAAAAACCGACCGAAAAACGGCCGTTTTTGACCTCGATTTTTTAGTGGTTTGACAGATAACATGGCGATTTTTGAGAGTGATGGCAGATGAAAAGGAGGTGGAACCGCTTTGGCTAAAGATGGAAAACAAAATGTATGACAAGGGAAATTGATGTCAGGAGGTATGGGATGCAGAAAAAAGAATGGGACGATATGACAGTTGCTTCGGGAGTGCTGTCTATTCCCGATGAAATTTTGGAAGCGGCAGAGCTGTCAAACGAAGAGGAAATGACAATTGAAACAGTCCCGGGGGTAATCCTGATTGGAAAAGAGGATCCTGCCGGAATCATTAATCAACCGCTGATTGATTTGTTTCAGGCGTTGGGGATCGAACGGGATGAAGTGGAACGGATCATCAAGGGGTAAAGCAAAAGAAAGATTGCAATAAAATCAAATAGAAGTGAGAAGGAATGAAATTGACCGGTTCGGTTCTTCGCAGTGGAAGGATAGCCGGTCTTTTTTTGTGCCTTTATAAAGTAAATATTTAAAAAATACGAACTAAATCTATAAAAGACTTGACGAAGGTGCGAATAAACGAATAATATTCAGTATAGAATTAAAATTCAGAAAATGAAAAAATTATGGATTACATATCAGTTAGAGCTGCATCAATTAAATGGAAGATTTCTGAAAGGCGTGTTCAAAAGCTTTGCAGTTCAGGAAGGATTGAGGGAGTCCTTCGATTCGGAAAGTCATGGATGATTCCGAAAGATTCGGATAAGCCTGCGGACAGACGCCGGAACCATCAAAAGAATCCTCCAAAGTCTTAGAGAGGTGAGGTGTTTGCATGTATAACCCACAATTGGATACCTTTCTCTGTGTCGCCGAATGCGGGAGCTTTAATAAGGCGGCGGAAAAACTGTACATCTCTCCGCCTGCGGTCATCAAACAGATCAACCTGTTGGAAAAGGACCTGGATCTCCAGCTTTTTGTCCGTACCCACCGGGGGCTACAGCTTACCGAGGCGGGAAGATCCCTGGAAAAAGACGCGCGGTATATCATCGAATACTGCAATGCCTCGGTGACACGGGCAAGGAATGCGATGCAGAAGGACAGCGAGGTCATCCGCATCGGAAATTCCCCCATGACCCCCGCCGAGGCCATCGTCAGCCTGTGGCCTAAAATAAAAGATGAATGCCCGAACATCAAGTTCCAGCTGGTGCCTTATTTCAATACGCCGGAAAATGCCCGGGAGATCCTGGCGAACCTGGGCGAAAATATCGATGTGGTGCCCGGGATCTTTGATGAGACCATGCTGGCTCTTCGTAAATGCGCGGGACTGGAGATATCCAGAGAGCCCATCTGCTGCGCCGTTCCGATCCATCACCGGCTTGCCGAGAAAGACCGGCTCACGATAAAGGATCTTTATGGAGAAAAGCTGATGCTCATAAGGCGCAACTGGAGCCATCATGTGGATCTTCTCAGGGATGAGATCTGGAAGAACCACCCGCAGATCCAGATCATAGATTTTGACTTTTATAATACCGATGTATTCAATGAATGTGAAAACAATAATTATATCCTGATGGCAATACAGAAATGGCAGTATGTCCATCCTTTTTTAAAGATACTGCCGGTGGACTGGAATTTTTCCATCCCTTACGGACTTCTCCATGCGGTAAAGCCCACTCCTGTGGTATGTAAGTTTTTAGATGCGGTGGAGAAAATAACGCACCAATAAGAGAAAAAAGACTTTAAACCTTTAACTTAATACTGCATAACAAATCGAGACTTCTTAGGAGGTCTCTTTTTATTTATACTGAAACCATCCAAAAGGAAAGGATAAAGCTTATGAGGGTTAAGGAAGTTTTGGCAGGGCTTATGTGCATACAGCTTATCTTAACAGGATGCGGAAACGGAATAAACATCGCCGGGGAATCACGGGAACAAGGAAACAAGCAAACGGAAGCCGAAAGGATCTCTGCACAAACAGATATGGAAAAGCCGGAAGGTCCATTTGATGAAAATACAAAGATCGATACCGTAAGGAATGATCCGGTGTTTGAAGATTACGGTAGGCTCCTGTTTCCGGTGGACGATTGGTATATGGACGGAGATACGCTGGGAAATTTGAGGCTCACCTGGTACAGCAACATTGATCCCGGGGAGACTGTTGCAATCGTAAACACGCTGTGGCAGCGGGCGGATGCAGGGGAGACGGTATTTTACGATCTGTACTCCCAGGAAGAAAAAGCGGCGGACCCGGCAAAAGAAGATACCGGCTTGTTTTTCTTCAAAGGCGAACCCGGAGCCCGGTTTGCGGTATGTAATGCCGGAGGCGGATTCGCTTATGTGGGAGCTATGCAGGACAGCTTTCCCCATGCATTGGAATTGTCAAAACTCGGTTACAATGCCTTCGCGCTGATCTACCGCCCCGGCGCTCAGACAGCATGCGAGGATCTGGCACGGGCCATCAGCTTTATCTTTGAACATGCGGAGGAATTGGAGGTGGATACGGACTGCTACTCCCTGTGGGGAGGCTCCGCGGGAGGCCGTATGGCGGCATGGATGGGAACCTACGGGACAGCGGCCTTCGGAGGTGACGATCTTCCGAGGCCGGGAGCGGTCGTCATGCAGTATACCGGCCATAGGGAGTACTCGGAACATGATCCCCCAACCTTCGCCTGTGTGGGAGAGCGGGACGGCATTGCCAACTGGCATACCATGCAGCGGCGTCTAGAAGCCATGAGCGCGCTGGGGATCCCAACGGAGTTTCATCATTATCCGGGGCTGTCCCATGGCTTTGGACTGGGAACGGGCACCGCGGCGGAAGGATGGCTCAATGAAGCGGTAGCTTTTTGGGAAGCCCAGATGCCGGATACCCATTGATATGGATAGATAAAAAGAAAACCAAAAACGAAAAATAAACCAGGAAAGGAAGCAGCGATATGAACAACTTTATTTTTCAGAATGCCACAAAAGTCTATTTCGGAAAGGGATGCGTAAAGGAGTATCTTTCCTGTCTCACGAAGGATGCCGGTACCATCCTGCTGGCATACGGCGGCGGAAGCATCAAACGAAACGGCGTTTATGACGAGATATGCGCCATCCTCAAAGACGCCGGCAAGAACATCGTGGAGTTTTCGGGCATTATGTCGAACCCCACCTATGAAAAGGTCCAGGAGGGAGCGAAGCTTGCCCGGGAGAACCACGCCGACATGATCCTTGCGGTGGGAGGCGGCAGCACCATGGACTGCTGCAAGGCGGTATCCCTGCAGGCAAGGTATGATGGAGACATCTGGAACGATTTCTGGGCGCGCCAGGGCGTGATCGATTTCTATCCGCTTCCCCTCGGGGTAGTCGTTACCGTGGCGGGCACCGGAAGCGAGTGCAACGGCGGTGCGGTCATTACCAATGAAGATAAAAAAATCAAGATGGGCAGGGATTATCCGAAGCTGAATCCGGCATTTGCCCTGATGGACCCCACCTATACTTTTTCGGTACCTATGGGGCAGATGGTATCCGGAAGCTTCGACATTTTAAGCCACATCATGGAGACTTATTTCAGCGAGCCCAATGAGGACAATGTTTCCGACGACATCATGGAAGCGCTGATGAGGAGTGTGATCAGGAACCTGAGAGCTGCGATCAAGGACCCGAAGGACTATACCGCCCGTTCAAACCTGATGTGGGATTCCACTATGGCCGAGAACAGGGTCATCAAGATGGGGAAGAAATGCGATTTCGAGTGCCACAACATGGAGCATCAGCTTGGGGCGTATTCCAACTGCAACCACGGCAAAGGGCTTGCGGTCATCCATCCCGTATATTACAGGCATATTTACAAGTATGGGCTTCCCAAATTCGTAAGGTTTGCAAAAAACGTGTGGGGCATAAGCGATGAAGGTCGGGATGACGATGCCATTGCCATGGCCGGCATCACCGCCCTTTCGGAATTTATCAAGGAGGTGGGCCTTCCCACTACGTTAAAGGAACTGGGAGTAAAGAAAGAGCAGCTTAAGGAGATCGCTGATTCCTGTGGTATCTCCCAGGGAAGCTATAAGGTCATGACGCACGAGGAGATCCTTCAGATCTTTGAAGAGTGCTATGAATAAATAAAACCTGCTATGGCTATCTGCCGGGTAAGTAAAATTACAGACTAAGAGAGGAGAATATCGATTATGAAAAAGAAACTGGCGATGGTTTTAAGCTTTGCCGTCTTAATGGGGCTTGCAGGCTGCAGCAGCAGCTCAGAGGCTGAGACAGAGGCAACGACTGCGGCACAGACAACGGCGACACAGCAAACGGAAAGCTCTGCGGAGGAAACAGAGGCTGCAGAGACAGAGGAAGCGGCATCAGTGGAAGCTGCAGAGACAGAAACTGCCGGGGTAACTGGCTCGGAAGCAGAGGGCGGAGATGCAGAAGCAGATGCTCAGGGCGGCACGCTTGTCGTATATTATTCCGCTACTGGAAATACTGAGGCTGTAGCGAGCTATATCGCAGAATATACCGACGGAGATCTGTTTGAGCTGGAGCCTGTGGAGCCTTATACCGACGACGACCTTAATTGGACAGACGATAACAGCAGGGTTACCCGTGAGCATGAGGATGAGAGCCTGAGAGATGTGGAGCTGGTCGCTGATACGGTAGAGAACTGGGACAGCTATGACACAGTGTTTATCGGATATCCTATCTGGTGGGGCATCGCGGCATGGCCCGTGGATACCTTTGTGGAGGCCAATGACTTTACCGGAAAGACCGTGATCCCCTTCTGTACCTCATCGAGCTCCGGGCTTGGAGAGAGCGGAGAGCTCCTTTCCGAGATGGCAGGCACAGGAGAATGGCAGGAGGGAATGAGATTCCGCTCAAGTGCTTCAGAAGAAGATGTACAGGAATGGCTTGACAGCCTGGATCTATGATACGGAAAAGGAGGCTTGAATATCCATGATAAAAACATATGGTAAAAAGTTTCCTTTCGCTGCCATGGCAGGAGCCGCCATGCTCCTGCTGGCAGCCTGCGGGAGCAATGCTTCGGAACCGGCGGCAGCACAGAACGCATCCGCTGAAACCACTGCCGGGGAGACGGAAGAGGAAGGATCTGCCGACGGCGTGGTGGAGACGACGGCCGGGCCTGTACAGGGAACGGAAGAGGACGGGATATACCGATACCTGGGAGTCCCCTATGCCGAGGCAAAAGAGCGCTTTGTGCCGGCGGAAGAAGTAGAACCATGGGATGAGGTATATGTGGCTGACAGCTATGGCCCCATGTCGCCCCAAGGCTCCATATCAGGGGTCGGAGGAGAGTCCGACCAGGAAGGGACGGACAATAACTGCCAGAATCTCAACATCTGGACGCCCGGCATCAATGACGGAGAAAAACGTCCTGTCATGGTATGGCTCCATGGAGGCGGTTTCTCCACAGGCTCCGCAAATGATGCGGGATATGATGGAGAAAACCTAAGCCGTGAGGGAGACGTGGTGGTCGTAGGTGTGAACCACAGGCTCAATACCTTCGGATTCCTTGACCTTTCCGCATCTGCTTTTCTATGGGCAGGATTACAATATAGATAAAGGAAAGAAGGGATTCCAATGCAATCACGCGTTTTAGGAAAAGATTTGACCGTTTCCGCGGTGGGCCTTGGGTGCATGGGATTTTCCCACGCCTACGGCGCTCCCACAGAGGAACAGGAAGCCGTCCGGCTGATCCGGCGGGCTTTTGATTTGGGGTATACATTTTTTGACACCGCCGAAGTCTATGGAACGGCGGAAAATCCCCATGTGAACGAAGAATTGGTGGGGAAAGCCCTTGCCGATGTAAAAGGCCGGGCGGTGATCGCCACGAAGTTCGGCCTGCGGTTTGATTTTGACAGCGGTAGGGTGCCGATTCCCCTCGTTCCCGATTCCAGGCCGCAGACCATCCGCCGGTCGGTGGAAGGATCGCTCCGGCGGCTGGGAGTAGACCACATCGACCTCTATTTCCAGCACCGTATCGACCCGGAGGTGGAACCGGAGGAAGTGGCAGTTGTGATGGAGGATCTGATACGGGAAGGAAAGATCACCCATTGGGGGATCTCAGAGGCAAACGAGGAATATCTGCGCCGTGCTAACGCCGTATGTCCGGTAACAGCGGTACAAAACCGTTATTCCATGATGGCCCGGCATTATGAAAACCTATTCCCGGTGCTGGAGGAACTTAGGATAGGGCTTGTGGCATTTTCTCCCATGGCTAACGGCTTTCTCACAGGAAGGTACGGCAAAGGACAGCATTTTGACGCTGCTACGGACTACCGGGCCGCCATGCCTCAGTTTACCGATGAAGCGATAGACCAAAACGCCGCATTATTGAAGCTGTTAAACGATATGGCAGCAGAGAAAAACGCTACGCCTGCGCAGATTTCCCTGGCATGGATGCTGTGTAAAAAACCTTGGATCGTACCCATCCCCGGCACGCGGAAGGAAGAACGGATGGCAGAAAACGCCGGTGCAGCCGGTGTGATTTTGTCAGCCGATGAAGTGAATGCGTTGGATCAAGCGCTGGACTGCATGGAGATGTCCGCCGTGTTTGGGGGAACGCCGGTCGGGAAAGGGGCATAGACAAATGAAGGTATTGTTGGCCAATGGAAGCGCGGCTTCGGGAGGCACGGGTTTGGGCAGAAGTAAGCAGTTGTGCAGATTTTGAAGATTTACAAAAATAGAAAGGATGTATGAACGATGGAATACGCAACTTTGAACAATGGAGTAAAAATGCCTATGGCCGGTATCGGCACCTTTATGCTCAGCCCGGATGAGGCGGAGGCATCTGTGCTCTCTGCCCTCCAGTGCGGCTACCGGCTGATCGACACCGCCAACGCCTATGTGAATGAAAAAGCCGTGGGAAGGGCTATGAAGAGATCCGGCCTGCCGCGGGAGGAAATCTTCCTAGAGACGAAGCTGTGGCCGGCCTTCTATGAACAGCCGGACGCGGTGGAAAAGACGCTCCAGCGCCTGGACACCGACTATATTGACCTCTTGCTGATCCATCAGCCCGCGGGCAATTACATCGCCGGGTATAAGCTGATGGAGAAAGCTTATAAAGAGGGCAAGGTGAAGGCTATAGGACTTTCCAACTTCAACGAAAAGCAGATTGAGGAAATCTTGGACATCTGCGAAGTGAAACCCGCTGTGCTGCAAACTGAGGTGCATCCTTACTCCCAGGAGAAGGAGCTGAAGAAGTTCCTGGCAAAAGAAGGCATCATCATCCAGGCATGGTATCCTCTGGGCCATGGGGACAAAGCATTGCAGCAGGAGCCGTTGTTCACGGAACTGGGCAAAAAGTATGGCAAGAGCAATGCCCAGGTTATCCTGCGCTGGCACATTCAGGACGGCAATATCGTGATCCCCGGCTCCAAGAACCCGGCCCATATTAAGGACAACCTGGATCTGTTCGATTTCTCTCTC
>CALWHG010000005.1 GCA_944380315.1 uncultured Lachnospiraceae bacterium
GCATATATAAGGAGCTCCCCGGATATGAGCAGGGAGCCTTTCACAGCAGGGACAGCATATATCACGATCACTTCAGGTTTGAGGATGACACTCCTTCAGCCTGGCCCGAAAATCGGACCTATGAAAAATGGTGGAAAAATGATACCCTTCCCAAGCTTAATTATGAAGGCTCAAAGAGGCTTTATGATTATGTGATGGGCATAGCCAAAAAGTGGATAAGTCCACCCTACGAGGCAGACGGATGGCGTCTTGATGTGGCTGCGGATCTGGGACACAGCGCGGAGTTCAACCACAGCTTCTGGAGAGATTTCAGGAAGGCTGTGAAGTCCGTTTCTCCAGAAGCGGTCATACTGGCGGAGCACTATGGTGACCCATCCTCCTGGCTGCAGGGCGATCAGTGGGATACGGTCATGAATTATGATGCCTTTATGGAGCCGGTGACCTGGTTCCTTACGGGCATGGAAAAGCACAGTGACTGGAAGAAGCCGGAGCTTTGCGGGGACGGACGGGCATTTTTTGATACCATGCGCTATGCCTGGTGTGACATGCAGTATGGCTCGATCATGTCAGCCATGAATGAGCTCAGCAACCATGACCATTCCAGGTTCCTCACAAGGACTAACAAGACCATGGGCAGGCTGTCCACAAGCGGATCCAGGGCAGCAGAGGAGGGACTTAACTTCGGCCTCTTCAGTGCGGCAGTGACTCTTCAGATGACCTGGCCGGGATCTCCCACCATATATTATGGGGATGAGGCCGGACTCTGTGGATGGACGGACCCTGATTCCCGAAGGCCTTATCCCTGGGGACATGAAAACCATCATGTGCTGGATTTTCATACCTATATGATCTCCATACACAAGCATGATGTGTTCAGATATGGTTCCTTTAAGGAGCTGTGTGTCCAGGGACCCCTCATAGCCTACGGACGCATGTATGGAAGGCAGGCTGCCCTCATAGTGATCAATGCAGGCGAATGCTCCATGGATGTGGACATCCCCGTATGGGAGATAGGCATGACAGATGACATGACCATCACCAGGGTAGTGGCATCAAATCAGGACAAATACAATGTGGGCTATCATCACAGAGGATCAAAAAACGGTTATCTTCATTGCCGGATGATGCCCTATTCTTCAAAGGTATACATAAACTGGGCTGCGGATGAACATAACGTGACCTGGGTAGACAGATACTGAAAAGAGCTGAAAGGAGGCTTTTATATGGAAAACGAGAAGGTTCTTAAGGTCATCGAGGAAAGAAGGAGCATCAGGGCCTACAAGCCTGACAAGGTGCCTGCAGATATCATAGACAAGATAGTTGAGGCCGGCCTTTATGCCCCCTCAGGCATGGGCAGGCAGTCCGTGATCATCATAGCCATCACGGACAAGGACACCAGGGACAGGCTTTCCAGCTTGAATGCGTCCATCATGGGATCTGACGGAGATCCGTTTTACGGAGCTCCCGCAGTGCTCGTGGTGCTTGCAGACAAGACCCGCCCTACATATATCTACGACGGAAGCCTTGCCATGGGCAATATGATGCTGGCAGCCAAGGCACTTGGCCTCGGAAGCTGCTGGATACACAGAGCGAAGGAAGAATTTGAATCAGAGGAAGGAAAGGAGTTACTTGAGAGTCTCGGCATAGTAGGGCAGTACGAGGGCATCGGAAACTGCATCATAGGCTATGCAGCTGAGGAGCCCAAGGCAGCGGAAAGGAAGCCGGGAAGAGTATATAAAATAGAATAAATGAATCAAAGATCATATAAACGTGTTTTAGTCAAAGCGGCATTTATCATACTTGGAGCAGCCATACTGAGCTTCGGTATACACAACATACATGAACGGGCAGACATAACCGAGGGCGGAGTCATAGGACTCATGCTCCTCATCAATCAGTGGTTTGGTATATCTCCCGCGTATGTCACACCGGTAGTGGACCTCATATGCTATGCCTTTGCATTCAGGCTGCTGGGCTTTTCCTTTATAAAGTGGTCCGTACTGGCGACGGGAAGCGTCTCGGTCTTCTATAAGATCTGGGAAAGGCTGCCCTACATGCTGCCTGACATGTCCTCACATCCCCTTATGGCGGCCCTCATAGGCGGAGCCTTCGTGGGAATGGGTGTGGGCATCATAGTCAGGATGGGAGGCTCCAGCGGAGGAGACGATGCGCTGGCCCTCAGCATATCACATATGACTGGCTGGAGGCTGTCGAGAGCATATCTGCTCACTGATGTAACAGTGCTGCTGCTCTCGCTGACATACATACCCATCGGCAGGATCATTTTTTCCCTTATAACCGTGACCGTATCCTCAAATCTCATAGATCTGATATGCGGACGCAAGAGGGAGATCAGGGAGGATGTCAAGGAAGGATCTGCTGAGACTGAGCATAGTTAACAAAAACGGGGACCGAATTTCTACATGTAGAAATTTGGCCCTGTTTTTTTGTGAAATATTACCACAAGATCTCGCTTGACTAATCGATATGCTGCCTTTAAAATTTTAATCACCATCTGAAATATCTAAAGAAAAAAGTCTCTGATCAATTCTTTTATTATCTTAGTATTTCCGATAAGCAGTTTCACAGTTGTTTTATTTTTGGATCTCCGAGGAGGAAAAGCTTTGTCAGATACGGCGTTTCTCAAGGAGCTGGTGCTTTGTATCTGTCTTTCCATAGGAGGGATGAGTGACATCTTCAGAGGAAGAGTCAGGAATGTGCTCCTGATCCTGGCCTTTGCAGCCATAGCAGGCATAAGGCTCATGGGGAAGGAGGGACTGCTCGTACCTTTGGCGGTCGCAGCACTTACCATGGCGGCATCATTCCCGCTTTTCAGGAAAAGACTCATGGGAGCAGCGGATATCAAGCTGTTTGCCCTGGTATTATTTGCATTCCCTTCATTTTTTGGACTTGAGATCCTGTTCATCTCATTTCTTACAGCGCTTCTGCATACGGCTCTGAGGCTTATAAGGCGAGGCTGTGGGAGAGGGCACAGGAGGGCCAGGGCCATATGGGTAAAAGGCAGAGGAGGACATGGGGTGCTGCTTGTGCCCTATCTCCTTTTTGGTACCATCATAAGATCGGTCATCTGAGCCGGGCTCCTATGGAGCCATCAGACAGCAGGAGGTATTTATGGAAAAGATCATGGCAGTGCTTACGGGAGAGAGGACCTACGGGGAGAGGCTGTGCGCCTATGCCAACTATAAGCGGAGCCTTCCGTTTACGGCAGTATCCTTTGACTCCGGTCAGGCCTACGAAAACTTTGCAAAGAGACACAAGATAGGCGTGCTCCTTACGGACGGACATGTGGAAAAGGAGCATATGGGCTTTAGGGAGGGCCGGAGTTCCAGGGAGGAGCTCATCATAGGCCTTTTTGATGAGACCGATGAGGAGAGCGTATTCAATTATACGGAGGGGCCTGGGATAGACGCCTATACTCTTATCCCCAAGTATCAGTCCGCGGAGAAGATCATGCGGAGCGTCATGAGCTGCTGCAATGCCATGGGAGTCGAGATGAGCGCCGAGGACCAGCGGAGCAGTGCCCATATAGTCGGGGTATACAGTCCTGATCCCGGAGTCCAGAAGGCGGCATATGCCATGACCCTGGCTCGGGCGCTTTCCTCAAAAAGGAGGACCCTGTTCCTGAGCTTTGAGGAATTTTCCGGCTTTGCCGGTATCACGGGAGAGAGCTATGGAGTGAGTCTGTCGGACGGTATGCTGTCGCTAAAGCAGGGCAGGCTGGATCCTGAGCGGCTGGGATCGCTGATACATACCTACAGCGGCATAGATTACATCCCGCCCATACAGTATGCCGATGACATGAAGGGGATCACGGGCGAGGACTGCGCCCAGCTCCTCAGGTCTGTCATCAGATGCGGAAGCTATGAGGTCATGGTGGTGGACCTGCCTTCGGCCTTCAGCATGGCGGAGGATATGATGGACATATGCCACGAGATATATGTACCTGAAAAGGATGACTTCATGGGCCGGGTCAAGGTGGAGGAGTTCATGAGATATCTGGAGTTCTGCAAAAAGCTGAGGCTCATATCCAAGCTGAACAGATTTGAGCTTTGCATGCATCTTCCTGCATTTTCCGGATCCTCCTATATGGACACTCTGTTTTACGGGGAGCTTGGGGACAAGGCCAGGGCTCATGCAGAGCATATCATATGCAGGTGAAGCCTATGGACATATACGGCGATATTGGACAGACAGAGCCTGAAAGACTGGAAAACAGCATGAAGGAGCATATCGCTGAAAGGATCGGGAGCGCAGACGATGTGACCGACCTTCGGCTTTATGAATATATCGATGAAGAGCTTGCCAGGGAGAGTGAGAGCAGGTATATAGCGCTGCAGGACAAGATCCGGCTCCGGGAAAGCCTCTTCAATGCCTTTAGAAGGCTGGATATCCTGCAGGAGCTTCTGGATGACGACGGGATCACGGAGATCATGATAAATGGGCCTGAAGACATTTTCATAGAAAGGAAGACCGGCATCCAGCGTCTTCGCAGAAGCTTCCAAAGCAGGGAAAAGCTGGAGGACATCATCCAGCAGATAGTAGGAAGGATAAACCGGTCGGTAAACACCTCGGAGCCCATAGTCGATGCCATGCTCAGGGATGATGGCTCCCGCGTGCACATAGTGCTGCCGCCCATAGCCCTGAACGGGCCCATAGTGACCATAAGGAAGTTTCCGGAGCGCATAGGCATGGAAAGGATGATAAGAGGAGGGACGGTGAGCAGGGAAGCTGCGGAGTTCCTTGGGAGACTGGTAAGATGCGGCTACAACATCTTCATATCCGGAGGTACGGCTTCAGGAAAGTCCACCTTTCTCAATGCCCTTTGTGAGTACATACCCTCTGAGGAAAGGATCATCACCATAGAGGATTCGGCGGAGCTGAGGATCGAGGGCATCCCCAACATGGTCCGGATGGAGACCAGGAACAAAAACAGCACCGGTGAAGGCGAGATAAACATGTCCATGCTCATAAAGGCAGCCCTGCGTATGAGGCCGGACAGACTTATCATAGGAGAGGTAAGAGGTGCCGAGGCTGCGGACATGCTGACCGCCGGCAATACGGGACATGACGGCATGCTTTCCACCGGACACGCCAATTCCACAGAGGACATGCTAAACAGATTTGAGTCCATGGTGCTCATGGGTATGGATATACCCATGGATTCCATCAGGAACCGCATAGTGTCTGCCATAGACATACTGGTGCATCTGAGGCGCATGCCTGATGGTTCGAGGAGAGTGACGGAGATATCAGAGGTGGGAGAGCATAAGGCAGGAAGGATAGAGCTTAACAGGATATATGATTATGATACGCAGAAAAGGTCGCTTAAAAGGATCGGTGAGCTTAAAAGGACGCAGAAGCTTGAGATCAAGGGAGGATGAGCCCATAGATTATCACAGCTACAGGATGAGCCTGAGGGACATGCTGGCATGCATGCTGATAGCTTTCCTGCTGTCAGGGGCAGTGGCATATATCTTTTATAAAAGCCTCCTGGCATTTCTGATCCTGTTCCCTCTGGCCTGTGTGACAGTGCCGCCAGTGGTGAGGGACGAGCTCAGGAGGAGGCGGGACGAAAGGCTCAGGGCAGAGTTCAGGGATACCATAGTTTCGATCAGCGGATATCTGAGTGCCGGCTATTCCATGGAAAACGCATTTGCAGAGGTCCTGAAGGAGATGCAGCGTATGGGCCCAAAGGACAGTCTGATGCTCAGGGAGCTGGCTTCCATAGTCAGGGGCATACGCATCAATCAGAACGTGGAACAGCTTCTGCTGAGCTTTGCTGCCAGGAGCGGCAATGATGACATACAGAGCTTTGCACAGGTATTTTCTCTTTCAAAAAGAAATGGAGGGGATATGCGGGAGATCATTGAACGCACGGCAAATGTCATAAGGGACAAGGTACAGGTAAAGGAAGATATAAAGACGGCCACACAGGCCGTAAGATTTGAACAGCTGGTCATGTCGTTCATACCTTTCTTCGTAGTCTTCTACATAGACCTGAGCTCGGCCGGATTTCTGGAGCCTCTTTATGAGGGGATACCGGGGAGAGCGGTCATGACCGTGGCTCTGATCATGATGGCAGTATCCTTCCTGCTGTCCAGAAAGCTTACGGACATAGGCTTCTGAGGGCAAGGTCATGAAAGGGATCAAGCGTATCGGAAGATACAGGACTCAGATCCTGTGCATAGGTGCCTCAGTGCTGCTTGCCATAGGCTATATGCTGGGGCCTGGACAGGATACCGTACTTAAGGAAGGTCACATCATAGAAAGAGGAGCCTACGGAAGCGGCAGCAGAGAATACAGCCTCTTGGTGGAAGGGCTGGGAGAGGAAGCGGAAGATATAAGCTTTTCCATAGCGGAAAGGACATACAGCGACAGGGAGATAGAGGAAAGGTTTGATGAGCTTGCCACAGGGCTTCCGGAGGTGTTTTGCTCGGAGGGCCAGTCAGTGGATGCCATAAGCTCAGATCTGTACCTGCCTTCCCGCATAGATGGATATGAAGGCATAAGGATCAGCTGGTATCCCGAGGATACTGATCTCATGGACTATGAGGGCAGGCTCAGATACCGGGGAGAGGATGGAGAGAGGACTACAGGCATAAGTGCTGTCCTTACATATAATGACTGGAGCGCAGAGTATTTTTATGAGCTTACCATAGTGCCTCCTGAGCTTACAGAGGAGGAAAGGAACAGGCTTGAGCTTGTAAGGCTTATAGAGGAAGCAGACATGGAGGATCCCCTTTCAGAGGCTGTCGAGCTTCCAACTACGGTCAACGGAAGAGAGGTAAGTTATGCCTCAGAGACAGATACTGCTCCCTTGCTGATCATATTCCTTGGACTGCTTTCAGCTGTCCTCATATCAGTAAAGCCCATGGAGGACAAAAGGAAGTCTGCCAAACAAAGGGAGGAGAGGCTCTCCAGGGAATATGCGGATATCGTGAGCAAGCTGCTCCTCTATATAGGGGCGGGACTTACGGCCAGAAATGCCTGGGCCAGACTCTATACGGATCATGAGGAGATGAACAGAGGAGAAAAGGAAGGAAGTCCTGTGATGGAGGAGATAAGGAATATGCTCAGGGCCATGGAGGGCGGCATGCCTGAGGGCAGGGCATACACGGAATTTGGAAGGAGCTGTGGACTGAGATGCTATCAGAGGCTGGCATCTATACTTGAACAGAACAGGAAAAACGGGAGTCGGGATCTGAGGAACCTGCTTCGCATAGAGATGGAGGAGGCCTTTGAGCAGAGGAAGAACCAGGCTCTTCGTGAAGGCCAGCAGGCTTCGACAAAGCTGATGCTTCCGCTGTTCATCTCATTCGGAGCCGTCATGCTCATAATCATGGCACCGGCACTCATGTCCATGGGTTAATGCTTACAGGAGGGTCATATGTATTTAAAAGAGGATTTATGGAAGGATATAAAGGCCTTTGCCGCAGATGAGAGCGGTGTAGGCGTGATAGAGGTGGTGCTTATACTGGTGGTGCTTATAGGCCTCGTCATAGTCTTTAAAGGCTCAATAAATGAGCTTTTAACGGATATTTTCAAAGAGATCCAGTCTCTTTCCGAAGATGTTTATTAAGCGGAGGAGAGAGCCAGGAGATCAGACGCATCTCAGCGGAAGCATAACCATCTATCTTGCCTTGAGCACGGTCCTGCTTGCAGCCCTTTTCCTATCAGCCGTGGAGGCGGCCAGGACTCAGGGAGCCAGGCTCTATCTTACTCAGCTTGTCAACTCTGGAATAGATTCCCTTTTTTCGCAGTATCACAGGAAGCTATGGGAGGATTACAGGCTACTGGGGCTGGAGCATTACAGCGAGGAGCAGCTCTGCGAGGAATTTCAGGGCTTCACCGATCCATACCTTGAGGCGGATAATTATTATCCTATGTCCATAGGGGAGGTGTCAGTAAGCGATGTGACTGTCCTTACAGATCTTGAGGGAGAGGTGTTTGAGGAGCAGGTCCTGGATTATATGCGCTATGGCATAGTTGCTTCAGTCATGGATGAGGTAACTGTGGATAGCTATATATCCGGCATAAGGGACGGAACGTCTCTTTCAGACCTTGGGGAGGACTACAGAGAGCATGCAAAGGCTGCGGTGCGGCTTGAGGAGAGACTTGAGGACATAGATGCTTCCATACGTAAGCAGGAGGAGCATCTGTCCTCTGCAAGATCCGAGGTGGGCTCTTACAGGACCTACAGGTTCAGAAGGGACATAGAGGATCTTCAGGATGAGCTTTCAGATATACCGGAGCTTGTGGAGAGATACGGCGATGCAGCAGATGAATTGAGATCGGAGCTCTCGGATACAAGGAAAAGGTATGAGGAGGAGCTGAGGAGCGGCAGGCTCAGCAGCTCCACGGCAGAGCTCCTGCTTTCTGAGATAGAGCAGTATGATTCTTATGTGGATGCGGACGGCGAAAGGCGGCAGGCCGTAGAGCAGCTCACATCCATGGCAGAATATGATATGAGCCTCTGTGATGACATGATAGCCGAGGCTGAGGCCATAGATGACTATATAGATTCCTTCGTGCCGGAGGATGAATATGATGAGCCGGATCTTTACAGCCTGTGGAGGCCCATAAGGAGCATGCTTTCATCCTATGATGAGCTGGACCTTGGGATGGACAAGGGCATAGAGGACAAGACAAAGGAAAAGGAGCTTGAATCCATATCAGAGCTTTTTCAGGCAGACCTTCTCAGACTGCTTCTGCCCGATGGCATGGAGCCGGAAAGGGAGAGCCTGAAGCTTGAGGAGGCCCCTTCCAATGAAGCATTTTCCGGATTTGATCATACCAGGAGCGGATTGCTGGACAGGATCTATATATCGGAATACATGGTGGGAGCCATGAACCATTATGGAAGAGGGCGCTTTGATGATGGAAGGACGGAAAAGGGGACGGGAGGACTTGAGCTTGAATATATCCTTTATGGAGGCGAAAGCGATCACGACAACCTGGTCTCCTGTGTCAGAGAGCTGGTCATGCTCAGGACAGGACTCAATCTCCTGCATATCCTTTCGGATTCGGGGAAAAGGGCGGAGGCCCGGAGTCTGGCACTTCTGATCACGGGTGCCCTGGGCTTTACACCCATAGTCGGTGTCATGGCATTTTTCATCATGAGCGTATGGGCACTTGGACAGGCGTTCTGCGATGTAAAGGCACTGTTGAACGGTAAGAAGGTCAGGCTCATGCATACCAGGGAGACATTTGACCTGAGCCTTGAAGGGCTTTTCGGGCTTGTGGGAGGCAAGGTCCCTGAAGGTAAGGGAGACGGAGATACGGGACTTTCCTATGTCGACTATCTCAGGCTTTTTCTCATCATGCGACAGGGGACTGCCGTGGATTACAGATGTATGGACATGATACAGCTTTCCCTTAGGAAGGAACAGTATGATTTCCTGCTTAGCCGCTGCGCAGGCTCTCTGGGTATAGGCGTGACCGCAGAGGCTTCGCATGTATTTTCAGGTACTGCACCGGTCAGGCTCACGGGTCAGGACGGAAGTCTGAGCTATACCATGAGCGTTGACACCTTTTACAGCTATTGATCTTCCATGTGTGAAGAAAGGGCGGCGTGTCCGTCGCTGTGATCAAATATGATCATGACAAATTGTCGATCAGAATATCTTTACCGGACAGAGCTTATGAAAGACAAATCTAAAAACCGATCGATGATCGATCTGCTTAATCATATCCCTTATTTCTTTCGGACACGTCTCTCTTTCTTCATGCATGGGAGCATGACCATAGAGGCTGCTCTTGGCTTGCCGATGCTGATGTTTTTTTCTGCAGTCATACTTGCACCTCTCAGGGTCATGGATGCACAGAGGATGCTGCAGAATACATTGGAGGCAGCTGCCAAGGATATGTCCATGGCAGCCTATGTGGCAGAGCTTTCAGAGGATATGTTGTCTGACAGACTGGAGGACGCGGGCGGGCTGACAGGATCCATATATGAGATAGTAAGTGCGGCGGATCTGCTTTTCAGACTGTCAAAGACAGACGGGGATGTACTTGAGCATATGAGCATAGCCGAAGCCTCAGGAGCCCTGGATGATACGTCTGAGGAGACCGGAGATGGTGAGCTGATCTACTATAGGATAAGATATGAGCCTTCGCTTCCTCTCGGGGTCCTGAGCATCTCTCAGCCTGAACTTACGTCGGTGGTGAATCGAAGGAAGTGGACAGGCTCTGAAGGAGGAAGAGGGCGAAGCAAATATGGAGACAGTCAGGATGAAGAGGGCTATGACCTGGATGACGATGGGGACAGGGTAGTCTATGTGGGAAAAAACGGGACCAGATATCATATGGACAGACACTGCCACTATATAGACAATGTCATGACCCCGGTGACCGGAGACAGGGTTGAGGAGCTGAGGAACAGCTCAGGGGCCAGATACCATGCCTGTCCCTCCTGTGATGCGGTCCCGGAGGGAACGGTATACATATTTGAAAGCGGGACCTCCTATCACAGCAGCGAGGAGTGTAAGGCCATAGGCTCTTATGCAAAGGCCTGCAAGCTGTCAGAGGCGGAGCATCTTGGACCCTGCTCCTACTGCAGCAGAAAGGATGGATCATGATGAGCGATATATCTAGAATAATACTTTTTATTTCCTGTATGCTATGCGCTATCCAGGATGTCAGGTGGCGCAGGATACACATACTGACATATCTTATATTTATGCTGCCGGGACTGTTGCTGAGCTATATGGGGGAGAGATCCCCAGAGGATATGATCCTGGCATTGATACCGGGGATCCTTCTTTATGTGGCCTCCATGATCACCGGGCAGAGCATAGGCAAGGGCGATGCACTCTGGTTTTTACTGGCAGGGCTGTTCTGTGGACTGAGAGACATATTGTTCATCTTTTCCATAGCCTGCTTTCTCTGTGCCTTTGGGGCGCTGATAGTTTTTGCCACGCACGGAGGGAACATACGCAGGCTGAGAGGGTACAGGCTGCCATTTATGGCCTTTGTACCACTGCCTGTACTTATGGGAGCATTTTTATGAAACGGGCAAGAGCTGTGGACGACAGGTTGTGGCTGAGCGGAGCTCTGACCATAGAGGCCGCATATATCATGATCATGGCTCTGCTGATATTTGGAGCCATGATCAGGTACTGCTTCGTGAGCCATGACCGGGTGCTTTCGGGTATGGTGCTCAATGAAGCCATGGAGCTTTCTGGCCATCTCCGGGAAGAGGATATGGAGGGACTCAGTGCCTATGGTCAAGAAAGGCTCTCAGCGGTGCTGTCACAGAAAAGCTTTGATCTGAGCCTGGAGGAGTACAGAGACGGAAGCATGGGGAGCATAAGCGGAAGGGACTTTAAGAGGGAGATGACAGACAGGGGATTCAGGCCGCATAAGCTCATGAGGAGCCTGACCATGATGGAGGGTTTGACAGATGAATGATTTTTATGAAAAGAAGGAAGCAGGTAAGACCTTCGCCGTGATCAGGGGTCCCATGTATACAGGCCGGCTCGAGGAAAGGATGCTGCGCAATGTATCCGGTCCTTACTATCTGACTCCAAGATATGGATATGAGGACGGAGCAGATATGCTGTGCTATGACGTGAGCAGATATGCCGACCTTGGATCCTTTCTCGCTAAGAATAAGGCGGGGTTTGAACCGATAAGGATGCTGTTTTGCGGGATATGCGAAGCTGTGTCAGGCATGGACAGGTTCATGCTTTCTGAGGACAATATATGCCTTATCCCGGAACGCATATATGTCTCCGAGGACGGAAGAGACCTGCGCTTCCTGCCGGTACCATCCAGGTGTGAGGAAGCCGAGGCAAAGCCGGGTCGCTTAAGAAGGAGCATAAAGAGGCTCTGTGAGCATCTGCTGTTAAGCTGCGACACAGGAGATACAGAGGCCATACGTCTTTTATGCAGCATATATCAGGAAACAGGGAAAGATGACGACATAAGCATGTCAAGGCTTGCTGAGCTTCTGGACATGCCCCCTGATCAGGAGGATGAGCAGTCCCATGTCGGAGATATGGAACAGGGGCAGCTTAGGGAGGAATTGTATCAGTCATACAGTGATGGCCTGGCTGTACCTGAAAAGGCCGAAAGAGTGGAAAGAATCTTTACACAGGAATATGCAGGGCACCAGGAGCCCGGGCCCACGAGTGCGATCGAGGCAGAGCGGGACATCCGTGAGGAGACAGGCTCTGATACTGGAAAAAGAGAGCTGCTCCTTAAGCTGCTTATAGTCATGGGCATCATGTCGGCAGCAGCCCTGGCTGTCATAGGACTCAGAGGTACGGAAGCTTTCTTCAGACTGCTGCCGGTATTTGCCGTGCTCTGCCTGACCATGACGGCATTTTTCGTCATAGGGCATATCGAAGGAAGGATCAGGAAAAGAGCAGAGGGCAGAGCTCAAGGGACAGACTGATTGCACTTTTTTGCTGTGTGCCCCGGTCCTGCGGGGAAATAACAAAAAAGTGCAATATTTTGCCGGGCATGGATCAAAAAACACCCGCATTTGTGCAATTGTCATAGCAAATTTTTGATATGCCTCTGCAATTATATTGAATTTATCTGAAAAAGCTCATGGGTTATAATTTGTATAGATGCTGAAAAAGCACAAGATCTTAAATGGAGGAAACAGAAAATGAAAAAAAGGATCATCAGTGTAATGATGGCTGCAGGCATTGCGGCAGCGCTTATCACGGGATGCTCATCATCTGAGGCAGAGACTACTGCAGCAGCTACTGAGGCTGCCACAGAGGCTGCAGCAGAGGGAGAGGCTGAGGCAGCAGAGGAGCCTGCAGGCGAGCCCGCTGAAGCAGGAGTTATCTGGTATAACTTTGCAGATACCTTCATAGCAAATGCACGTCAGTGCCTCAACAATGTGGCAAAAGCTGACGGTACCATCGTCATCAGCGATGCTGACAGCCAGAATGATATAGCTACTCAGGACAACAACCTGAATAACTTTATCACTCAGAAGCCCAAGTACCTCGTTATCAACAACATCAACAACCCTGCAGCTGACCAGATCGCAGCTACCTGCACAGAGAACGGCATAGTTCCTATCTTTGCAAACACCACCAGCCCTACAGATGCAGCTTATGAGGCAAATCCCGATCTGTGGTATGTTTCATCAGTATCTGAGCAGTCCGGTGAGAACATGGGAAATCAGATAGTTGAGTATTTCAACACCCATGAGAACTGGGACAGGAATGGCAACGGCAAGGTAGACTTCATACTCCTTCAGGGTATGCAGACCTTCAGCGATACCATCAACCGTTCTTCCTACAGCCTTGCTACCATCGAGGCAGCCGGCTATGAGCTCGGAAGCAACATCGGCGGCGATGATGTTACAGGAGTAAAGGGTGGAGATTCCATCAACGGCGTGCTCTGCAACTTCTCACGTTCAGAGGCTCAGACAAACGTAGAGGCACTTATAGCCAACTACGGCGATGACATCGACTGCATACTTGCAGATAACGATGATGAGGCCCTTGGCGCCATCGCAGCACTTCAGGCTCACGGATATTTCACAGACGACAGCAACTTCATCCCTGTAGTAGGCGTTGACGCTACTGTTGCAGGATGTGAGGCCATCAACAACGGAACTCTTCTGGGCACCAGCCTTAACAACCCTGTAAAGCTTGCCAAGAGCGTCTACAAGCTCATGTATCTCCTTGAGAAGGGCGAAGAGGTAACTACAGAGAGCATCGGCATCGACGGTGTTGCAGTAGAAGGCCACAAGATCCTTATCGACTATATACCCATCACAGCAGAAAATGTTGATGAGGCAAGCTACGATATAAACGATACAAGCTTCTGATAAGACCTGTTATTTGACGAAGCGTGAACCGTATGAGGGTGTCCCTAAGTCATGGATCAGCGGGACACCCTTTTTACGATAATAGGAGAAGATCAGATGAATGATTTGAAATATGTTCTTGAGGCGATAGACATCACCAAGACCTTCCCCGGAGTCAAGGCTCTGGATAAGGTATCGCTTCATGTAAGGCCCGGCACTGTGCATGCCCTGATGGGAGAGAACGGAGCCGGAAAGTCTACTCTGATGAAATGTATATACGGCATGTATACCCCTGATGAAGGAAGCATAAGGATAGACGGTCAGGAGGTGCACATACACAGCCCCAGGAACGCCATGGATCTTGGCATATCCATGATACATCAGGAGCTGCATCCCGTAAGGCCTCAGACTGTCAGTGAAAATATCTTCCTGGGAAGGATACCTTACAAGAAGGCAGCAGGCATAAGATGGGTCGACAAGGAGACGCTGTATACGGAGACCCAGAAGGTCTTTGACAGACTGGGACTTGATATGGATCCCAAGGAGAAGGTATCGGAGCTTTCCACCTCCTACTGTCAGCTGCTTGAGATAGCAAGGGCGGTATCCTTCGGAGCGAAGATCATAATCATGGATGAGCCCACCTCATCCCTTACTGAGACAGAGACGGAGATACTTTTCCGTATCATCAGACAGCTCAAGGAGGAAAATGTCGCGATCATCTATATCTCTCATAAGATAGATGAGATACTTCAGATCTCGGATGACATCACCATTATGAGAGACGGACAGCTGGTAGGTACCTGGCCTGCATCAGAGATGACCACGGATACCATCGTCAGCCGCATGGTAGGCCGTGAGATGAGCAACAGGTTCCCTCCCAAGAGCCACAAGCCCATGGATGAGGAGATATTCAGGGTGGAAGGGCTCACGAGCCCGGATCCTCATTCCTTCCAGGATGTAAGCTTTTCGGTAAGGAAGGGCGAGATCTTCGGCATAGGAGGTCTGGTAGGCTCTCAGCGAAGCGAGCTCATGGAGGCCGTATTCGGACTCAGAGGAGTCGAGAGCGGAAAGATATATGTACATGGCAAAGAGGTACATATAAAGAGACCCTTCGATGCGGTCAAGAACAGGATGGCCCTGCTTACTGAGGACAGAAGAAAGACAGGAAACATAGGCCCTGCATCCATAGCCGACAATACGCTGGTGGTAGAGCAGAACGTAAATCCTTCAAGATACAAGATGCCCGGACTGCCTTTCATAGATTATGGCAAGAGGAACGCAGATGCCAAGACCTATGTTGACAAGCTTTCAGTAAAGACCCCTTCACTCAAGACGGCCATACAGACCCTTTCAGGAGGAAACCAGCAGAAGGTGCTGCTCGGAAGATGGCTGCTCTCAGAGCCTGACATACTCATACTGGATGAGCCCACCAGAGGTATAGACGTGGGAGCAAAATATGAGATATATGAGCTCATGGAGGAGATGGCCAGAGAGGGCAAATGCGTCATCATGATAAGCTCCGAGATGCCTGAGCTCATGGGCATGTCAGACAGGATCATGGTCATGTGCGAGGGCCACAAGTCAGGAGAGCTTTCAGGCGACGACATTTCTGATGAGAAGATCATGCTGCTTGCAAGTACTTACAAGCATGAAGCGGCGGAGGTATAAATAATGAATTCCAAGAAAATAAGTAAACTGCTGATAAACAATATACTTTATATTTGTCTTTTGCTGATGATCGTGGTCATAACCATAGTCTCACCCTCATTCCTTTCGGTAAGGGTGCTCAGCGACGTGCTTATACAGTCAGCTCCCAAGATCCTCCTTGCCATGGGCATGCTTGTAGTCATCGTGGCAGGCGGCATGGATATGACCGTGGGCAGGCTGGCAGGTCTCGGTGCAGTCATCTCCGGAACACTGGCTCAGCAGGCCACCTACTACCTTAAGTTCTGGCCCTCACTGCCCGAGCTTCCCATCATAGTTCCCATAGTAGTATCCTTCATAGTAGGTATGGCTGTGGGCGCAGCTACAGGTGTGATCATATCAAAGTTCCGCGTGCCTGCATTCCTGACAGGTCTCGGACTTCAGCAGATCATATACGGCGGAAACCTTCTGTTCCTTCGTAAGGAGCCCAACAGCTCACAGCCTCTTGCAGGCTTCAAGGCCTCCTTCACTGAGTTCGGAACAGGCTCCATCTTCGGAGTATCATATCTGATCATAGTGGCTTTCGTAGTCATGATACTGGTATTTGTGCTCCTTAACATGACTACCCTTGGAAAGAACATCTATGCTACCGGAGGCAACAGAGAGGCCGCCAAGGTAGCCGGTATAGATGTATTCAAGATCGACATGTTCGTATACATGCTTTCAGGCGCTCTTGCTGCCTTTGCAGGCTGCATGCTGGCAGCCCGTACCGGAAGTGCCAATGCCACATATGCCGAGGGCTATGAGATGGACGCCATAGCAAGCTGTATCATAGGTGGAGCATCCTTTACCGGAGGTATAGGAAATGTGCCCGGCACCTTCCTTGGAGTCATCATATTCAGCGTCATAAACTATGGACTTACCTTCGTAGGACTCAGCTCCTACTGGCAGTACATAGTAAAGGGCCTTATAATCATAGTTGCAGTTGCTCTTGATATGAGGAAGTACGCATCACAGAACTGATAACAGAGTTTGAATATGAAAAAGAACGGTGAAAATGGCGGAGCAGGAACAGCCTTCAAAAAAAGCATAATATCGTTGATACTTGCAGTGGCTGTCCTCTGCATCGCCGGGATCACCGGCTGTGTCAGAGGGCTTCAGGGATCCGCAGGCACTGAGGAGAGACCCATGACCAGGGTCTCTGTCATATTTCCTCACAGCGATGACGGATACTGGAGCCTTATAACTGAGGGGATAGAGGAGGCCTATGAGGAGCTTGGAGAGGAGTATGGCATAGACATCAAGTTCTATATACCTCAGCTCAATTACAACATCCCTCAGATGACTGACATACTCAGGCAGCAGGTGGCAGCCAGGGTGGATTTCATCATCATTCAGGGCAATGAGGATGAGGAGTTCCGCCAGGTACTCTATGAGGCTCATGATGCAGGCATACAGGTGATCTGTGTCGATACTCCCATGGAGGATTTTCCCTATGATCTGTACATAGGTACGGACAATCTTGAGGCAGGAAGGCTGCTTGGACAGGAGCTTTCAGAGCTTACTGACGGCAAGGGAGACCTGGCCGTGGTATCAGGATCTCCGGGCTATAAAAACCTGGATGACAGACTGAAGGGCCTTCGGGAGGCCATATCCGCATATCCTGATATGCACATAAAGAAGATAGCCTATGACGAATATGACGGCTTGACATTCATGCAGCTTTATCATAGCCTTGATGAGTCCGCAAACGTGCTCGTATGCATAGAGGGCACGGGAGGCCAGACTCTTTCACATACCTATTCCGAAAAGGATACGAAGTATGACTTTGTGGTAGGCTTCGACTCCTTTGAGGGTGCTGAGACAGGTGTCCTTGACGGTATAGTCAAGCAGGACACAAACGGTATGGGCAGGCGTGCCGTGGAGGAGATCGCAAGGTATGTGTCCGAGGGAGAGTACAGCTCGAGGATCATATACACTGAGGCCTTCTGGCTGGACCAGTATAACTATGATGAGGTCATGAGATGAAGCGTCCGGGGTTCCTCAATTCCGTAGTCAGGAAATATACAGCGGGATATCTGATCATGGCTGTGTCCGTGATCATTTTCCTTGTATTGAATACGGCGGAAAACTATTATATTTCGGGCAGGTACAGCACTGCCACCGGAGAGCTCATCTCCGTGAACAGACTGGAGAGCTCCGTAAATGATCTCAATGAGACCGTAAACATAGCTTACCTTTATCTTTCCTCTGAGGGCAGTCAGGAGTATGACTCTGCAAGGGGGATAGTGGAAAGGGAGCTCTCGGTCATAAATGAGCAGCTGGGCGATGACTATCTCAGGGAGCTTGAGGATGCTGAGCAGACGGTCATGACCTATATGGAGGCCTGCGACTCCATCATGGAGGGGATCAGTGCCTATATCTCGGGAGAAGGCCGGGGTACGGAATCCTATGTGTCCCTTGAGGCCGAGTATGCAAGGCTGCAGCGCCTCTATACCTATGTGGGAGTCACATTCCAGGACACCTATGCAGCCATGCTGGATCAGTTTGACATCATGGAGCAGGAGATAGGAAGGCTCCATCGCTATACGATCATATTTCAGGCCGTCTTTATAGCAGCGGTGGCGCTCATATGCGCATTTTACCTATTTACCGTCATCAAGGAGATCTCCCTTTCCATAAGGAAGCTCATGAGGGGAGTTGACTCCATAAGGGACAACATATATCAGGCAGAGCCCATAGACATTTCCAGTAATGATGAGTTTGAGGAGCTGGCAGATGCCTTCAACAGGATGATGCATCTCATAAGGCTTCAGATGGATAAGATCAAGGAAAATGCCGATGTAAAGGAAAGGCTTGCCAAGCTGGAGGTGGAGAACCTCCGTATATACAGTGAGCTTCAGAAGAGCCATCTCAATTTCCTTCAGGCCAGGATAAATCCCCATTTCCTCTTCAATACCCTGAACATGATCTCCTCTCTCGCAAGGATGGAGGACGCTGACCGGACTGCGGATCTGATGGAGACCACGGCTTCATTTCTCAGATACAATCTGGACAATATCTCAAAGACTGTCACCCTCCGCAAGGAGATGGACAATCTCAGGGACTATGTGGACATACAGCAGTGCAGGTATGGAGACAGGTACAGCTACAGCTTTGATATGGCGCCTGAGACAGAGGACTTTGAGATGCCCTGCATGATACTTCAGCCTCTGGTGGAAAATTCCATACAGCATGGCATGGCCATGATGCTGGAGGGCGGACAGGTCTGGATAAGGGCCTTTCAGACAGAGACCGAGGTATGCCTTGAGGTCAGGGACAATGGCGTGGGCATGAGCGAGGAAAGGATACAGGAGATATATGAGGAGCTGGAGCGGAGCGATGCATCCAGCAACCATATAGGCCTGCGCAACATATACCGCAGACTCAAGCTGTTTTATGGAGACAGGGTCGGATTCAGGATGGAGGATATGGCACCTGGACTCAAGATCACGATATTGATAAGCAAAGAAGGATGAAACTATGGATCTTACTATGGTCATAGCAGATGATGAGCCTATAGTATTGAAAAGCCTTGAGGTGTTCGTAAAAAAGGAATTTCCGGAGGTCAGCATCCTTGGTACCGCCAAAAACGGCATAGAGCTTAAGGAGCTGCTGGAGTCCTTTGACCCGGATATGGCCATAGTCGATATCAGGATGCCCGGGCTTTCGGGCATAGAGGTCATAGAGCTCCTCCGGGATCGGGGACTTAAGACACGCTACATCATAAACACTGCATTCAGTGACTTTGAATATGCCAAGAAGGCACTGGACTTAAAGACTGACGGCTATCTCCTGAAGCCCGGCAAGCTGGAGGAGAAAAGAGAGGTCATAGGCAGGCTCATAGCCTCCATAAGGGAGGAACGGAAGGAAAGCACCAGGAAGAAATATCTGGATTCGGCCATAGATGTGGTCAATCCAGTGCTGGGCAGCGAGATACTCATGTCCATATTTTCTGATAAGCCTGATGAGGAGCATTTCCGTCAGTACCTGAGCATCAACGCCATAGATTTTTCCGAGGGCTGCATACTCACCTATCTTCCCGGAAGGGACGTAAAGAGAAAGGACATAAACCGGGAGCTGAGTGCTGCCATGCAGGGCCTGTGTGATTTCCTGACCACGGTGACGAGCGAGGGCATAGTGGTCATGCTGTTCATACCTCAGGAGTTCGATGATCCCGAGTCCGCCGTGGGCTGGAGAGATGAGATGGCTGAGCTCATACATGGCTGCATAGAAAAGCTTACGGATGAGGACTGCCTTTATGGATCCGGTGGTATATATGGCAGCTTTTCGGATATGAGGCTTTCATATCAGGAGAGCGTAGCAGCGCTTGGGCCGGAAAAGACCGGGGCCATGGATCCCATGGAAGACGAGAGATATCTGGAATCTCGGAACAAGGATTATGTGCAGCAGGCAGAAGGCTTTATAAATGAAAACTATATGAGAGATATATCGCTGTCAGACTGTGCCGGACATGTGGGCATAAGCTCCTATTATCTGAGTCATATATTCAAGGACCGTACGGGAAGCAATTTTGTGGAGTATCTTACTGATGTGCGCATAAAGCATGCCATGGAGCTCTGTGCAGACCCCGGCCTTACAGTCAGGGACATAGCCGAACGGAGCGGATATCTCAATACCACATATTTCTGCAAGGTATTCAAGAAGCTGGTCGGAAGCACCATAGGTGAATATCGAAGGCAGCTGAAGACCGAAAATACATAAGAAAGAGGGTGTATCAAAATGTCTCTTGCCAGTGACAAGATGAGAAAAGAATGGAAGGAAAATGATGCAAAAAGGGATGCGGGCCTGAGTACTCCTGCAGATGTGGAGCGCTTTGATGACATGGTCTACGGACCGGATCCTGCAGTGCACAGGCTGGATGTATACAGGCCTGCAGGCATGGAGGGCAAGCTTCCCGTCATAGTCAGTATCCATGGAGGCGGATGGGTATACGGAGACAAGGAGCTTTATCAGTATTACTGCATGTCTCTCTGCCAGAGAGGCTTTGCCGTGGTGAACTTCACCTACAGGCTTGCTCCGGAAAACAAGTTCCCCGCTCAGCTCGAGGACACCAACATGGTCATGGGCTGGGTCATGGAAAATGCTGAAAAGTATGGGCTTGATACGGACAATATATTCATGGTTGGAGATTCTGCAGGAGGACATCTGCTGGGGCTTTATACGGCCATGTGCACATCCCCTCAGTATGCGTCAAATTATGACTTCAAGGTACCTGAGGGCTTCGTGCCCAGAGCCATAGGTCTCAACTGCGGAGCCTACGAGGTACTCAGCGACAATCCTCATGAGAGCGATGAAAATACGGGAGATCTCATATGCGAGGATCTGCTTCCCGAGCATGGCTCCGATAAGGAAAAGGCCCTGATAAATGTGCCGGATCATGTAAATGCCGCCTGGCCCCCCGTATTCCTCATGACCTGCTGGGGAGACTTCTGCAAGGATCAGGCACCTGCACTGGAGGCCAAGCTTAAGGAGCATGGAGTAAGCTTTGTCTCTAAGGTATATGGCACTGAGGAGGCACCTCTCTATCACGTCTTCCATGTGACCGTGCAGGATAAGGACGGACAGCACTGCAATGATGAGGAGTGCGGATTTTTCAAGGATCATATGAAAAGATAGATACATTCTGCTATAATGTCAGATATGACATGAGGCAGCCCGGGAGGTCTGTGAGGACCTCCCTTTTTTATGAAAGGATGGAAAGGCTCCGGCGTAGGAACCGGCATTTTTGGATATGAAGCAGGGATATGAGAGGATATGGCATGAGATACCGGCGCTCTGGTCTCCGGACTCTGAGCTTCTGATGCTGGGGTCGCTGCCATCTCCAAAATCAAGAGAGACAGGCTTTTACTATGGACATCCGCGCAACAGGTTCTGGAGGGTCATGGCAGCGGTATTTGAGGAACCGATACCGGAGGATGTGGAGGCAAAGCGCTCGCTCATGCTCAGACACAGGATCGCCCTTTGGGACGTCATAGACAACTGCCTCATAAGGGGCGCCTCAGACAGCAGCATAAAAGATCCGGTACCAAATGACATAGCAGGACTCATGAAAAAAACTCATATACGGCGGATCTTTACTACGGGAGCCCGGGCTGATGAGCTATACATGAAGCTCTGCTATCCCGACACGGGCTTGGCATCCATAAGGCTGCCATCCACCTCACCGGCAAACTGTGCCATGAAAGATCAGGAGATCATAAGGATATACAAGGAGAATATACTATGAGCTGCCCTGGGAGCCCTGACTCACATGCAGCCAGGTATTGACAGGGCAGGGCTATAGTGAGTAAAATTATATATCATTTTTAATCAAGTGGGGCGGCAAAAAATGAGTAAAAGAAATGGGAAACATGTTTTCCGGGACAGGGCCGCAGCTTCTGCTGCAGCTTTGTTTTTGTGTATACTGATCTCAGCTTCATCTGCCAGAGCTGTCTATGCGGACGGCATGAGCACAGGTACATGGATGGAGGACAGCACCGGGAGCTGGTACCGTCATACGGATGGAAGCTATACGGCCGGCGGCTGGGAATATATCGATGGCAATATGTACTATTTCGACCGGGAGGGCTATCTCGTAAGGAACTGTCTGGTGGCTGACGGTGGCTATATGTATATAGTCGATCAGGATGGCAGGATGCTCAGGGATACGGAGCTCACCTTCAATGGAAGCGCTTATGTCATAGACGGAGAAGGACATGTCAGGACAAGGGCCCTTTATGAGGCCATGTATGGCAGCAGCAACGCTGGCCAGGCAGCAGGCAGTCAGTCTGCAGGCGCTCAGCCTGCTCAGGTACAGGCTGGCTCAGGCTGGAGACAGGATGCAGTGGGAAGCTGGTTCGTAAAGGCAGACGGCTCCTATCCCGTTTCGGCCTGGGAAAACATAAATGAGGTCTGGTACTATTTTGACGAGCAGGGCTATATGGCTACTGACAGGATACAGGCATATCCCGATGGCACGCTCAGATATCTGGGCAGTGATGGCAGGCCGGTCACCGATACGGAGGTCAGCTATGACGGAGCAGAGTATACGGTGGATGCGGAAGGGATAGCCACTCCCAAGAAGGCCCCCAAGTCTGAGGAGGAGCTGGCAGCTGAGTCCTATGCGGCACAGATCGTCTCCGCCATAACCAATGCTGGCATGACCAAGCCTCAGAAGGCAAATGCCATCTACAACTGGCTTCGGGCAAACATAAGGTATACCACCTCAGGCCCTCAGAGCGATGAGGCCTACTCTGCCCTTTTCGGCTTCCGCAGGAGGAGTGGTTGCTGCTATGAGTATTATGCCATGGCCCACTACATGCTGGAGGCTGCAGGCATGCCAAACATACCTGTGGTCAGGGCTACTGACAAGGGACATTACTGGAACCTGGTCAATGTGGACGGAGTATGGTATCACTTTGATGCCACACCCAGGAGGCTCGGAGGCAGATGGTGTCTCGTGACTACGGGATATCTCCAGACACATTCCTGGAGCTCACATAACTTTGACATATCCGCTTATCCGGCGACTCCCTGACAGACATATGCAGACTGAAGACAGAAAACGTGCATATGCAGGGATCCTGGTCCGGGTGATCCTGCTCCTTGCGGCACTGTTTACAGTACAGCGCCTTGTGGAGCCCAAGTATACGGGCACGGTCATAGAGGGCAACTTCACGGCAGAGTATTACAGGGATGAGACGCCCCATGATCTGATCATCATAGGTAACTGTGAGTCCTATGAAAACATATCTCCCATGGTGCTCTGGCGGGACTTTGGCATAACCTCCTATATCAGGGGAAATGCCAACCAGCTTATACCTCAGTCATATCACATACTGAGAGAGACCCTGAGGTATGAGACGCCCAAGGCGGTCATACTCAACGTGCAGGCCATGACGGTGGCGGAGCAGAGCTCAGAGGAGTATAATCGTATGGTGTTTGACGGCATGCGCTGGTCCAGGGACAAGCTGGATGGGATCCTGGCTTCAAGGCTTCCTGACGAGCACCTTATAGAGTATGTATTTCCCATACTCAGATACAAGGAACGCATCACGGAGCTTACGACGGATGACTTCAGGTATGCATTTTCTGAAAGGCCCATACAGAGCTACAACGGCTATTATCTGAGAGCCGATGTGAGGCCCTACGACCCGGATTCATTTCCCTATGAAAGACGCCGGGAGGATTATGCATTTTCCGAAAAGAACATGGAATATCTGGAGCTCATGACGGAGCTCTGCAGGGAAAATGGCGTGGAGCTCATACTCATGAAGGCCCCTTCAGCGTATCCCGTATGGGTGGAGCCCTATGAGGAGCAGATAGAGAGCTTTGCAAAGGAGCATGGACTCATGTATCTCAACACTCTTGAGCATGAGGAGATAGGCATAGACCTCGATACGGATACCTATGACGGGGGACTGCATCTCAACGTATACGGTGCAGAAAAGATCTCCGGATGGCTGGGGCCCATACTGAGGGACAGCCTGGGGCTTGAGGATCACAGGGGCGACAGTGAGCTGAGCAGCATCTATGAGGCCAGGCTTCAGGCCTATGAGGCTGAGAAGGCTGCCCAGGAGCTTGAATTCAGTGAGACCGGATATATATCCAGATACAGAAATGAATGATGGGACCGGACCGCCATGGCGGGGAAGGCTTTATATATCATCAGATAATCAGATTTTCAGGAGGATCTTTAGTATGAAAATGATCAGAAGGATCGTGGCATTGACATTTGCAGGACTGCTTTGTGCTGCTTTTTCGTTTACTGCCCTTGGAGCTGCCAAGGAGGAGAAGACAGCCTACAGCTTTACCTATGCTGAGCAGCAGGTGACTCCGGGAGAGACTGCATCAGCTGCCCTCAAAAAGCTTGGAGACTATCAGGATGACCAGGTGCTTGCAAACTGTGCAGATGACAGCGGCACTGCGACTGCCTATATCTACAGTGCCTTCGATCTGGTGACCCAGAAGATAGACGGCAAGGAGGTCGTAAAGGAGATAACCATCCATAAGGACGGGGCAGCAACAGAGGAGGGCCTCAAGGTAGGCGATACTCCTTCACAGGTAAAGAAGCTCTATCCCTCAGCTGTCGGCGATATGGGACTGTATACCGTAGAGCTTGGCTCTACCAGACTCGTCATAGACTGCGGCTTCAAGGATGACAAGGTGGTATCCATAACCTATGAGTATGTGACCGAGACAAAGTAAAATGGAATATATATCTTACAGCTTTATTGTATTTGTGGCGGCAGGGCTCCTGGTATGTGCCCTGCTTCCCGTAAGATACAGAAGATATGTACTGCTGTCGGGGAGCCTGCTTTTCGTAGGACTCTCCGGCGGCTTTTTTTCACTGGGATCCCTCCTTCTGGGCATAGGCTTAAGCTTCCTGGCGGGAAGGCTCATCGAAGCCTCAGGCAGCAGGACCATGAGACGATGGGTGCTTTTACTGACGGTGCTGTTCCACCTGAGTCTGCTTTTCTGGTTTAAGTATCAGGATCTCTGGGAGTATACAAAGGAGCTCTACTGGTATCTGAGAGGAACCGAGTATCTTCCTGAGCTTACTGAGCGGAGAGCTCCTCTTGGCATATCCTTCTATACCCTCATGCTCATAGGCTATGTGGCTGACATATACATGAGGAAGTACAGGGCAGAGACCTCCATTTCGACCTTTGCGCTTTATGGCTCGTATTTCGGGCATATAGTCCAGGGCCCCATAGATGCCTTCGATGAGGTGAGAGCGGACATGGAGGGGCCTGGCAGGCCGGGAGTTCAGGATATGGAGAGCGGAGCCCTGCTCATGCTGTATGGATTATTCAAGAAGCTGGTCATAGCCGAGAGGCTGGCAGTGCCGGTAAATGCCGTATTTTCCGATCCGGCCTCCTATCACTGGTCCGTGCTGCTCATATGTGCCTTTGGCTTCACCCTGCAGCTTTACATGGATTTTTCCGGCTGCGTGGATATGGTCACCGGTATCTCCCGCATGTTCGGCATCAGGCTGTCACAGAACTTCAGGCAGCCCTTCTTTTCCCAGAGCATAGCGGAGTTCTGGCGAAGGTGGCATATGACCCTGGGTGCATTTTTCAGAAAGTACGTGTACATCCCCCTGGGAGGGAACAGGCATGGGGTGCTCCGCAAGCATCTCAATACCATAGTCGTGTTCCTGCTCAGCGGACTCTGGCACGGAGGCAACTGGACCTATATCATAGGCACCGGACTCCTGCACTGCGTATACATGATACTGGGACAATGTCTCAGGCCTGTAAATACAGCTGTGCTGAGGCTGTTCCATATGGATCGGGATGCACTGCCCCTAAGGGTGCTCAGGAGCCTCTGGGTCTTCCTGCTGGTCACCATAGGCTTTGTGCTCTTCCGGTCGGAAAGCGTGGCCATGGCCATGACATACCTGGGAGGCATGGCAGGACTTCAGGCGGGCATCTACGAAGCAGCGGATCTTTCCGTGCTTGGCATAGGCACCCCCGATATCCTTATCATCCTGGCAGGACTGCTAACGGTATTTTATGTTTCCCTCAAAAGAGAGCTGGGCCATCCGGTATGCAGCAGTGCCCGCAGGAGGGACCTTATAGGCGTGCTGATCTTTACGGTCATAGTCCTTGGCTTTTACGGAAGAGGCTATGATGCTTCGGCCTTCATATATGCAGCCTTCTGAGTCTGAGAGGGACAGCTGCGAAAGCGTGACAAGGCAGTGCGGAAAATGTTTATATTTTTTGAGTTTTTGCATGGTCTGTAATTGATTTACGGTGAATTTATGTTAAAATAGTGTCAAATGCGGTCCAAGGCGATGTAGAGGTTACGTTGGACCTTAATTCTTTAGGAGGAAGAGTCTGTATGTATCGTATACTTGAAGCTGAAATGCTGGCAGACAAGATATACAAGATGGTGGTTGAAGCACCTTTTGTAGCCAGATCCTGCCAGCCTGGTGAGTTCCTGATCACGAAGCTTGACGATCGTGGAGAGAGGATCCCTCTTACGATCTGCGATTTCGACAGGGAAAAGGGCACGGTCACCATCATCTTCCAGGTGGTGGGAGCTTCTACCTATCGTATGGCTGAGCTCAAGGCCGGAGATGCCTTTGAGGATGTGGTAGGACCTCTTGGCAACCCCTCAGACTTTGTAAAGGAGCCTCTGGAGGAGGTAAAGAAGAGACGCTACTGCTTCATAGCAGGAGGCGTGGGAGCAGCTCCCGTATATCCTCAGGTCAAGTGGTTCAAGGAGCATGGCATAGACTGTGATGTCATCCTCGGCACCAGGACCTACAGCACCCTGATCATGGAGGAGGACCTTAAGGCGGTCGCCACCAATCTTTATGTATGTACCGATGACGGAAGCTATGGACATCCCGGCAATGTCACCGTCATGCTCAAGGAGCTCATAGAGGAGCAGAAGAAGCAGTATGACGTGGTAGTTGCCATAGGTCCCATGGTCATGATGAAGTTCGTATGTCTGGCTACCAAGGAGTACGGCATACCTACCATAGTATCCATGAACCCCATCATGGTGGACGGCACCGGCATGTGCGGAGCCTGCAGGCTGCAGGTGGGCACAGAGACGAAGTTTGCCTGTGTTGACGGACCCGAGTTCGACGGACATCTGATCGACTGGTCCCTGGCCATGAAGCGTATGAATACATATAAGACCGAGGAGGGCAGAGCTATGCTCGCTGCCCAGGAGGGTGAGACGCACCACGGAGGATGCGGAAACTGCGGAGGTGACAGGTGATGGCTGTAGATGTATTGCATAAGGTACCGGTAAGAGAGCAGGATCCCAAGGTAAGGGCTACCAATTTTGAGGAGGTCTGCTACGGATACAATGAGGAGGAGGCAGTAGCTGAGGCCCAGAGATGTATAGACTGTAAAAAGCCCCAGTGTGTGGTAGGCTGCCCCGTAAGCATAGACATACCCGGCTTTATAAGAGAGGTCAAGGCCGGAAACTATGAGGAGGCTGCAAAGGTCATAGGACTTTCTTCCTCCCTTCCCGCCATCTGCGGACGTGTATGTCCCCAGGAGACCCAGTGTGAGGGCAAGTGCATAAGAGGCATAAAGGGCGAGCCCGTATCCATAGGAAAGCTGGAGAGGTTCGTGGCTGACTGGTCTCATGAGCACAACATAGTGGCTGCCGAAAAGGGAGAGCCCAACGGAAAGAAGGTTGCAGTAGTAGGAGCAGGCCCTGCAGGACTCACCTGTGCGGGAGACCTGGCAAAGATGGGCTACGACGTGACCATATTCGAGGCCCTTCATCAGCCCGGAGGAGTACTGGTCTACGGTATACCCGAGTTCCGTCTTCCGAAGGAGAAGGTAGTGGCAAAGGAGGTCGAGCTCGTCAAGGAGCTGGGCGTCAAGATAGAGTGCAATGTCATCATAGGCAAGTCCATAACCATAGACCAGCTGTTTGATGAAGAGGGCTTCGATGCCGTATTTGTAGGCTCAGGTGCCGGACTTCCCAAGTTCATGGGCATACCCGGAGAAAATGCAAACGGTGTATTCTCCGCAAACGAGTTCCTTACCAGGAACAACCTGATGAAGGCCTTCAAGGGCTATGATACGCCTATCATGAGAGCCAGGAAGGTAGTAGTCGTAGGCGGCGGAAACGTGGCCATGGATGCTGCCCGTACCGCACTCCGCCTCGGAGCCGAGACTCATATAGTTTATCGTCGTTCTGAGGCAGAGCTTCCCGCCAGAGTCGAGGAGGTACACCACGCAAAGGAGGAGGGAGTCATCTTCGATCTTCTTCAGAATCCCGTGGAGATACTTACTGACGAGGAGGACAATGTCAGGGGCATAAGGCTCATAAAGATGGAGCTCGGAGAGCCTGATGCTTCAGGCCGCAGGAGACCCGTGGAGATACCCGGATCTGAATATGAGATAGAGTGTGATGCAGTGATCATGTCACTGGGCACCTCACCCAACCCTCTCATATCCAGCACCACCAAGGGCCTTGAGGTCAATAAGCACAGATGCATAGTGGCCGAGGAGGAGACCGGAAAGACCACCAAGGAGGGCGTATACGCCGGAGGTGATGCGGTCACCGGAGCAGCCACCGTCATACTTGCCATGGAGGCCGGAAAGAAGGGCGCAAAGGGCATAGACGAGTATCTTTCAAAGAAGGCCTGATGGTCCGTGACGATCCATACTGATCAGATCTGAACATGATCCCCGCATGGGGAAACTTATTAAGGCGTCCCGCTTGTGCAGGACGCCTTAAATATATGCTTACGGGAAGCAAAATCTATGCTATAATGAGCAGAAGAAGGTTAAGATAGTGCCATATGCCGTCTTTGGGGGCGGATGATATGGACTGAAAGAGGGGTGCAGCATGCTATCGAATACGACACTTAAGAACACTCTGGACGGCATAAAGGCTATAGCCGGTATCGATCTTTATCTGTTTGACACTGACGGTGCCTCCATCTGTTCGACTGAGCAGGCCGATGAAAGATATGGTCTCTGGGCCAGGCAGTTTGCTCTTTCCGATGCGGACAGTCAGGACGTATCCGGCGTTTATCTCATAAAGGTAAAGGACAAGGGCATACCTGTATATGTGCTGGCTGCGGATGGTGCAGGAGAGGGGACAGAGGTATTCCTTCGCCTGGCTGCATTCCAGATCCAGAACATGGTGAGCTCAGACAAGGACAGGTTCGACAAGGACAACTTCCTCAAAAACGTCATACTGGACAATCTGCTCCAGATAGACATATATGAGCGTTCAAGGAAGTTCCATGTGGAAAATGAGATCAGACGTCTGGTCTATATCATAAATGTGGAGGACGACAGCGACAGCACGGTTATGGACATACTGAGGCCAGCATATGGCGAGGGGACCGGAGGCTATGTCTTCAAGGTGGATGAGCAGCATATCATCTATATCCGCAATCTTCAGGATGAGGAGGATGATGTCTCCTTCAACACCGTGGCTGAGGCTGTGCTCCAGCTCATAGATACTGAGTGCGGACAGAAGGTCTGCATATCCTACGGCAATCCTGCTCCGGAGCTCAAGGATCTTTCCAGATCCTATAAGGAGGCAGGGCTGGCCATGGATGTGGGACGTATATTCTACAATGATCTAAGAATCATGGCCTACAGCAAGCTGGGTATAGGCAGGCTCATATATCAGCTGCCCATCACCCTTTGCCGCATGTTCATAAATGAGGTATTCGGCAAAAACGATCCTGATGACCTGGACGAGGAGACCCTCCAGACCATAGACCAGTTCTTTGAGGATTCCCTCAACATATCGGAAGCCTCGAGGAACCTGTTCATACACAGGAATACTCTGGTGTACAGACTGGATAAGCTGGAGAAGACCCTGGGACTCAATATCAGGAACTTCGACGATGCCATGACCCTTAAGCTGGCGCTCATGGTAGATACGTACATGAATTACATAGAAAAAAATCACGTAAGATGATGGAGGACATTAACGATGGGTGTTTATGAGGAACTGATCGAGAGAGGTCTGATCGCTCAGGTCACGGATGAAAAGGAAGTCAGAGAGATGGTCAATGCCGGCAAGGCGACCTTCTATATTGGCTTCGATCCTACCGCTGACAGTCTCCATGTCGGACATTTTATGGCGCTCTGCCTCATGAAGAGGCTTCAGATGGCAGGCAACAAGCCCATAGCACTGGTGGGCGGAGGCACCGGCATGATCGGTGATCCCTCCGGCCGTACTGACATGAGACAGATGATGACCAAGGAGACCATAGCTCATAACTGTGACTGCTTCAGGCATCAGATGGAGCGCTTCATACATTTTGGCGATGGCAAAAATGATGCCATCATGGTCAATAACGGTGACTGGCTCCTGGACCTCACGTATATAGAGTTCCTCAGGGAGATAGGCGCTCATTTCTCAGTCAATCATATGCTGGCAGCCAGGTGCTATGAGCAGCGTATGGAAAAGGGACTTACCTTCTTTGAGTTCAATTACATGATCATGCAGGCCTATGACTTCTACAGGCTCTTCCTCGACTATGGCTGCAACATGCAGTTTGGAGGAGATGACCAGTGGTCAAACATGCTGGCCGGTACCGATCTTATAAGGAAGAAGCTTGGCAAGGATGCCCACGCCATGACCATCACTCTGCTCCTCAACTCTGAGGGAAAGAAGATGGGCAAGACCGCATCAGGTGCGGTATGGCTGGATCCCAACAAGACCTCTCCCTACGATTTCTATCAGTACTGGAGGAACGTGGATGACGCCGATGTCATAAAGTGCATCAAGATGCTCACCTTCCTTCCCCTTGAGGAGATCAGGAAGATGGAGGACTGGGAGGGCTCAAAGCTCAACGAGGCCAAAGAGGTGTTGGCTTACGAGCTGACCAAGCTGGTTCACGGAGAGGAAGAGGCCGAGAAGGCCCAGTCCGCTGCCAGGGCCGTGTTCTCAGGCGGCGATTCCGAGCATATGCCTACCTATGAGGTAAAAGAGGAAGAGTTTAAGGACGGAGCGGTGGACATAGTGACCCTGCTGGTATCCTCGGGACTCTGCTCATCCAGAGGCGATGCAAGGAGGAACGTGGAGCAGGGCGGAGTGACCGCAGGCGACGAAAAGGTCACCGACCCCAGGAAGGAGTACTCCAGAGAGGCTCTCAGGGACGGACTGATCCTCCGCAGAGGTAAGAAGAACTTCATAAAGATAGTAAGTTTGTAAGGATTTTGTAAGGTATTCCAAAGGCTGCTGTTAAAACTTATGTGGTATCATGATAAGACCATCAAGAGGGACCTTTATCCCCGAATATGTTTATGAGGTTTCGGTGAAAAGATCATTTTACATAAAATCCACATTGGCTGCAGCCCTTATGGCCAGCACCTTCATGGTTTCTGCCGCTTTTGCGGCGCCCTATGAAAAGTCAGTGCCGGGAGGCTTTCCCTTTGAGCTCGAGCTGGATACGGAGAGCTGCGAGAGGCTCTGCTATGCAGGACATCCCTCGTCAGGCGTAAGCTATGTCAAGGGCTATGCAGTATCGCCCCAGACAGCGCTCAGCATATCCGTGGCTTCAGGAGCTGATGCTACGGTAAGCATGGACGACCTTTCCATGGAGATATCCCTGATCTACGAAAACGAGAGCAACACGGCTTCCGCGGAGGAAACGGTCAGGGCATATGAGGAGGGAGACCTGGAGCCGGGTGCCTGGTATCCGCTGTTTGAGGAGACCAACATAGACAATCTGGCAGAGAGGGACAGGCTGTATAGCGGTTCCCTTTCCTCCATAAAGGTGGAGCTTGAGTATAAGGGCATGAGGAACGAGCGCAGCGACAAGACGGTCTATCTTCAGGTCTGCAGTCAGGAGGAGCTGAACGATCTGGTCAATGCCTCCGAGGGCTTCTGAGCCTGATGAAGGAGCCGCAATCTTTGTAAAATCTTAATGTGTTTTTTGTAAAGACAGGGTTTTACCCTGTCTTTTTTTATGTTATATTTATGAAGAATTGTAAATAAATTGTAATGTCCCATAATAGGGCCTGAGGGCTTCGGGACATGACAGGAGAAAACGATGGATCTTACATTAGTAGGCAATATTTTCTATCTTGTGGGTGGACTTGGACTTTTCCTCTACGGCATACATATCATGTCTGAGGGCCTTCAGAAGTCCACGGGCTCAAAGCTGAGCTACTATCTTGGCAAGGCCACCGACAACAGGCTCATGGGAGTCCTGGTAGGCGCGCTGATCACAGCCATCATCCACTCCTCTTCAGCTGTCACGGTCATGGTAGTAGGACTTGTAAATGCAGGCATGATGAACCTCATGCAGGCTACCGGAGTCATCATGGGTGCCAATATCGGTACCACGGTGACCTCCTGGTTCGTTTCCCTGGTCCAGATCGACCTGGGAGATACCATGGAGATCTTCAGCCCCAGCTTCTTTGCTCCCCTGCTCCTTGGAGTCGGCGCTTACATGCTCCTTTTCCAGAGCAAAAAGGACAACCTTCTCGGAGAGGTCCTTACAGGTATAGGTATGCTCTTCGTGGGACTCAACATGATGTTTGAGGGCGTGGAGCCCTATACGGAGCTCCCCATATTCGGAGAGATCTTCAGGGTCCTGGGCGGCAATCCCATACTCGGCATACTGGCAGGTGCGGTCATCACTGCCATCATCCAGTCCTCGACTGCTTCCGTCACCATACTTCAGTCCCTTGCCATGGGCGGTATGGTGACAAAGGCTGCTGCAGTCTACATAACCCTTGGACAGAACATAGGTACCTGTGCGACTGCCCTCATATCCTCTGCAGGCACTAACACCACTGCAAAGAGGGCGGCAAACATACATATACTCTTCAATGTCATAGGAGCAGTCATCTTTGGAGTGCTCATGTTCATAGTGCAGCTCTTCATGCCTGACTTTGCAAACTCTCCCATGAGCGTGGTGGATATCTCCTTATTCCATACGGTTTACAACATACTTTCTACTGTCATCATGTATCCCATGGCAAACGTGCTGGTAAAGCTATCCGGCATGATGATAAGGGATACGGAGACCAGGGAGCAGGATGTAAAGAATTACCAGGGCGATGCCAAGGAGATGCAGAAGAGACTGGATCTCCGTATACTTGGCAGTACCCCTGCCATAGCCATACAGTCTGCTGACGATGAGCTCATAGTCATGGGTGAAAAGGCAGAGTCACAGGTAAGGCTGGCCATAGAGGCCATACTTGAAGGCAACAAGGAAAAGGCAGCCAAAGTAGAGTACGAGGAGGAGACCGTGGACCAGATGGCCAGCATCCTTACGGATTTCCTTATACAGGTAAACGGGCTCCAGCTTTCCGAGAAGCAGAAGCTGCATGTCAACAACATGTTCTATACCATCAGCGACTTCGAGAGAGTCGGAGACCATGCGGACAACCTGGCCGGCTTTGCGGATTATGTGATCAACAACGGCATAGTATTTTCTGAGACGGGAGTCAGGGATATAAAGAGAGCTGCGGAGACAGCCATCGATACCTTCGCCCTTGCAGTGGAGTCCAAGCGCTCCGGCAGCCTTGAGGCAGTCAAGGAGTGCCGCAGCGATGAGGATGAGATGGATACCATAAACGATGAGCTGCGTGAGAAGCATATCGAGAGGCTCAGCCGCGGTGAATGCGAGCCTCAGGCCGGTGTCATCTTCCTTGACATACTCACGAACCTTGAGAGAGTCGGTGATCATGCGGTGAACGTAGCCGGCTATGTAAGGGATGAAAATACATAAAAAGTACAATCCTGACATTTCCTTAACGATAATTTACTTGAAAAAAACTGTCGCTGAGGTTATGATTATTGGTGGTGCAAAACTTATTTAAAGCCAGATCAAAACAGTTCATGTATAGGAGGATAAAGACATGGCAGTTAAAGTAGCTATCAATGGTTTTGGACGTATCGGACGTCTGGCATTCCGTCAGATGTTTGAGGATAAGGGAACTGAGATAGTAGCTATCAACGATCTTACTGATCCCAAGATGCTTGCTCATCTGCTCAAGTATGACTCTTCACAGGGCCGTTATGCTCTTGCAGACAAGGTTACCGCAGGCGAGGACAGCATAACGGTTGACGGCAAGACCATAAAGATCTACAAGGAGCCCGATGCTTCCAAGCTTCCCTGGGGAGAGCTGGGAGTAGACGTAGTGCTTGAGTGCACAGGCTTCTACACAAAAAAGGACAAGGCACAGGCTCATATCGATGCTGGTGCCAAGAAGGTAGTCATCTCTGCACCTGCAGGCAACGACCTTCCTACCATCGTTTACAACGTAAACCATGAGACTCTTACAGAGAACGACAGCATCATATCCGCTGCTTCCTGTACCACAAACTGCCTGGCTCCCATGGCTAAGGCCCTTAACGATTATGCTCCCATCCAGACCGGTATCATGGCTACCATCCATGCTTATACAGGTGATCAGATGGTGCTTGACGGACCTCACAGGAAGGGTGACCTTCGCCGTGCAAGGGCTGCAGCAGTAAATATCGTTCCCAACTCAACAGGCGCTGCAAAGGCTATCGGCCTTGTTATCCCTGAGCTTAACGGAAAGCTCATCGGTGCAGCTCAGCGTGTTCCTGTACCCACAGGCTCCACCACCCTTCTCTTTGCAGTGGTAAAGGGCAAGGACATCACTGTTGACAGTGTAAATGCAGCCATGAAGGCAGCAGCAGCAAAGATGCCTGAGACCTTCGGCTACAACGAGGATCCCATCGTATCTTCAGACGTTATCGGCATGACCTATGGTTCACTCTTCGATGCTACTCAGACCATGGTAGCAAAGATCGACGACGATACCTATGAGGTTCAGGTAGTTTCATGGTATGACAACGAGAACTCCTACACCTCACAGATGGTAAGGACCATCAAGTACTTCGAGAAGTTCGTAAAGTAATATCATAAGCAAGATAAAAAGGCTCTGCCCTGTAGTGGGGCCGAGCCTTTTTTACTAAGTATCTATATAAGAAAGGGATATATCATGGCACTTAATAAAAAGACTGTGGACGACATAGACGTAAAGGGCAAGAGAGTCCTTGTAAGATGTGATTTCAATGTACCCTTAAAGGATGGCAAGATCACTGACGAGAACAGGCTCGTGGCTTCCCTTCCCACCATAAAGAAGCTTCAGTCAGAGGGCGGCAGGCTCATACTCTGCTCTCATCTTGGCAAGCCCAAGAACGGTCCCGAGGACAAGTTTTCACTGGCTCCCGTGGCAAAGAGGCTTTCAGAGCTCCTTGGATGCGAGGTCAGGTTCGTTGTGGATCCTGAGGTCGTAGGCGCAAACGTAAGGGCTGCCGTAGAGACCATGAAGGACGGAGACATCATCCTTATAGAAAATACCCGCTTCAGGAAGGAAGAGACCAAGTGCGAGGATGCATTTTCAAAGGATCTGGCTTCCATCTGCGATGTATTTGTGGATGATGCCTTCGGTACCGCTCACAGGGCTCACTGCTCAAATGTAGGCGTGGCCAAGTTCGCTCCCGTATCTGCAGTAGGATACCTGATGGAGAAGGAGATCCAGTTCCTCGGCAATGCCGTAGAGGATCCCAAGAGGCCCTTCGTTGCCATACTGGGCGGCGCAAAGGTAGCCGACAAGCTCAACGTCATCTCCAACCTTCTTGAGAAGTGCGATACACTCATCATCGGCGGCGGCATGGCTTATACCTTCGTAAAGGCCATGGGACACAATGTAGGAAAGTCACTTGTGGATGATACCAAGCTCGACTACTGCAAGGAGATGATAGAGAAGGCTGAGAAGCTCGGCAAGAAGCTGCTGCTCCCCGTAGATACAGCCATAGCTCCCGCATTCCCTGATCCCATCGATGCTGAGATCAAGGTGGACTATGTGGACATAGACAAGATGCCCGAGGATCAGATGGGACTGGATATCGGACCCAAGACCGTGGCAGAGTTCGAGGCAGCCATAAAGGGCGCCAAGACCGTAGTATGGAACGGACCCATGGGCGTGTTTGAGAATCCTCAGCTTGCAAAGGGTACCATAGCAGTGGCCAAGGCACTGGCAGAGACTGATGCCACCACCATCATCGGCGGCGGAGATTCAGCAGCAGCAGTAAACATCCTCGGCTTTGGAGACAAGATGACCCATATCTCCACCGGCGGCGGAGCCTCCCTGGAGTTCCTTGAGGGCAAGGAGATGCCCGGTGTAGCAGCCGTACAGGATAAGTAAGGAAGGTCGGATCATGAGAAGGAAGATCATAGCAGGAAACTGGAAGATGAACAAGACTCCCTCCGAGGCCATAAAGCTGGTGGAGGAGCTCAAGCCCCTGGTGGACAATGAGGCAGTGGACGTGGTATTCTGCGTCCCTGCCATAGACATAGTACCCGTAGTCAAGGCCTGTGAGGGCAGTACTATCCAGGTAGGCGCAGAGAACATGTATTTTGAGGAGAGTGGTGCATATACCGGAGAGATCTCTCCCGCCATGCTGGTGGATGCCGGAGTCAGGTATGTCATACTGGGACATTCTGAGAGGAGAGACTATTTCAAGGAGACCTCCGAGGATGTCAACAGGAAGATGAAGAAGGCCATAGAGCACGGTATCACTCCCATCATGTGCTGCGGCGAGAGCCTTGAGCAGAGAGAGCAGGGCATAACCCTTGACTGGATACGCCAGCAGGTGAAGGTGGGTTACCAGGGCATAGCTGCTGCGGATGCAGCAAAGACCGTCATAGCCTATGAGCCCATCTGGGCCATCGGCACCGGCAGGACAGCCACCACGGAGCAGGCCGAGGAGGTATGCGGTGCCATAAGACAGTGCATAGCTGAGATATATGATGAGGCTACTGCAGAGTCCATACGCATACAGTACGGCGGATCCGTAAATGCAGCAAATGCGGCAGAGCTCTTTGCTCAGCCCGACATAGACGGAGGACTTGTGGGAGGAGCTTCCCTCAAGGCTGATTTTGGAAAGATAGTAAACTATGATAGATAACGGCAAGATATATTTTGCAAAGACGGGAGATGACCTGTCGGAAAAAATATATCTGAGGCCGGACATGGCTAACAGGCACGGCTTCATCTGCGGAGCCACCGGTACAGGTAAGACCATAACCCTGAAGGTGCTGGCTGAGTCATTTTCAGATATGGGAGTGCCTGTGTTCCTGGCGGACGTAAAGGGCGACCTTTCCGGCATGATCACGCCGGGTGCAGACAGCGAGGACATGATAGAGAGGAAGCAGCGCTTCGGACTTACAGAGGACGGCTTTGCCTACAAGTCCTACCCTTCGGCCTTCTACGACATATACGGAGATAAGGGAGTCCCTCTTCGCACGACCATATCGGAGATGGGACCTCAGCTCATGGCATCAGTGCTGGATCTCAACGATACACAGACGGATATACTGTCGGTAGTATATAAGATCGCCGATGACCAGGAGCTGCTCCTGACGGATACCAAGGACCTCAAGGCCATGCTTGCATATGTTTCTGAAAATGCTTCTGACTTTGAGCTTGACTATGGCCACATAGCCAAGCAGTCGGTGGCAGCCATAGTCAGGGACGTGGTGGCTCTTGAGTCTGAGGGCGGTGATGTGTTCTTCGGGGAGCCGGCCTTCAACGTGGCTGATTTCTTCGTGACGGATACCTCCGGAAGGGGCACCATAAACATACTTGACAGCAGCAGCCTTATAAACAAGCCCAGGCTCTATTCGGCATTCATGCTGTATCTGCTTTCGGAGCTCTTTGAGATCATGCCCGAGGTGGGAGACATGGAGAAGCCCAGGATAGTATTCTTCTTTGATGAGGCCCACCTGCTCTTTGACAATGCCAGCGATGACCTGATGGAGAAGATCGAACAGATGATCAAGCTGATCCGCTCCAAGGGAGTGGGCGTATACTTGGTTACCCAGTCTCCCGGTGACATACCGGATGGTGTCATGTCTCAGCTCGGCAACAAGGTCCAGCATGCCCTCAGGGCATATACCCCTGCGGAAAGAAAGGTGCTTAAGGCAGCAGCCCAGTCCTTCAGGGCAGAGGAGGGCTTTGATACTGAAAAGCTGCTGGGAGAGCTTGGTACAGGAGAGGCAGTAGTCTCTGTCCTGGATGAGGACGGCATACCTTCTCCTGCCTGCCATGCATTCATCCTTCCTCCTCAGTCCATGATGGGGAAGGCAGCGGATGCTGACAAGGAAAAGCTCATAAAGGCCTCAAACCTCTATATCAAGTACAACACTCCCGTGGATCCGGCCTCAGCCTATGAGTTCCTTGAGAGACGGAAGGCAGAGGAACAGAAGCAGGAGGAAGAGGAAAAGGCCCAGGAGGCAGCAGAGAAGGAGAGACTGAAGGCCGAAAAGGAAGCGGAGAAGGCAAGGCTCAAGGCTGAAAAGGAGGCCCAGAAGGAGGCTGAGCGTCAGCAGAAGGCCATGCTTAAAAACGTCAAGTCAGTGGCCACTACTGCAGGCGGTACCGTAGGCCGTGAGCTGGGCAACCTGCTTGGAGATACCATAGGCGGAAGCTTCGGAAAAAGGCTTGGAGGAAATCTCGGAGCCAGCCTCGGACGCAACATACTTGGTACACTTTTCAGACACTGATCCTGAAGGAGCGGCATTTACCGGCCGCTCCTTTACTAACGGATAAAAGTATGATAAAATCTACCCTATGCCATCCGGGGACAAGGGTGGCACGGGCTCTCATAGTATAATGGATAGAACGATGGCCTCCGGAGCCGTAGATAGCGGTTCGATTCCGCTTGGGAGCAGTAAAGGGCGTCTGAGCCCTGGTCATGCCGTGACATACACGGTGGTCTTTTTAGTTATATGGAGGATATATGGACCCAGCGGCCTTGGTGCTGATCGTCCTGATCGCGCTTACAGTCATCTTGCTTCTTCGCAGTGAGTGGGAAAAGAAGCATCTCAAGACGGAGTACTATACCATAAAGAGCGAAAAGATACATATAGGTACCCGTTTCATATTTCTCAGTGACATGCATGGAGCAGAGTTCGGAGAGGACAACGAGGAGCTGCTCAGTGAGATAAGGAGCCTGGATCCTGACTGCATACTCATAGGCGGTGACATGATCACCTGCGGAAAGAGATGCGAGGAGCCTCCCAGGACCTCAGCCTGCATACATCTGTGTCAGGAGCTCAGTGAATACTGGCCGGTCATATATGCGGAGGGCAACCATGAGGTAAGGTTCAGGAGACGCTTCCCCGAGGACTTTCAGATATTCATAGAGCATCTGGAGCAGTACTCCTCTCTGGAGTATCTTATGGATGAGACCGAGACCTTCACAAAGGAGGATGAGCTCATAGATGAGAGAGACGAGTTCACCATCTACGGACCAAGCCTTGAGGAGGATTATTTTCAGCCTTTAAGGCCAGGCTTTGGAAGGAAGCTGGTCATGCCGGAGGGATATCTTGAAGGAAAGCTGCTTACGGCGGAGGACATGTCCTGCAAAGTCTCTGATCGGAGGGACAGGGCCCCGAGGCACAGCTTCAACATCATGCTGCTTCACAGCCCCCTCTATCTCAGGGAGGCGGAGGCCCTTGGAGCTGATCTGGTGCTTTCCGGTCATTTTCACGGAGGGACCATAAGGCTTCCGGGCCTCGGAGGGCTCATGACACCACAGCTCCAGTTCCTGGTGAAGGAATGCGCCGGGGAGTTCAGCCATGGAAGGACCCGCATGATCGTGAACCGGGGACTTGGCACTCACAGCATAAAGCTCAGGCTAAACGACAGGCCTGAGATCAGCGTCATAGATGTATTGCCAAAAGGAGACAGAGAGACGGATCCGGATCAGCTTTGATGGAAGAGATCAGATACAAGCTTGAAAAACTGAATTTTGACGGCCCGCTGGACCTGCTGCTCAGGCTTATCGAAAAGGACAAGCTGGATATATATGACATACCCATAGCGGATATCACGGCCCAGTACCTGGAGTATATGGACAGCCTTCAGACGGAGGACCTGGAGCTTATGTCGGATTTCCTCGTCATGGCGGCCACATTGCTTGACATCAAGGCAAGGATGCTGCTTCCCAGGGATGAGGAGGAGCAGGATGAGGAGGAAGAGGACCCCAGGGATGAGCTGGTACGGAGGCTGCTCCTGTACAAGCAGTTCAAATATATGGCCTATGAGATGGAGCACATGGAGGATGAGGCCTCAAGGTTCATATACAGGGATGCGGAGCTTCCCAGAGAGGTGACGGACTATGTGCCTCCCGTGGATCTTTCAGAGCTCCTTTCCGGAGTGGATCTGGAGGGCCTGAAGACCATTTTCCAGGAGGTCATGAGACGGAAGGAGTACCGAAGGGACCAGAGACGTGAGAGCTTCGGAGTGATCAAGCGTGAGCGCATGCCCGTAAGGAGCCGTATAGGCTCACTGCTGAGCTACGCCAGGAGGCAGAGGCATTTTTCCTTCAGGAGCCTGCTGGAGGCGGAGCCCAGCCGGGAGGACGTGGTAGTGACCTTCCTGGCAGTCCTTGAGCTCATGAAGGTGGGAGCCATAGAGGTTAGGCAGCAGGAGACCTGCGGAGACATAGAGGTGACCTTTTCCGATCAGGTGGATGAGGGTCAGCTAGATCTTGGAGATATAGTCGATGACTGATAATGAGATCTATGGTCAGCTCGATCTGTCCGGAGAGGCAGCGGGAGCTGAGCTTACAAGATATGCAAATATAGCGGAGGCCATACTTTTTGCCTTTGGAAGAGCGGTATCATTGAATGAGATCGCGAAGTCCTGCGGCTGTGACCAAAAGACTGCCAAAGAGGCAGTGGATATTCTGCTTAATAAGTACGAAAACCAGGAGTCAGGTCTGTGCATCAAACAGTTTGACGGAAAGTATCAGCTGTGCACCAGGGCGGAGTATTATCCTAATCTGGCAAGCGTGCTGAAGCAGGAGCGGAAGCCGATCCTTACGGAGGTGGTCATGGAGACCCTGGCCATCATAGCCTACAGATCCCCCGTGACCAAGGCGGAGATAGAGAGGATCAGAGGCGTCAAGTCGGACCATGCGGTAAACAAGCTTATAGAATACGGCCTGGTGGAGGAGACCGGGAGGCTCAATGCACCCGGAAGGCCGGCGGTATTTTCCCCCACTGATGAGTTTTACAGAAGGTTTGGCATATCCGGCAAGGAGGACATGCCCATGCCGGGACCTGAGCTTCAGGCCAGGATGGATGAGGAAGTGAAGGCGGAGCTTATGGAGCCTTCGGAGGTACAGGTTTGAGAAGAGTTGCAAGATTCCTGAAGGTGAGCAGGACACAGTGGATAAATGACTGGAAGGCTCTCTATGAGGGCTGCGGAAAGACTGCAGATGAGCTTGAGGCTGAGGCCGAAGCCATATATGAGGAGCTCCGCATACCCGTGAGGGCTACCAGGGGCTCTGCAGGCTATGACATCTTTTCTCCCATAGATTTCGAGCTTGGGCCCGGGGAGGAGATAAAGATAGCCACAGGCATGCGCTGCAGCATGGATGAGGATGTGGTGCTGCTGATCATGCCCAGGAGCTCTCTGGGCTTCAGGTATCGCTTCCAGCTCAACAATACGGTGGGAGTCATAGACAGCGATTATTATTATTCCGACAATGAGGGCCATATATTCATACGCTTCACAAATGACAGCAAGACCGGCGCGGTCATGCACATAACGAAGGGACAGGCTCTGGCCCAGGGCATATTTGTGACCTATGGCATCACTGAGGATGATGAGACGGAGATCGTCAGGAACGGGGGCATAGGCAGCACCGACAGTACTGACGGGAAAGGAGATCCTTCGGATCTGGTGTCCAGACTATGAAGAGAGGATATCTGACAGCGGCAGCCGTGCTCTGCCTTTCGCTGAGCATGGGCCTTTCAGGCTGCGGAGGCAGTGACAGGCTCATGGAGCTCAGGACTTCGGCCATAGAGCATTTCAATGCAGGAGATTATGCTTCTGCAGAGGAGCTTTTCGATCAGGCTCTCAAGGCGGATTATGGCCGGGTATCGGAGGTACAGCTGGATATACTGAGGTACAGGGGAGAATGTGAGCTGCGCCTTGGCAAATACGATGAGGCGGCAGATACCTATGAGGCCCTGCTGCATAACGCAGAGTCCGAGGAGGATACGGCCCTTTATGAGGAGCTCTGTACGGAGCTTGGCAGCCTGGATCAGCTGGCGGACATGGTGGACGGCATAGAGGCCGGAAGCTATCAGGAGGTCTATGATCAGGCCTCGGCCCTTGCGGAGCTTGATGGCTCCCTCATAGGCAAGCTTTCCTGGTTCAACAAGGCCGTGTGCGCTGAGCACCTTGGCAATTATGAGGAGGCATACGAGCTGTTCAATGAGTATCTGAAGGTCTATCCCGATGATCAGGAGGCCCAGAAGGAGGCTGCTTTTTTGCGCACCAGGTGAGCGGTTATGAAAATGCAGCCCGGATATAACAACAAGATATTGTAAAGTACAATAAAAAAGCACAATATATATTGTGTTTTTTTATTTTTATATTATAATTGGTCATGCACGATCGCAAATACACTGAAGAAAAGAGGACAAGTCATGATACAGGTCATAAAGAGAGACGGGAAGATAGTCGATTTCAACCTGTCCAAGATAAGCGGAGCCATGGAAAAGGCCTTCAAGGCTACCGGCACCGAATATACTAACGATATACTGGAGCTCCTTTCACTCCGTGTCACAGCCGCCTTTCAGGAGAAGATAGCTGACGGCAAGATAGGCGTGGAGGATATACAGGACTGTGTGGAGCAGGTGCTCAACCAGGCCGGCTACACCGAGGTGGCAAAGGCATACATACTTTACCGCAAGCAGCATGAAAACATCAGAAATGTCTCTCAGACCGTACTTGACTATAAGGATGTCATAGACAACTACCTTAAGATAAACGACTGGCGTGTAAAGGAGAACTCCACGGTCACCTATTCCGTGGGAGGACTGATCCTTTCAAACTCAGGAGCAGTCACAGCCAACTACTGGCTTTCAGAGATATATGACAAGGAGATAGCCGATGCCCACAGAAATGCGGACATACATCTCCACGATCTCAGCATGCTTACAGGCTACTGTGCAGGCTGGTCCCTGAAGCAGCTCATACAGGAGGGACTCGGAGGCATCCCCGGAAAGATCACCTCCTCTCCTGCAAAGCACCTTTCCACCCTCTGCAACCAGATGGTCAACTTCCTCGGCATCATGCAGAACGAGTGGGCAGGAGCTCAGGCCTTTTCTTCCTTCGATACCTATCTTGCACCCTTCGTCAAGATAGACAACCTGAGCTACAAGGAAGTAAAGCAGTGCGTACAGTCCTTCGTATATGGCGTAAACACACCTTCCAGGTGGGGCACCCAGGCGCCCTTCACGAACATAACCCTTGACTGGACAGTTCCTGCGGACCTTGCCGAGCAGTACTGCATCATAGGCGGGGAGACCGTAGACTTCAAGTACAAGGATTGCAAGAGGGAGATGGACATGGTCAACAAGGCCTTCATCGAGATCATGATCGAGGGCGATGCAAACGGCCGCGGCTTCCAGTACCCCATCCCTACCTACAGCATAACCAAGGACTTTGACTGGTCAGATACCGAGAACAACAGGCTGCTCTTTGAGATGACTGCAAAGTATGGCACGCCCTACTTCTCAAACTATATCAATTCCGACATGGAGCCCTCAGACGTACGTTCCATGTGCTGCAGGCTCAGGCTGGATCTCCGTGAGCTCCGTAAGAAGGGCGGCGGATACTTCGGCTCAGGCGAGAGCACAGGCTCCGTAGGAGTTGTGACCATCAATCTTCCCCGCATAGCTTATCTTGCAAAGGACGAGGCAGACTTCTACAAGAGGCTGGACCACATGATGGATGTATCTGCCCGCTCACTCAAGATCAAGCGTGAGGTCATAACCAGGCTCCTGGAGCAGGGACTTTATCCTTATACAAAGAGATACCTGGGCACCTTCAACAACCACTTCTCCACCATAGGACTTGTGGGCATGAATGAGGCCGGACTCAACGCCAGCTGGATAGGCAAGGACATGACACATCCCGAGACCCAGAAGTTCGCAAAGGAAGTGCTCAATCACATGAGGACCAGGCTTTCCGATTATCAGGAGATGTACGGAGACCTTTACAACCTGGAGGCTACTCCCGCAGAGTCCACTGCCTACAGGCTGGCAAAGCACGACAAGAAGCATTATCCTGACATCATCACGGCAAATGAGGCCAGTGGAGTTCCCTACTATACCAACTCCTCTCATCTGCCCGTAGGATATACCTCAGACATCTTCGATGCACTGGATGCACAGGACGAGCTTCAGACCCTTTATACCTCAGGCACCGTATTCCATGCGTTCCTGGGAGAGAAGCTTCCTGACTGGCAGGCGGCTGCCAAGCTGGTAAGGACCATAGCCGAGAACTACAGGCTGCCCTACTACACCATCAGCCCTACCTATTCAGTATGCGCTGACCACGGATATATAGCAGGCGAGCATTTCACCTGTCCTACCTGCGGCAAGAAGGCAGAGGTCTACAGCCGTATCACCGGATACTACAGGCCCATCCAGAACTGGAACGATGGAAAGACCCAGGAGTACAAGGACAGGAAGGAATATGACGTGACCTCCTCCTACGAGCACAGGCATAAGCTCCACAGGGAGGCAGAGGAGATAGTGGCTTCTGCAAGGGAAAAGGATGCCGAGACCGCTCAGAGCGGAAGCATGAAGGACGGCCTTTACCTTTTCACTACCAGCACCTGTCCCAACTGCAAGGCTGCAAAGGAGCAGCTCAATGCAGCAGGAGTGGCATATCAGGTGGTGAATGCTGAGGAAAATGCTGACGCTGCAAGAAAGCTGCGCATCATGCAGGCTCCCACCCTCGTGAGGATGGATGCCGGCATCATAACCAAATATGCTGGACTCTCAGAGATCATAAAGTTTGTGGAGTCAGGTGTTAAAAAGCTCTGATGTATGATATGATCATCTTATGACCGGTAGCCGATCGATATCGGCTGCCGGTTTTTTCTGAATGAAGAAGGAGGCGGGCAGGAGCCCGGATAACATATGATACTGGCCATAGACATGGGAAATACCAACATAAAGATAGGCATGATATCCGATCGGGAGGGCAGCTCCATCAGAGAGGAGCGACTCATGACCGACCGCAACAAGACCAGCATGGAGTATGCCCTCATGATCACCTCCATCCTGGATTTTTACGGCATCAGCAAGAGGGACTTTGAGGGCGCGATCATATCCTCGGTGGTCCCTCCCCTTACAGGCGTGCTGGATACGGCGGTAAGGAAGGTGCTGGGGGTGGAGCCTCTCATAGTAAAGGGCAGCATGAAGCTGGACATCAGCCTGGAAAAATTCCCCATACCTGACATACTGGGTGCGGATCTCATCATCGGTGCGGAGGCGGCATATAAGCTGTATGAGCCTCCGGTGGCGGTCATAAACATGGGTACTGCCACTACCATCACCGTCATAAGCAAGGAGGGGCGCTTTGAAGGCGGCCTCATACTTCCGGGCCTCAAGACCAGCATAGCCTCCCTGTCCCAGGGCACGGCCCAGCTGCCGGAGATAGATCTGAGCCGTCCAGGTGCCATCATAACCGTGGACACTACCGAGAGCATGCGCAGCGGCATCATATACGGCAATGCTGCTCAGCTGGACGGACTGCTCGGGCGCCTCGAGCAGGAGCTGGGGGAGAGCTGTACCGTGGTGGCCACAGGAGGGCTCTCAAGATTTGTCATACCCTACTGCAGCCACAAGGTGATCATGGACGACAAGCTGCTCATGAAGGGCCTGCTCATGCTTTACAATGAAAACAGGGCTTCTTGATAAAGCTGTCTTTTTCTGGTAAACTTTACCCATTGCGTTTACAAAAAGGAACATAAGAGGACCACAAGAGGATGGATCAGAAGGACAAGCTCAGAGAAGAGATACACAAAAGACGTACATTTGCGATCATATCGCACCCCGATGCCGGAAAGACCACACTGACGGAGAAGCTGCTCCTCTATGGAGGAGCCATAAATCTGGCTGGTACCGTAAAGGGCAGGAAGGCCCAGAAGCATGCGGTATCGGACTGGATGGATATAGAGAAGGAGAGGGGCATATCGGTCACCTCATCTGCCATGCAGTTCCGCTACGGGGACAAGGTCATAAACATACTTGATACCCCCGGACACCAGGACTTTTCAGAGGATACCTACAGGACCCTCATGGCAGCAGACTCTGCGGTCATGGTCATAGACGGATCGAAGGGTGTCGAGGCACAGACCATAAAGCTCTTCAAGGTCTGTGTCATGAGGGGCATCCCCATCTTTACGTTCATGAACAAGTTCGACAGAGAGGCAAAGGATCCCTTTGAGCTTCTTTCGGATATAGAAGAGGTGCTGGGCATACATACCTGCCCCATCAACTGGCCCGTGGGCTGCGGCAAAAACTTCAAGGGAGTATATGAGAGACAGAGCCGCAAGGTCATAACCTTCAAGGCCGAGCAGGGAGGTGCAAAGGAGCTGGAGACTCACGAATACGAAATCGATGATCCTTCCCTTTCCGACGTGCTTGGCTTCCAGAATCACGACAAGCTGCTGGAGGACATAGAGCTTCTGGACGGAGCAGCTGATGAGTTTGATCTTGACAAGGTCAGGAGAGGCCAGCTGTCCCCCGTATTTTTCGGATCGGCCCTTACTAATTTCGGAGTGGAGCCCTTCCTTCAGCATTTCCTGGAGATGACCACCACGCCTCTGCCCCGCATGAGCGATCAGGGGCTCATAGACCCTGTGGACGAAGCGTTTTCAGCCTTCGTATTCAAGATCCAGGCAAATATGAACAAGGCCCACAGGGACAGGATAGCATTCATGCGCATATGCTCAGGAGAGTTCGAGGCAGGCATGGAGGTCAATCATGTGCAGGGAGGAAGGAAGATAAGGCTGTCCATGCCGACCCAGATGATGGCTGACGAAAGACAGGTCATAGACAAGGCCTATGCCGGAGATATCATAGGAGTATTTGACCCGGGCATATACAGCATTGGAGATACCATATGCCTGTCGGATGCAAGGTTCCGCTATGAAGGCATACCTACCTTCGCTCCAGAGCATTTTGCCAGGGTGAGACAGATAGATACCATGAAAAGGAAACAGTTCCTGAAGGGTGTCATGCAGATCGCCCAGGAGGGAGCCATCCAGATATTCCAGGAATTCAACACCGGCATGGAGGAGATCATAGTAGGAGTAGTCGGAGTTTTGCAGTTTGAGGTGCTGACATACAGGCTCAAAAGCGAGTATAATGTAGATGTGAGCCTTGAGCAGCTGCCTTACGAATACATAAGGTGGATCGAGAACCCCACAGAGGTCAATGTGGACAAGCTTTCGGGCACCAGCGACATGAAGAAGGTGAAGGATCTCAAGGGAGAACCGCTGCTCCTCTTTGCTCACGAATGGAGCATAAAGATGGTGCTGGACCGCAACGAGGGCCTGAGGCTCTCAGAGTTCGGAAAAGCGTGATCATATAACCAATAATTAGGTATAAAGGCCAGAGGCCAGGGAGAAAAAGCTATGGAACTGAAGGAAAGATTTATAAAGTTTATGGATGAGCATGAGGCTGAGATGATAGAGGATGTAAAGACCCTCTGCCGTATCAACTCAGTAAGGGGAGCCTATGAGGTCGGAAAGCCCTATGGAGAGGGCCCCTACAATGCTCTTATGACAGCCATGGGCATATGTGAAAGGTACGACATGTCCACCACGAACTATGATGACTATGTGGTGACAGCCGATATGAATGACAAGGAGAGGGCTCTCGACATACTGGCTCACATGGATGTGGTAGCCGGAGGAGAGGGGTGGACCGTGACTACTCCCTTCGATCCCGTTGTCAGAGACGGAAGGATATACGGCAGAGGTACCTCTGATGACAAGGGTCCCGCAGTGGCAGCACTTTATGCCATGAGGGCAGTAAAGGAGCTTTCAGTGCCCGTGACTAAGGGCTGCAGGCTCATACTGGGCTCCGATGAGGAGAGCGGCATGAGTGACGTGAAGCATTATTATTCTGTGGAGAAGGAGGCGCCCATGACCTTCAGTCCCGATTCCTCCTTCCCCGTGACAAATGTGGAAAAGGGACATTTCCGTATGAAGCTCAGTGCCTCATTTGATAAGGAGGAGGCTGAGGCGGCTCTCATCGAGCTTTCAAGCGGCGACACCATAAACATAGTACCCGGAAGGGGCTATGCCATAGTCCGCGGACTTGATGATGACCTTATAAGAGAGTATGCGGAAAAGGTCGAGAAGGAGACCGGAGTCAGCTTTACCGTATCAGGAACGACTGAGGGACTTCGCATAGACGCAGAGGGACAGTCTGCCCATGCTGCACATCCTGATGACGGAAAGAATGCGGCCCTTGCGCTGCTCCATCTCATCAACCTGCTGCCGCTTTCAGACTGCAGGCAGACAAGACTGCTCAAGAGCCTTGAGGAGCTTTTCCCCTACGGAGACAACAGAGGCAGGGCTCTCGGCATAGCTGTGGATGATGAGCTTTCAGGACCTACTACCGTGTCCGGGGACATACTGAGAGCAGATGCTGCGTCCATAAGCCTTGAGGTGGATTCAAGGACTGCGGTGGCTGCAGATGAGGACAACACCGAAAAGCCTGCCAGAAAGAGGGTGGCTGAGGCCGGATTTGAGCTTGACTGCGCCATGAGGCCTCCTCATGTGGTGGATGGAGACTCTGATTTCGTAAAGACCCTGCTCCGCTGCTATGAGGACGTGACTGGACTCAAGGGGCATCTGGATTCCATGGGTGGAGGCACCTATGTCCACGATCTTAAAAACGGAGTTGCCTTCGGAGCCGTGGCAGAGGGTACGGATACCAATATGCACGGAGCCGATGAGTTCATGTCCATAAAGGAGCTCAAGGATGCCGCAGTCATATTTGCGCTGGCCATCAGCGAGCTCTGCAGATAAGGAGAGCCTATGGGAAGAGCAAGGACCAACGGCATGACGGCAGCTGCCATAGTCATGAGCGCGCTTACGGTGCTGTTTGGCAGCAGCCTGCTCACGGCCTGCCTCTGCGGAGGACTTGGCATGACCTTCGCCATGCTTTCCAGGGATGAGGGCAGGCTGAGCATAGGAGCGAGGGTAGCCCTCATCATAAGCGTGCTGGGAGTCGTGGCCTCGGTCATCATCACCGTATATATGGTAAAGTCACTGATAGAATCAGGGGCTCTGGAATACTATATGCATATACTTGAGGATGAGCTGAGGGGCTACTACTGATGAGGCAGCATGGACACCGGAGGACGGATATAAGGTGAAGATAAAGGATTATAAGGCGGCGGCCAGGAGGCTGCTGCGTGGAAAATACGGCATACTCATAGCCTCACAGTTCGTACAGTACATGGTCAGCTATACGGTGCTGACAGTGGTGATGATCATATTTGGGTCTGCATTTGCCTTTTTTACTACGGACAATGAGGTCATGAAGGTCGTAACTGCCATACTTCTGGCTGTAAGCATCATATTGGCAGTGCTGGTGAGCCTGTTTATGATTCTTGGACTCAATAAGCAGTATCTCAATATGTGCCGAAGGGGCTATGTGACCTTCTCTGATCTGTTTTATGCCTTCAGGCCCGGGGCTCATCCCATGAGATATGTATGGGTGTCCCTGTGCATGGGCCTTATGGTGGGCATACCGGGGCTTTTGCTGATATTCCTGGCGGTGCTTGGATCAGAGCTGGCTTTTGGCTCAGGGACAGTCGGCATGGTGGCAGGCAATCTGCTGTTTTATGCCTGGACCATATACATATGTGTAAGGTATGCATTTGCATCCTTCATAGTCATAGACAAGCCTGAAAAGACAGTCATGGAGGCCCTGAAGCGCTCATCAAGGCTGACAAGGAAAAGGAGGCTTAAGCTGATCTGGCTGTTTGCCATAAGCTTCCTGCCCTGGTGCATCCCCCTGGTACTTACTCTGGGACTTGCGGCGCTCTGGATAACGCCCTATATATACACTACGATATTCCTCTTTTATCTCAGGGCAGAGCAGGAGGAATATCCTGAGGAAAGCTATGGTTCGGCAAGCACTGAGGATAAGGAGGTAACCCAATGAAATGCCCCTATTGCAATGCTGAGGATACTAAGGTCATAGACTCAAGACCGGCAGATGACAATTCCTCCATAAGGAGGCGCAGGCAGTGTGAGGTCTGCGGGAAGCGGTTCACTACCTATGAGAAGCTGGAGACCATGCCTCTCATGGTCATAAAGAAGGATGATTCCAGGGAGCCCTACAACCGATCAAAGATAGAGGCGGGCATCATATGCTCATGCCACAAGAGGCCGGTCTCCACAAAGCAGATCTCAAGGCTCATAGATGAGATAGAAAATGAGCTCTTTGCCATGGAGGAAAAGGAGATACCTACCCATGTCATAGGCGAGAAGGTCATGACCAAGCTCAAGAAGCTGGACGAGGTGGCCTATGTACGCTTTGCATCGGTCTATCGGGAGTTCAAGGATGTCAATACCTTCATAGAGGAGATAGGAAAGCTCCTGAGCTCCGGAAGCCACGGAGGCGAGCTTGCCGGCACGAAGGGCAAAGACGGCTCCAGGGAGGATGTGGAGTGAGTTCCAGTGCAGGCGGAGGCATTCGGAAGCTGTATCCTGGTGAGATGGCCGAAAGCGTATATGCCTATGATTTTGACGGGGCCCTTAAAAAGGGCATAAAGGGAGTGCTGTTTGACATAGACAATACCCTGGTTCCCCACGATGCGCCTGCCGATGACAGGGCCAGGGCACTGATGGAGGAGCTGAGGGCCAGGGGCCTGAGTCTTGGACTGGTGTCAAACAATCATGAGCCCAGAGTAAAGAGCTTTTCAGAGGCATGTGGAGGACTGGACTATGTCTTCCTTTCACACAAGCCGAAGCCGGATGCCTACCTGAGGCTGTGCCGCAAGCTAGGGCTCAGTGCCTCCCAGGTGATCTTTTTCGGAGACCAGCTCTTTACGGATATCTGGGGTGCAAACAACGCGGGCATACACAGTATACTGGTGGAGCCTATAGACAAAAGTACGGATATACCCCGCATAAAGCTTAAAAGACAGCTGGAAAAGCCCATCCTTTGTCTTTACAAAAAAAGGTTTTTCCTATAATATATTATATTGATTTTTTGCGTTTAGTAATATTTACATAAGTTCAACTGATTTGGAGGATCCATATGGTATCAGCAAGTGATTTCAGAAACGGTGTTACGGTAGAGATCGACGGACAGGTCATGCAGGTAGTCGAGTTCCAGCATGTAAAGCCTGGCAAGGGTGCAGCATTTGTAAGGACAAAGCTCAGGAATGTCATAAACGGTGGAGTTATAGAGACCTCCTTCAGACCTACTGAGAAGTTCCCTTCAGCTCGTATAGACAGGATCGACATGCAGTATCTTTACAAGGATGGCGATCAGTACAACTTCATGAACATGGAGACCTATGATCAGATGTCTCTTTCCGAGGATCTTTGTGGAGATGCCATGAAGTTCGTCAAGGAAAATGATACCTGTAAGATCTGCTCCTACAACGGCTCCGTATTTTCAGTAGAGCCTCCAATGTTCGTAGAGCTTGAGGTAACTGAGACAGAGCCCGGCTTCAAGGGCGATACTGCTACAGGCGCATCCAAGCCTGCTACCGTAGAGACAGGCGCTCAGGTCAGCGTGCCTCTGTTCGTAAACATAGGAGACAAGATCAAGATCGATACACGTACAGGGGAGTATCTGTCGAGGGTATAAATGGACAGGATCGCAGATATACTTAACAGCATATGCCGTGAGGCATTTTCCGATGCCGGCTATGATCCTGCCTATGGAAAGGCAGGAGTCAGCAACAGGCCTGACCTCTGTGAGTATCAGTGCAATGGGGCCATGGCCCTGGCCAAGACGGCACATAAGGCTCCGCTCATCATAGCGGAGGAGATCACGGAAAGATTAAAAGCATATCCTCAGTTTAGTAAAGTCGAGGCAGTACGCCCCGGCTTTATAAACATGGATCTGGATAAGGCCTTCCTTTCCTCCTATCTTGCGGATATGGACAGGGATGAGAGACTGGGGCTCCCTCTCCCGGAGGAGCCGGAGACCATCATAGTGGACTATGGCGGAGCCAATGTGGCCAAGCCTCTTCATATAGGACATCTCCGTTCGGCGATCATAGGTGAGTCGGTCAAGCGTATAGGCAGGGCCATGGGACATCATATGATAGGCGATGTACATCTGGGAGACTGGGGACTGCAGATGGGACTCATCATCGAGGAGCTCAGGGATCGGGGCATGGAGGACTTCACGCTCAGCGACCTGGAGGAGATATATCCTGCAGCCTCTGCAAGATCTAAGGAAAAGGATGAAAGCGGACAGCTGACTCCGGAGGCGGCAGCATTTCGCGACCGTGCACTGGAGGCTACGGCAGCCCTTCAGAATGGAGATCCTCAGTGCAGGAAGGTCTGGGAGCATATCATGGAGCTGTCCCTGGCGGATCTCAGACGCAACTATGACTCCCTGGGAGTAAGCTTTGAGCTCTGGAAGGGAGAGTCTGATGCCCAGAAGTACATACCGGACATGATAGCGGATATGGAGAGCAGAGGCATAGCCTATGAGTCAGAGGGTGCTCTGGTAGTGGATATAGCCGAGGAAGGCGACTCTAGGGAATATCCGCCCTGTCTCATCAGGAAGTCAGACGGTGCATCCCTTTATGCCACTACTGATCTTGCGACCATGGTGGAAAGGGAGCAGCTTTATCACCCTGATGCCTATATCTATATAGCGGATCTGCGCCAGAGCCTCCATTATCTCAGCTTCTTCAGGGTGGCGAGGAAGGCAGGCATAGTATCCCCTTCCGAAAAGCTCACCTTCCTGGGCTTCGGCACCATGAACGGCAAGGACGGCAAGCCCTTCAAGACCAGAGAGGGCGGAGTCATGAGGCTGTCGGCCCTCATAGAGGAGATAAACGAGAAGGTCTTTGAAAGGATAAGGCAGACCAGGACTACGGACGAGATATCCGATGAGGAGGCCGAGAGCATAGCAAGGACAGTGGGACTTGCAGCACTCAAGTACGGAGACCTGTCTAACCAGGCCTCAAAGGACTATATATTTGACATAGACCGGTTTACCAGTTTCGAGGGCAATACGGGCCCCTATATCCTCTATACCATAGTAAGGATAGGCAGTATACTCGAGAAGTATGAGAGCTCCGGAAGGGAGCCTCAGACGGACCCCAAGGAGCTGCTCGTGGCGGCCATGGAGGCGGCAGACTCAGGCAAGAGCCTGGCCCTTTCCCTTTCCAGATATCAGGAGGTCATAGCCTCCGCCTGGGAGGAGACGGCTCCCCACAAGATATGTCAGTATATATATGAGATATCAAATGAGTTCAACTCATTCTACCATGATGTAAAGATACTTTCTGAGCAGGATGAGCGTAAGCAGGAAAGCTATATAGCGCTGCTCAGACTTACGAGAAGGGTGCTGAAAAGCTGCATAGACATGCTTGGCTTCGAGGCTCCGGACAGGATGTAAGGAGACATTTTAAGGATACTCTGTACACTTCGGTGTACGGAGTTATCTTGCTTTAAGAGATGATAGACAATACCACTCAGGAGATAAAAAAGGCGGTGCTCTGCGGAGTCATGCTGGACCGGGAGCAGGGCTTTCCCGAGCGCATGAAGGAGCTGGAGGGCCTTGCGGAGGCCTGCGGCTTCAGCTGCGTGGGCATGACTACCCAGAGGCTTTCAGCCTTGGAAAATGCCACATACATAGGGAGCGGCAAGATAGAGGAGCTCAAGGAGCTTTTGGAGGCCGAGGAGGCGGATACGGTCATATTCCTGGGCAGCCTGACCCCCTCACAGCTCAACAATCTCTGCAGCGACCTGGAGGTGGAGGTACTGGATAAGACCGATCTGATACTCCGCATATTTGGCGAAAGGGCCAGGACCGCAGAAGCGAGGATGCAGGTGGAATACGCCAGGCTCCAGTACATGCTTCCCAGGCTCAGGGGGCTGAGGAAGAACCTGTCAAGGCAGGGAGGTACGGGAGGCTCCATGTCAAACAAGGGCTCAGGAGAAAAGCAGATAGAGCTGGATCGGCGAGTCATAGAAAAGCGGATGTCGGATCTTCGGAAGAGACTGGAGCAGCTGGAGAGCGGAAGGCAGACCCAGCGAAAGCGCAGGGCAGGCTCAGGTCTTCCGCTGGTATCCCTGGCAGGCTATACAAATGCGGGCAAGTCCACGCTCCTCAATCAGATGATCGAACGCTTCGGGGCTGATGGACAGAAGAAGGTGGAGCAGAAGGACATGCTGTTCGTCACCCTCGATACCTCCACCAGGCGCATAAGCCCCAGGGACCACAGAGATTTCCTGCTTTCAGATACGGTCGGCTTCATAGACGATCTGCCCCATGATCTTATAAAGGCCTTCAGGTCTACCCTGTCAGAGATATCGTCTTCTGATCTGATACTGCATGTGACCGACTGCTCTGATGAGGAGCATCTGAGGCATATGGAGGTCACAAGGGAGACCCTCAGGGAGATAGAGGCCTCGGACATACCTGTTATATATGTCATGAACAAGGCAGACAGGGTATATCCGCTGGAAAGCCTCCCCATGATCATGGGAGATCGGATATTCATGTCCGCATCTGAGGGCATAGGTCTTGAGGAGCTATGCGGCATGATAGCCTCAAAGCTCTACGGAGACCTGATCAGCTGTGAGCTGCTCATACCCTATACGGATACGGCGGCGGATCATTTCGTCACCGTACATGCGGAGGTGGAGCACAAGGAATATACATCTGAGGGCGTGAGGGTGAGCTGCCGCATAGGCAGGAGATATCTGAAGCGCATAAAGGATCATATAATACTTTAAATGTGAGCGGGGCAGGGACCGGGATCCGGTGACTGCCAGGCGGCATGGAGAGACATTTTACGGAGATGCTTATGAACGGAGATACTGAAAGAAAAGAAAGAAGGCTCTATCCCTTTGAGATCAAAAAGGAGGAACGGAGGTCCGGGACCGACGAAGAGAGGACCGGAGGGAAAAACAGCCGCAGGGGCGGCAATTCCCCCGTGTCCATAGTCAGACATTCCGGAAAGGCTCCCAGAGAGCGGGAGAGCTACAGGGACCGAGAGGGCCATAAGGATGGAAGAAGGCCCGGCAGGTACGGTCAGAGACCTGACGGGGAGCACGGCACGAGAGCGGGCGGAGGTCACAGGAGCTATGAGGACATGGCGGATGACTTCAGTGAGGCTCTCAGGCTCAGGGTGTCTAAAAATACAGACATAGGCACCTTCCTTGAGCTTCCTGATGGAGAGAAGGTGCTGCTGCCTTTTTCTGAGCAGACTGAGAGGCCTGCTGAGGGAGATGAGGTCACAGTATATCTTTTCAGGGACAAGGGCAACAGGCTGACTGCCACCATGAGAAGGCCCATACTTTCCGTAGGGGACCTGGGCATACTGAGGGTATCTGACTCTACACGCATAGGAGCCTTCCTTGACAATGGAGTTCCCAAGGAGGTGCTGCTGCCCTTCAGGGAGCAGATAAGCTCTCCCAGGGCGGGAGATGAGGTGCTGGTATATGTCTACAGGGACAAGAGCGGCAGGATGGCTGCCACCATGAGGGTCTATAAGCACCTGAGCACCACTGACCTTTATAAGGAGGGAGACCGGGTATCCGGATTCGTCTATGAGGTCAATGAAAAGCTGGGCATCTTCGTGGCTGTGGACGACAGGTATTTCGGCATGATACCCGCCTCAGAGGTATACAAAAGGTATCGCTATGGTGACAGGGTAGAGGCCCGGGTCATAAGAGTGAGAGAGGATGGAAAGCTCGATCTCAGCCCCAGAGAGAGGGCCTATGCAGCTATAAGCTCAGATGCTGAGCTCATACTGGAAAAGCTCAGGGAGGGGGATGGCTTCCTTCCCTATGCGGACAAGGCTGATGCCGCTCTCATAGAGCAGGTATACGGCATGAGCAAGAACCAGTTCAAGAGGGCCCTTGGCAATCTCTATAAGCGCAGGCTGGTGGATATAGACAGGGAAAAGGACACGGTCAGGCTCCTGTGATCACAGGCTCAGGAGTTTATAAAGTTTTTATAAACCCCAGGCTTTTTTATGATGATGTTCACATTCCATTCAAAAAGAAAGGCTATCATGATAATAGAAAGTATTTTGAACGGGGTGTTTCATGAACATATTATTTTATCTGACGCCTAAGTGTGACTGCGCCTATATAGATACTGCCGATACTCTCCGGCAGGCTATGGAAAAGATGGAGTATCACAGATATTCCGCCATACCCATACTGGATGAAAACGGATCCTATGCAGGAGTCCTGACAGAGGGGGACCTCCTCTGGAGCATCAAGAACAAATATGATCTGGACCTCAGGAAGGCCGAGGATGTACCCATAACCGAGGTGGACAGGCGGAGAGACTATACTCCCGTATCCATCAGGTCATCCATGGAGGATCTGATAAATGTGGCCCTGGGACAAAACTTCGTCCCTGTGGTGGATGATGCGGATAAGTTCATAGGCATAGTGACCAGGAAGGACATAATCAAGTATTTCTCTGAGAAGCTGAGCAAGTCCGAGGCCATGGAAAGGACGGATGCTCAGTATCAGTATGCCTGATCAGAACTGTTTTTCATGTTTTTATTTTCATAATCTAACATGGATTATTTTCTGATCCGGCGAAATGGAGTATCTTAGACATATAAAGCTACCAAGGAGGAGTTTCGTAGATATGGAAAAAATATTCATTCCCTGCTCATACAACCCTGAGCTCAAGCTCGAGGTATACAAGGGACATTTTGCTTCTGACAGATTTCACTCAAATTATTATATAGACCTCATACCCATGAAGGTCCAGCTGGCCAAGGCAAAGCTGACTGCAGAGGCCATGGCTGACAAGTATGTGCACAGGGTAAAGACAGGTGCGCGCAAGGGCATAGGCAGCGAGTATGCAGCCCTTTCCTCAGACCTTGCCATGAGCACTCCCATCGATACCATCATCTGCATGGACGGATGTGAGGCCCTTGGTGCATACGTGGCTGACAAGCTTTCAGGATATGGTGTATCCACCAACAACGAGTTCGGTACCTACAACATCGTGACACCTGACTTCGATGATTCAGGAGCTCTGCTCGTCACCGATGACTTCCAGAAGATGCTGAAGGGCAAGAACATACTCATACTTCTTGCTACGGCCATGCAGGGCAAGACCCTCGGAAGGATACTTTCCACCGTTTCCGAGTACGGCGGACATATCATAGGTATTTCAGTTATATTCTCCATGGTGGACAGCCTGGACGGATACCCTGTAAATGCTGTATTTTCAAGGGAGGACATCCCTGACTTCGAGCTTTCCGATGACAAGGGCTGTGAGCTCTGCGGAAAGAAGGTGCCTGTGGACGGTATCATAACCCGTTACGGACTGAGAAAGATCTGATCGCCTGAGGAGGCTCGGGAGACCAGCATAGGACAGAAAAACAGCATCCCCGGAGGAATGACTTCCTTCCGGGGATGTTTTTAGTCTATATTTTATCGGACAATATTTTATCTGACATCAATAATCCAGCACCAGGTCCTCATCTATGACTGCCCTGAGCTTTCCAAGATCGTTTATGATGGTCTTCCTGCCGCTCTTCGTTATGGCTCCCGTCTTTTTGAGTGCGCTCATGATCCTTGCCACGGTTATGCTGTGGACTCCGAGATAGTGGCTCAGCTCATCGTAGGTGAACAGAGGATCCAGCACAAGGCTTCCGGAATCATCCGGCTCGCTTTGCTCCATGATGAGCCAGCAGAGCCTTCCTGCAGCGGAGGTTTCTCTGCTGGTATAATAGTGATAAAGCACCTCCATGTAGGTGGTGAAGACTATGTTCATCATGAGATCCCGGAAGGGCTGCTCCTTGTGGAGCATGGCGAAGGTCTTGCGGTCTATGCGGTACAGCTCGCAGTCACTTTTGGCCAGTATGGTGAACATAGCAGGCTCATGTATGGAGGGCATGGGATCCACTCCCAGGAACTGCCTGACCAGAGGAGCGAAGCCTACGCAGCTGGGACCTCTGAAGAACAGATAGATGAATTCGTCTCCCTTTTTGTTTGTGGAGGTCAGGGCAGCAAGGCCCTTATCCAGCACATACATATAGTCATCGTCAGAACCCTCTATGCCGTCGCTTATGATCTCACCGCGTCCCACCTGGATCCGTTTTCCGTATCTGCAAAGGTCGTGTATATCCATAAATATTCCCCATAATGTTATGCTCCAAGCATGAGACCATGTGACAGTCATGCCCTGTACCTTAACTCCTGAGGCTTATTATAACATAAAATTATCCTTTAAGTTAACCTAAGTTATTTTTAAACAGAGGGGACTCCGTTAAAATAATGACAAAAGATGTAGGTTTTTAAACAAAAGGATCGTTAAAATGCTGACGATCAAAGGGGAGGTGCGGCCTTTCGCACCATTTCGTGCGCTTTGACGGTCCTTCAAAAAAAGAAATGAGGTATGTTAGAAGCTATGTCTAAAGAAAAAGGCGGTCTTTCACTGACCATGATCAACACAATCATCGGTATAGCCATCATGTTCATCATCAGGCTATTCCCGCCCGTGGCTCCCATAACCGAGACAGGCATGGAGGTGCTTGGTATATTTATCGGTACCCTCTGGCTCTGGACCACGGTAGACCCTACCTGGGCAAGTATCTTTTCCATATTCATGATAGGTGTCAGCAGCTACGATACCATGGGCAATGTCATCACTGCCGCATTTGGTAACCCTACCGTAGTACAGATGCTCTTCATGATGATCTTTTCCGGAGCACTCGTTAACCAGAGGATCACTCCTTACATAGGACGCTGGTTCCTTACAAAGAAGGTGGCAGAGGGCAAGCCCTGGCTGCTGACATTCTTCATATGCCTTGGAGCATATATACTTTCAGTATTCCTCGGACCCTTCGCTCCCATATTCCTGTTCTGGCCCGTGCTTTATGAGATATTCCAGCAGCTGGGCTATACAAACAAGGACAAGTATCCCAAGATAGCAGTCATCATGGTAGTATTTTCCTCCATGCTGGGCTTCCCTGTACCCCCTTATCAGGGCAACACCCTTGCGCTGCTCACTAACTATCGTACCATATCCCAGGGTACAGTCACCATCAACGATGGTATGTACTTTGCATGGGGCATAACCCTTGGCTTCATGCTCATGGTGCTGTCCATACTTTTCTGCAAGTATGTGTTCCGTCCCGATGTGAGCAGGCTCAAGAACCTGACCATAGAGGACCTTAACAGGAACCCTCTGCCTCCCATGACCATACATCAGAAGGTACTTTCCATCACCTTCGTGATCTATGTGCTCTGCATGCTGCTTCCCAGCTGGATACCCACGGCTCCCGGCATGGCAGTGCTCAAGGCCAACTCGACCGGACTCGCAGCCATATTCGTATCGCTGCTTTCAGCCCTTCAGATCAAGGGTAAGTCTGTTATCGATTTCCAGGCTACCATGAAGAACAACGTGGCATGGAGCACCTTCTTCCTCTGCACCTCAGCTATCCTTATAGGCAGCGTGCTTACCGCAGAGAATACAGGTATCTCAGGATTCCTCAACCAGCTCCTTGTGCCCATGTTCTCAAACATGAATTCATTTACCTTCATCATATTCCTGATGGTAGTGCTCTGTGTGCTGACAAATGTCTGCAACTCACTGGTCATCGGTATGATACTTCAGCCCGTCATCCTGACCTACAGCCAGGCTACAGGCGTAAATGCAGCTCCCATAGTTGCCATGTCCATATTCTTCGTGCTTTCATGCGCCATGGAGACACCTGCTGCATCACCCTTCGCAGCCATGCTCTTTGGTAACAAGGAGTGGCTCAAGTCCACCGACATCTATAAGTACTGCGGTATACTCATACTCTTTGAGTTTGCTCTCGTGCTCGTGATCGGTGTACCTTATGCAAACCTCCTTCTCGGTTGAGTTTGACGTATATTTTCAACAAAATATAACGAATGTTATTTAAAATTTACGGGAAATTTGCCATAATATATTTATATAGGCAGATTTCCCGTGACCTTAAGTAGGGGAACTTGAGCCGCAGAGCCCTGCGGCAGAATGGAGATGTGACATGAACGAGATATATGATGTGGTCATCATAGGCTCAGGCCCTGCAGGTATGACCGCAGCGGTCTATGCAGCCAGAGCCGACATGAAGGTACTTATGCTGGACAAGCTGGCCCCCGGCGGACAGATCATCAACACAAACGAGATCAACAATTATACCGGTATCCAGAGCATCAACGGCGCTGAGCTCGCCATGCAGATGTTTGAGCATACCCAGGCTCTGGGCGTCGGCTTCGACTACCGCACCGTTACCCGCATAGAGGACTGCGGAAAGATAAAGAAGATACACTGCCTTGAGGATGACATGGTATATGAGGCAAAGGCAGTCATCATAGCCACAGGTACAAGGCATCGTACCCTGGGACTTCCCACCGAGGATAAGTGGAAGGGCAACGGCATAAGTTGGTGTGCCATCTGCGACGGAGAGCAGTACCGCGGCAAGGACGTGGTAGTCATAGGCGGAGGCAACTCTGCAGTAGAGGAGTCACTGTACCTGGTAGGCATAGTGAACAGCCTGACCATAGTCACCATGTTCGATCTGACCGCAGATCCCATGGTATGCGACAAGCTCAGGGCAAATCCCAAGGTGAAGATCTATGCATATCAGGATGTGCTTGATTTTACCGGAGAGGACAAGCTTACAGGCGTGCACTTCAAGAGCACCAAGACCGGCGAGGAGAACACGGTACAGTGCGACGGAGTATTTGAGTATATAGGCCTTGAGCCCACCACAGAGTTCGTGGAGGATCTGGGCATACTTGACCGTGGATACGTAGTGGTCAACAACAGGATGGAGACCTCAGTGCCCGGTATCTACGCTGCCGGTGACTGCATAGTGAAGAACCTTCGTCAGGTCATCACTGCCTGCGGAGACGGAGCCATAGCAGCCGAGGAGGCATCTCATTACGTACAGAAGCTTGAGGGCTGACATAAGGCCCCGGCGGCACATAAACACAGCAAAGACAAAGGAGACAGACATGATCAAAGAGGTAAATGCGGAAGAGTATAAGGCTGAGGATAAGAGCGGCCTTGTACTTGTGGATTTTTACTCCAGCACCTGCGGACCCTGCAAGATGATGGCATTCGTGCTTCGTGATGTGGATCAGCAGCTCGGCGACAAGGTAAAGATCCTTAAGGTCAATTTTGATGAGAACAAGGAGCTGGTAGCAGAAAACGGGGTGACCGGCTATCCTACACTGGTGCTTTTAAAGGACGGAGCTGAGGTAAAGCGCCTCGGCGGACTCCAGCAGAAGCCCGTAGTCATCAAGATGATCGAAGAGAACCTGTAAATCCACCAAGTAAAATCATTTAAGGAGAAGAGAAACATGGCAGTAAAGTACACTTATCAAAAGTATCTTATCGACCAGCAGTATGAGGCCGAGGAAGCCATGCTGAAGGAGTTCCGTGAGGGCAACTACACACTTGAGAATCCTCTTGTGAAGTACAACCTTTACATGATCAACCCCCTTTCAGCAGTGGTATGCTTCAGGACTGAGGAAGAGGTAGCTGTGACCGTACGTGTCCTTGGCAAGAAAGGACATCAGGGAGACATCTATCATACCTTCCCCAAGGCAAAGGAGCATGTGCTTCCCGTAGTAGGACTTTATTCAAACTATGAGAACAAGGTAGAGCTTGAGGAGTACAGAGGACACAAGCATACCATCACCATCACTACTCCCGATGTATTTGACGGAGCAGACCCCATCATCTCCATGCACACCACTCCGGAGTATCTTCAGGACAACGTGATCATGGTATCACCCGCAGGTGAGGACCTGACCGTAGCCTATGACTACAACGGTGACGCCAGGTTCCACATGACCATCCCCTGCGTATTTGACGTTAAGCGCGCAAAGAACGGCAACCTGCTCATGGGTACCAACAGGATACTTCGCCTGCCCTACTACATGAGCGGTGTATATGAGATGAGCCCTGTAGGAAAGATCTACAAGGAGTACAGACTTCCCGGCGGATATCATCACGATGAGTTCGAGCTTCCCGATGGCAACCTCCTGGTGCTGACTGATGATCTTCAGTCCGATACCGTAGAGGATAAGCTTGCTCTGGTAGACAGGAAGACCGGTAAGGTGCTCCGTACCTACGACTACAGGAAGATCCTTCCCGAGAAGGAGGCCGGCAGATCAGGAAGCTGGACCGATGAGGACTGGTTCCACAACAATGCCTGCTGGTATGATCCCAACACCAACAGCGTGACCCTTTCAGGACGTCATGTGGATGCCATGATCAACATCGATTTTGACAGTGGCGAGCTTAACTGGATCATCGGAGATCCTCACGGCTGGCCTGAGGACTTCGTAAAGAAGTACTTCTTCACTCCCGTAGGTACCAACTTCGGATGGCAGTATGAGCAGCATGCCTGCGTCATCACTCCCAACGGAGACGTTATGTGCTTCGACAACCATCACTACGGAAGCAAGGATCCTGAGAAGTTCCTTCCTGCAAAGGACAACTACTCAAGAGGCGTGCGCTACCACATCAACACCAAGGATATGACCATAGAGCAGGTATGGGAGTACGGCAAGGACCGCGGAGCTGAGTTCTTCAGCCCTTATATCTGTAACGTTGAGTACTACAACGAGGGACATTACCTTGTACACTCAGGCGGTATCGGATACATGCCCGATAATGTTACTCCCTGTGAGGGACTTCCTCCAGCATTCAGGAATGAGGGCGCTCACCTTTATGCTACCACCGTTGAGATCGACAACGATGTGAAGAAGCTGGAGCTCAAGGTTCATGGCAACTTCTACCGCGCAGAGAAGCTTAAGCTCTACTCCGATGGCATCAATCTGGAGCTCGGAAGAGGTGAGGAGCTTGGTGAGATGGGCGTTACCAAGGAGTTCGACATAGAGGTACCCGCAGAGAAGACAGGCGAGATCCTTCCCGACATGCATGAGGCAGAGGTAGTTGAGGAGCCCGATCGCTTCACCTTCAACGCTACCTTCGAGAAGGGACAGATGGTGCAGCTCCTGGTTTGCCAGGGCGAGGAGATCCACAGATACTTCATCTCCACTACCGCTCGTCAGCTCAAGGCTATGTGCGTAGCTACCTTCATGTCACCCGATGCCCGTCAGACCAGGACCTTCATCAACAAGGAAGGCCTCAAGGGCACCTACGATCTTCGTGTCATCATCGATGACAAGGAGTACGAGACCGGCATCCAGGTCACCTGCTAAACATTCTAATCCATGGCTCCCGGAACACATCATCCGGGAGCCGTGAACTCAGGAGGATACGTTAATGGGATACAGACTGAATAAAGAACAGTCCAACGCTCTGTTTGCCAAGCTGAGCGAAAAATATGACATCTATGCTCCGAAGCGCTTCCCCAAGCAGGGACGCTATTCCGACACTGATGTCATAAAGTATGACAAGGTGACTTCCTTCGATGAAGTGGAGTATACCGAGAAGTCCACATATCCGATGAAGGAGGTCCTGAACCCCGTTCATCAGACACTGTTTTATTTCAATGATGAGGACTATCATGAGGCCGTAAAGAATCTCAGGCCCATGCTCATCATCGGACGTGCCTGTGATATAAATGCACAGAAGATCCAGGAGAGGATATTCCTCGGCAATGGCTTCCATGAGGATGCATATTACAGGAGACGTCATGATATGGCCAAGTTCGTGCTCATGGAGTGCAACGGCGGTACCGATACCTGCTTCTGCGTATCCATGAACGCAAACAAGACCGACGACTATGTATTCGGACTCAAGTTCTCAGAGAACGGACTTGAGATCGAGTCCAAGGACGCGGAGTTCGAGCCCTACTTCAGCGAGTACGAGAAGGAAGATTTCAAGGTAAAGTTCGTTGAGGATAATCAGCTCACAGTTACTCCTCCCGTCATCCCTGACAAGGAGGTGCTCAACGCTCTCAAGAAGCATCCCATGTGGAAGGAATATGATGCAAGATGCATCTCCTGCGGTGCCTGCACCATGGCCTGCTCCACCTGCACCTGCTTCACCACCAGAGACGTTGTATATACCGAAAATGCCGACAACGGTGAGAGACGCAGAGTATCTGCATCCTGCCAGGTAGCAGGCTTTGATCAGATGGCTGGTCAGAGAGAGATGCGTCCCACTGCCGGAGATCGTATGCGCTATAAGGTGCTCCATAAGTTCCATGCATATGATGCAAGGTTCCATGAGGGCCCCATGTGCGTAGGCTGCGGAAGATGTACGGATCATTGCCCTCAGTTCATAGCTCTTTCAGCTACAGTCAACAAGATGTCCAAGGCAGTTGAAGAGATCATGAAGGAACAGGGAAAGGAGTGCTGATATGATAAGGAACGAATTACAGCCTGCAGCATGCAGGATACTCAGTGTAAAGCATGAATCTGTGCATGAGTGGACCTTCCGCGTGGCTACAGACATAAAGGTAAGCCACGGTCAGTTCATGCAGCTTTCCATCCCCAGGGTAGGAGAGGCTCCCATCTCTGTTTCCATGCAGGGTGACGGATGGCTCGAGTTCACTCTTCGTCCTGTAGGAAAGGTCACAAACGAGATATTTGAGAAGAAGGCCGGCGAGTACCTCTTCCTGAGAGGACCCTATGGCAATGGATGGCCCAAGCACAGGATAGACGGCAAGCATCTGGTAGTCATCACCGGAGGCACAGGCCTTGCTCCCGTAAGGAGCCTTCTCAATCATTACTATGATCACATGGATGAGATAAAGGACATCCACCTCATCAGCGGCTTCAAGAATGATGAGAGCATAGTATTTACAGAGGATCTGGCAAAGTGGAAGGAGAAGTTCACCACCATCTACGCCCTTGACAACGATCAGAAGGAGGGCTTCAGGACAGGTATGGTAACAGCCTTCGTTTCCGAGATACCCTGGAAGGATTTCGGAGAGGACTATACCGTACTTGTGGTAGGACCCCCGCCCATGATGAAGTTTACCGGACTTGAGCTCCTTAAGAACGGAGTCAAGGAGGAAAACATCTGGATGAGCTTCGAGAGGAAGATGTCCTGCGCCATAGGTAAGTGCGGACACTGCCGTATCGATGAGGTATATGTATGTCTTGACGGACCGGTATTCATGTATACCGTTGCCAAGGATCTCGTAGATTAAGGAGGGCGCATATGAACAACGATATAAATGTAAAAGCGCTGCAGAGGAACTGCTTCCGTCAGTCCAAGGTGCCCGGAGAGTTCATGCTTCAGATGCGTGTTCCCGGAGGTGTCATCCCCGCAAAGTATCTTGAGGTGGCTACACATATCGCTGAGACCTGGGGCGACGGCAATTTCCATATAGGAACCAGACAGACCCTGGATTTCCCCGGCATCAAGTATGAGAGCATACCTGCCGTAAATGCCTATATCCAGGAGTATATAGAGGGCGTTGAGACTGAGCTTTCAGGCGTAGACATGAACCAGATAGCTCACGAGCCTCATGAGTGGGATCCCAAGTCAGGATATCCCACCATCGGTGCGAGAAATGTTACCGCCTGCATAGGAAACGTACACTGCATATGCGGAAACATCAACACCCAGGAGATGGCAAGGAAGGTGGAGCAGCTCATATTCCCTTCCAACTATCACATCAAGGTCAATGTGGCAGGCTGCCCCAACGACTGCATCAAGGCAAACATGTGTGACTTCGGTATCATAGGAGTCGCTAAGATAGACTTCCATCCTGACCGCTGCATAGGCTGCGGAGCATGTGTAAGACAGTGTAAGGCTGCTTCCACAAGAGTCCTTATGTCAGGCCCCAACGGCCTTCCCATCAAGGATGACTGCTGCTGCGTAGGCTGTGGAGAGTGCGTAAGGGTATGTCCCGCAAGCGCATGGACCAGGAACCCTAAGAAGTTCTACAGAGTTATCCTCGGCGGACGTACCGGACGTCAGACCCCCAGAGCAGGAAAGATGTTCCTCAACTGGGCTACAGAGGAGGTCGTACTTGGAGTACTCAAGAACTGGCAGAAGTTCTCAGCATGGGCACTTGATTACAAGCCTGTATATCTCCATGGCGGACATCTTATCGACCGTGCAGGATATCACAAGTTCAAGGAGATCATCCTTGAGGGCGTTGAGCTCAATCCTGAGTGCCAGGTAGCAGAGCAGATGTTCTGGGCTGAGACCGAGTGGCGTTCCAACTTCAATGTCAAGTTCCCTGAGGATCACCTGACCGCAGGTCCCGGATCCAACAACGGAGGACATTGACTTAAGGAGCCCCATGGGCTAAACTGAATCAGGAGTCTGAATAAGCAGGCTGCCGTGAGCAGCCTGAGCATTTAAAAGCGAGACTGTCAGGCTTTAGGCCTGGCAGTCTTTTTTGATAGATGACCGGAGGCAACATAAGTTTATGGCTGTACATACAGAAAGCCGGCTGAGGACACAAAGGCTAGTGCTCTGCGGCTTCTTTGCGGCTCTCATGGCTGTGGGAGCTTTCATAAAGATAGTCATACCCCTGGGCATATGGCAGGTCACCCTTTCCCTGCAGCTGTTTTTTGCACTGCTTTCGGGCATGCTGCTTGGATCGGGTCCGGGCTTGCTCAGTGTGGCAGTCTATCTCATCATAGGACTTACGGGTGTGCCCATATTTGCGCACGGAGGAGGGCTCACATATATCATGAAGCCCACCTTCGGGTTCCTCATAGGCTTTGCTGCCGCTGCCTATGTTTCAGGCAGGGTGCTGGAGCTTCTGAAAAGACGGAGCATGGCCTGGCTCATACTGGCAGGAGCCCTGGGAGAGCTGGCCTATTATGTTTGTGGCCTTGTGTATTATTTTCTTATGTTCAACTATGTGCTGACCAGCGGACAGACTATAGGGGTCGCTGAGCTCATGAGCGTATGGTTCCTGAGTACGGTGCTGCCGGACTTCCTTCTGGTGGTGCTTGCTTCAGTAGTCGCTGTAAGGCTCACGCCGAGATTCAGGGAGATCATGTAAAGTGAAAAAGCTTATACTGGCAACGAGAGGGAGCCTGCTGGCGCTTAAGCAGGCAAATATAGTGAAGGAGCTCCTTGAGCAGAGGGGCGTGGAGACAGAGATACTTGAGACCACGACCAAGGGAGACAAGGACCGTATCCATGCCCTGGTGCGCATGGGAGGTAACGGAGTATTTATCCGGGAGATAGAGGAGAGGCTCCTTACCCATGAGGCAGACATAGCCGTACACAGCGGAAAGGATCTGCCCTACGAGCTTGCAAAGGGCCTCCTCATAGCCTGTACGCCTCCGGCAGCTGATCCCCGGGACTGTCTTATACTCAGGAAGGGGCACAGCCTTACGAAGGATTCGGTCATAGGCACAGGAAGCCCCAGAAGGATGAGTGAGTACAGAGCCATATACGGTGATGCCATATTCAAGCACATCAGGGGCAATGTCACCACTCGACTGAGGAAGCTCAGGGAGGGAGAGTATGACGGCATCATACTGGCCAGGGCTGGTCTTGACCGTATAGGAGCGGACCTTTCAGATCTGGAGCAGAGGATATTTGATCCGGAGGAATTTATGCCTTCTCCCTGCCAGGGCATCATAGCAGTGGAATGCAGGGAGGATGACATAGAGGTAAGAGAGCTGCTCTCAGGCATATCTGACAGGGAGACCTGGCAGCGCTTCAGTGCGGAGAGAGCCCTGTTCTGCTCACTCAAGGCGGACTGCACCTCACCCATAGGAGTACACAGCAAGGTGGAAGGAACAAGGCTCAGCCTCTCTGCCATGCTGGATGGGAGGCGTGCCTATGCATCCGGAGGCCTGGAGGAGCTTGATCGGATCTGTGGAGACATAAGAAAGCAGCTCCTTTTGGGCAACGTGACACTGGTGGGCGGAGGCTGCGGCCCCGGGCTCCTTACGGAGAAGGGGGTAAGAGCCATAGAGGAGGCAGATGCCATAGTATATGATGACCTCCTTGGTGAGGGCTTCATGTCCCATGTGAGCCGGGGAGCTGAGCTCATATATGTGGGAAAACGTGCCGGCCGCCACAGCATGTCTCAGGAGGATATAAATGTTCTCCTCATAAGGCTTGCCTCTGAAGGAAAAAGGGTCATAAGGCTCAAGGGAGGTGATAGCTTCGTCTTTGGACGAGGTGGCGAGGAGGTGCTGGCACTTTCTGATGCAGGCATCCCCTATGAGGTGATCCCGGGCATAAGCTCAGCCATAGCAGTGCCTGAGCACCTTGGCATACCGGTGACTCACAGAGGCATGGCAAGGTCATTTACGGTCATAACTGGACATACCAGGGATGATACAGAAGAAAATTGGGATGCTTTGGCTGGACTTTCGGGTACACTCGTATTTTTGATGGGGTTATCCAGGCTTGAGCATATAGCTTCTGAGCTTATGGACCATGGCAAGTCACCCGATACACCAGTGAGCATATTGTCCGAGGGCTTCTCTCCCACAGAGAGAAGGATAGACGGTACCCTTTCTACCATAGTGGAGACAGCGGACAGGGAGAAGCCTGCGACCCCTGCCATCATAGTAGTGGGAGAGGTGGCAGCCCTTCATATGGAGGGCACGCTTGAGCAGCCTGCCCTTTTAGGAGTCAGGGTCATGGTCACTGGCTCTGAGCGGTTTACTGAGACATTTTCCCGTGAGCTTCGCAGGCGTGGAGGCCGCGCTGTCATACGTAATACCATAAGCATCAGGCCCATGCCGGAAAATATACCTGATCGGCCTGAGGACTATGACTGGATAGTATTTACCAGCCGAAACGGCATAGAGGTATTTTTCCAGTGGCTTGGAAGCAGGAGGGCTGATATAAGGTCTCTGTCCCGCAGCAGGTTTGCCTGCGTGGGAAGCTCCACCGGAGATGAGCTGGCATCCCATGGCATATATGCAGATTTCGTACCATCGGAGTTTACGGCAGAGAGGCTCGGAGCCGAGCTTCCTGGGCATGTGGCTCCCGGAGAGCGGGTGCTGATACTCAGGGCCCAGGAGGGCTCGCGGGACCTTGATCTGGGACTGAGCAATGCAGGAGTGGACTTTGAAGCAAGGAGCATCTATCGCACGGAGGAAGCTGGGCAGGGCGAGGCAACAGGTATATATCCCGGATCTGAGCCCGACTGCGACTACATAGTCTTTGCCAGTGGCTCTGGCGTAAGGAGCTTTTTCAATGGCTATGAGGAGCATGGAGCTGAGCTGGCAGCCAAGGCACTCGGATGCATGGTGCCTGTGTGCATAGGCCAGGCCACGGCTTCAGAGCTTGAAAAGAGAGGCATAGGAGGTTATCTGTCTGCCAGTGAGCATACGGCAGCCGGCATACTGTCTGTCATAGAGGATGATATAAGGAAAAGGAAGGTAAAGGGCTGACCGGTATATCCGGACAGTAGGCCCTGGGAGGAGGACTCACTTATGGCATATTTTCCGATCATGGTGGATCTGGAAGGAAAAAAGGTGCTGATCATAGGCGGAGGAGAGACGGCTGCGAGAAAGGCAGAGATGATGCTCGAATTTGGAGCCAGGGTCACCGTAGTGACAAAGGAGCTTCGGGCAGCCATGCCTGAAGCTGTAAATGTCATAAACCGGGCCTTCCGTCCGGAGGACATAAGCTGTCCGGGAACAGGCGATGATACCGCAGCCGGAGATACAGGAGCAGAGGAGACTTTTGGGGAGGAGCCGTTTCTCATCATAGCCGCCACGGACGATCGTAAGGTAAACGAGGAGGTGGCCAGACTTGCCATGGAGCGGCACATACCCATAAATGTGGTGGATGATGAGCCCCTCTGCAGCTTTACATTTCCAGCTGTCATAAGGGATAGGGACGTGGTAGTGTCTGTCAGCAGTGGAGGCAAGAGCCCGCTGGTGACCCAGCATGTGAAAAAACAGCTCCTGGCTGCCATGCCTCCCCATATTGGAGAGATCAATGATGAGATGGGGGAGCTGAGGAAGCGGATCCGGGAGACAGTGCCTGGCCAGAAGGAAAGGAAGCAGATATATAAGGAGGAGCTAGAGAGGCTCCTTAACCGAGAATAAATAGAGAGGAGTGGTCTGACAGCCTGATAGGCGAAAGGGCTGCTCCTATTTTTAGGGCGGGAACAAAATTGCTCAAAAAATAGAATGTTTTTCGAAATTATAACAATATTGTTCTAAAAATAGAGCATAGATTGAATTTTGGCTGGAAAATATAGTGTATTTTGAGCTTATTAGACGTGGATACAGAGTCATGATAGGAAGATCCGGAGATTCAGAGATCGACTTTGTGGCTGAAAAGCAGGGATCTATCAGATATTTTCAGGTGACTGCGGACATGAGAGCAAAGGATACCTTTGAACGGGAGATGAGGCCGCTTAAAAATATCAGGGATAATTATGAAAAAACAGTGCTTACGGCTGATATGCTTATGGTTGGTGATTATGAGGGCATAAGGGTCAGGAATCTTCTTGATTGGCTCCTGGCTTCTGAAGAGGGCTGATCCCGGATCAAGTCAGGATTTGACAAAAAACAGTTGACATTTCGCGCCCATTATATTAATATATTCAGAGTCTGAAAAACATAGCGCCATCGCCAAATGGTAAGGCAACGGACTCTGACTCCGTCATTTCAAGGTTCGAATCCTTGTGGCGCTGCTTCCGAGGGACAGCTGAGGCTGTCCTTTTTTGTTGTGCTTAAGCACCTGGTTTACACAAGCTTTACCATAATATGACATTTTCCGGATAGCTGCTTTTTTTGCCTGGGGATAATATCTACTCGAAATGTTCACATGCGATGAATAAATATCCTACAGGAGGAAAAGTATATGAAAAGATCCATGTTATGTGTAACGGCTCTCATGGCAGCCATGGCCCTTTCGGCCTGCTCCCAGAGTGCTGCTGAGACAGAGGCAGCTACTACCGCAGCCACAGAAGCAGCTACCGCGGCGGAGACCGAGGCAGCAGCAGAGACTGAGGCAGCAGCAGAGACCGAGGCAGCAGAGGCTTCAGCCGATGGCGAGTCCGAGGCCCCGGTGCAGACAGAGCCCCTGCTCGTATATCTCAATGACTTCGATGCGGTCATCCCCGACATGTTCAAGGAGGCTACAGGCTATGAGGTGGAGGTGGTAGTAGGAAACGGTGCCGAGACCATGTCCAGGATAGAGGCCGAGAGCAGCAACCCCCAGTGGGACGTGGTATGGATAGATTCCATGTATGACGTATATAACCTTGATCTGGACGGCCAGCTCCTGACAGGACTTGAGCCTGAAAATGCCTCCGGACTTACAGACTTTGCAAAGGCTCTGGTGCCTGAGGACAAGTGCTTTTATCCCACAGGTGCTCATGCAGCAGGAGTGATCGTCTACAGGACTGACGTTTATGACGAGACCACTGCTCCCAGGACCTTTGAGGAGCTTACTGATGAAAGGTTCAAGGATCAGGTGGGCATGGCTGATCCCGGAGTGGCAGCTCCCGCTTATCCCCTTGCCGCATATTTTATGGATACCATGGGCATGGAGGGTGGACAGGAGTATTTCACCACCATGTTTGAAAACGGCCTCAAGGTATATCCCAAGAACCCTCAGGTAGTACAGGCTCTTGCAGGCGGCGAGATATCTGCAGCCATCATGCAGGAGAGCAATGCCTACGAGATGGTACATAGCGGCGAGCCTGTGGCTATAGTATGGCCCGAGGACGGCGCACCTGCCTCCACCAGAGTGGCAGCCATCTGCGCTCAGACGGATCAGCCTGAGATCGCAAAGCTGTTCGTAAACTTCCTTCTTGACCCTGAGACTCAGCAGGAGCTCATAAATCTTGGAGATGAGGGCTATTTCGAGCCTTCAGTAGAGGGCGTGACCATGAAGGAGGACCGCGATCCAAATGCCAAGCTGGTAGCAGCCGACATAGTATTTGGAGCTGAAAATGAGGGCGATATCAAGGCCTGGTTCGCAGACATGTCCGCGATGTAAGCCGCCTGTCTTAAGGACGGTCCGGATCTGAAGGTACAGATATGAAAAACAGAGAAAATATCGGAGGCTCCGGCATACTCCTGATCCTGATCATATTAGTACTGTTGCCACTGGTGACAGTACTTTTTCAGGTCGTATGCCCGGGCCTTGAGCTTTCCGAGTTCGATCTCGGAAATCTGGCACTGGTGCTGGATGTATTTAAAAGGCCCCTGTGGGAGAAGGCCTTCATAAATTCTGCCACGCTGAGCCTGGCCACTACGGCCATAGGCATCATACTTGCAGGACTGCTTGCAAATCTGAGAGTCAATTATGAATTTCCCTTTGGAAAGCTGCTGGATATAGTGAGCTGGATACTCATGATCATCCCCTCCTTCATACTTGCTCAGGGCTGGGTGTATTTTGCTTCGGGAAATGGCATAGCGAAGGCCTGGCTTGGCATAAGCGGGATGAACGATTTCCTGTTCAGCTTTCCGGGGCTCGTGACGGTCATGGTGCTCTGCAAATATCCCATGGCCTATGTAGCCATAAAGGCGGCCCTCGAGTGGTATCCGGCAGAGCTGGTGCATGCGGCCAGGATGAACGGGGCATCTCCCGTAAGGGCCTGGCTGGACGTACAGTTCCCGCTTTGCCTGCCTACTTATTTTTCGGCTGCCATGCTCATATTTATGGATACGGTGGGCGACTATGGCATGTCCTCCACCATCACTGCCGTATATTCATTTCCCACATTGCCCTATACCATATACAGCGCCATATGCTCATCCCCAGTAAGATTTGACATGGCTGGAGTGCTGTCCCTCTATCTGGTGGTCATGATAGTCATAGCCATGATACTACAGCACTATGTCATGGGCAGGAAGCGCTTCGATTACCTGGGCAATGGTACCATGCGCACCATGGCAAGGAAGCCCCGCGGCCTGCTTTCGGCCTTTATAAATGTATTTACCGGTCTTTTCTGCCTGGTGGCCCTGGGAGTGCCCGTGGGATCAAACTTCATCATGTCATTTTCCGATTCCTTCAGCATAGAGAGGTTTGAGTTTACCCTTGAAAATTATAAAAGGGTGCTGCAGCCAGACGGAGAGCTGATAGTGGGCATACAGCATTCCCTTTCACTGGCGGTCATAGCTGCGCTCATAGGCATAGTACTGGGCTTTGCGGTGGCATATATACTTACGTATTCGGATTTCAAGCTGAAGAGATTTATAGACACCATCACCCTCATAGCCATGGCGGTGCCCGGAGTAGTGCTTGGTATAGGCTACATTTTCGTATGGAACCAGAAATGGCTCCAGCCCCTTGGCCTGAATCTATATGGCAAGCCCTCCATCCTTGTACTGGCGGCGGTGGCATCGGCAGTGCCCCTCATAAACAGGGTACTGGTTGGAGGCATGGCCAAGGTGCCAAAGGAGCTCCTGACGGCATCCCAGGTACAGGGAGCCAGTTTCGTGCACAGGATCAGGACCATACTGCTGCCTTTGCTTCACAACAGCATGGTGTCGGGAGTATTGGCTGCCTTTGGAGGAAGTGTATTCAACCTGGCTATCACCACCATACTTTATCCTCCTAACTACAGCACACTGCCCGTATATATCAGCGATTCCTACAATGATCTCAACTTCGGATATGCGGCGGCAGCCACCATAGTGGGAGGAGCCTGTATAGTGACCATCATGCTCATACTTGAGTTCGTATTGAATATAGGAAACAGAAAGAGGAATGAATATGCAGCCAATACTTGAGATAAAGGGCCTTAAGAAGACATATGGAAAGACACAGGTGCTCAAGGGCATAGATCTGAGTGTCAGGGAGGGTGAGATCATAAGCGTGCTCGGTCCCTCAGGCTGTGGAAAATCCACCCTGCTCCGCATCATAGCGGGCATACTTGAGCCCTCGGAGGGCAGCGTGTGCATAAGGGGAGAGGAGGTCTCAGGCAGACACAGGAACTTGCCTACGGAAAAAAGGGGCATAAACATGGTGTTCCAGGACTTTGCCCTATGGCCTCATCTTAAGGTAGAGGAAAATATACTGTATGGACTGAAGCTGAGAAAGACTCCGAAGGAGGAGTGTGACGCAAGGCTCAGGGAGATGACGGAGCTCCTCCATCTTGACGGGCTGCTTGGGAGATATCCGGCTGAGCTGTCCGGGGGACAGCAGCAGCGTGTGGCCATAGCCCGTGCCCTTATAACGAAGCCCGCCATAGTGCTCCTTGATGAGCCCCTCTGCAATCTTGACATACAGCTGCGCATAGAGATGCGTACTGAGATGGCCTACCTTTTCAGAAAGCTTGGGACCACCGTATTCCATGTGACTCATGATCCCTCGGAGGCCTTTGCCATGGCTGACCGTATCATCATCATGAGCGGAGGCTATATCGATCAGGCCGCAAGCCCGGTGGAGTGCTATATGAAGCCTCAGACCGCTCTGGTGGCAGGACTCCTGGGAGCCGGAAACGATCTCAGGTCCGTGAAGCTCCTGGATGCGGCAGAGGGAGCTGCAGGTAAGGCGACAGATGCCGGGACCTCAGTCAGGGACTGCAGGATATCGGTCGGAGAGGATGATATGGAAGGCGTGTATTTTGGTGGTTCAGGAGGAGGTGCCGGATGCATGGCCAGATTCCGCCCTGAGGATGCCCGCTGGGAGGGAAGCATGAGAGCTGGAAATGCATTTTCCGTAAGGGTGCTCATGTCCACCTTTGAGGGAGGCTGCTTCAGGATAAGGGTGGCTGACCGGGCAGGAGATGAGTTCAATATCCTGAACGACAGTGCCGTAGCCGAGGGTACGGAGGGCTATGTAAGCGTACCCAAGGAAAAGCTCTATGTCTATGACAGGGTGTGAAGCAACATTTTAAACTAGTTAATATTGTTTATAAATAAAGAAAGACCCATTCTGCATTTTGTTTCACTGCAGGATGGGTCGATTTTTACCTTTTCTTTTCATGTAAAATATTATAAGATTTTCCTGACGGGAGCTTTCCCGGATCTTTAAGGAGGAAATGCCATGAAATGGAAAAAATACACCATAAATACTACCACTGAGGCTGAGGACATCATCAGCTCCATGCTCAGCGACCTGGGCATAGAGGGAGTCCAGATAGAGGACAATGTGCCTCTTTCGGAGGACGACACAAAGGGCATGTTCATAGACGTGCTGCCGGAGCTCCCTCCCGATGACGGTACTTCCAGGGTCAGCTTTTTCCTAAGAGAGGCCGGAGATGAGGGCGTGGTCCCGGTGTCGAAGGCTCAGGCAGGAGTCAGTGATACTGAGGACAATTCCTATACCTTTTCAGACAGAGTCTGGGAGGTGGCTGAGATAGAGAAGCTCCTCAAGGACATAGAGGCGGAGCTTTCAGACATGCGGGCCCATGTGGATATAGGAGAGGGCACCATAGTCAGCTCTGAGACCGAGGACGCGGATTGGATGAACAACTGGAAGCAGTATTTCAGGCCCTTTACGGTAGAGAACATCCTCATCAAGCCCGTATGGGAGGACATACCTGAGGAGTATGCCGCTGATGTGGAGGAAGGCAGGCTCAGGCTCATAAACATAAATCCGGGCACCGCCTTTGGCACCGGCTCCCACGAGACTACCAAGCTCTGCATCAGTCAGCTCTACAGATATGTGACGGGAGCAGAAAGGGTGCTGGATCTGGGTACCGGCACCGGCATACTGGGCATAGCCGCCCTCAAGGAGGGCGTAGGCAAGGTCATGGCCACAGACGTGGATGACAACTGCGTGTCAGCCGTGGAGGAAAATCTGGAGCTCAACGATATATGGGAGGATGACTTCAGGCTGGTCATAGGAAATGTGCTGGAGGATGAGGAGCTCGCGGAGGAGATAGGCTTTGAGCGCTATGACATGGTGGTGGCAAACATACTTGCCCCGGTCATCATAAGTCTGGCAAAGCCCGGAGCCGCAGACAGGTTCATAAAGCGTGGAGGCATATTTATCACCTCCGGCATCATAGATACTAAGGAGGACGAGGTCCTTAAGGCCTTTGAGGCAAATAAGAACTGGGAGGTGGTGGAGGTCAACCACCTTGGAGAATGGGTCAATGTGACCGCAGTGAGGCTGTGATATGTCAGTACTGGTCAGCGGAGCATTTGCAAAAAGGATAGACAGGTATGCCATAGAGGAGCTTGGCATACCTTCTCTTGAGCTTATGGCAAGAGCTGCAGAAGGCCTTGCGGCGGAGACAGAGAGACTTGCAGATAAGCATTTTCCCGATAAGAAAAGGCAGGATGTCAGTATCCTGTTCCTTTGCGGCACCGGCAACAACGGAGCGGACGGGCTGAATGCGGCTCATATATTGTCGGGACATGGCTTCAGGGAGATACGCATAGGCGTGCTTGGTGACAGGCGGAGATGCACGGAGGAATTCCGCTTTCACGAGAGGGCACTTGAGGAAGCCGGCATGGCCCTGACATGGATAGACAGCGTAAGCGGAGACGAGGCGGGGACACCTGATATAGTAGTGGATGCTCTCTTTGGCATAGGCCTCAGCAGGCCCGTGGAGGGGCGCTTCCTTGAACTCATAGGGCTCATCAATGAGCTGAGGGACAGGGGATCCCTGATCATATCAGCAGATGTGCCTTCGGGCCTCGACAGTGATCTCGGCCACAACATGTGCGGGGCTTCTATGCCCGTCAGGGCTCATGAGACGGTGACCTTCGGCTTTGATAAGACAGGCCTCTGGCTCGGCATGGGACCCTCCGTCAGAGGGGAGCTCTGTCAGGTGGACATAGGATATGAACCGGATATATGCAGCAGGATCCCGCATGATATTTACGACGTAATAGAAACTACTGACATAGAACAGGAAGACATCAAATATAAGCTAAGGAAACGAGGTCCCAATGCCAACAAATCCACCTATGGAAAGCTGCTTATCATAGGGGGCTCCAGGGGTATGGCAGGTGCGGCGTATCTTTCCGGCCTTGCGGCATACAGGAGCGGCATGGGCATGGTGCGCTATCTTGGACCGGAGTGCAACAGGAGCATACTTCAGACTCTGCTGCCTGAGGCCATGTATGATTCCTGTGATGAGGTCTCCCGGGAGAGCATCCTGAAGGTCATGAGGCCTGCCTTTGACTGGGCCGATCACTTTGTGCTGGGGCCTGGCCTTTCCAGATCTAAGGAGGCTGAGCTGATGGTGAGGACATTTGCTGAGCTATGGTCAGAGGCTCAGAAGAAGCTGCTTGTGCTGGATGCTGACGGGCTCAATTTCCTGGCTGCCCATGAGGAGCTTTCTGGCATGCTGCTGGGACCCAGGACGGTCATCACGCCTCATGTAGGGGAGATGGCGAGGCTGGTGCCTGAGAGCATAGCTGACATAAAGGCTGATCCCCTGAGGATCGCCCGGGACTATGCCCTGACCCATCATGTAAATGTCATACTGAAGGACGCAGTGACGGTGACTGCGGATGCAGAGGGAAAGCTCCATATAAATACGGAGGGCTCCGCAGCGCTTTCCAAGGCAGGCTCCGGAGACGTGCTGACCGGAGCTGTGGCCGGAGTATGTGCAGTACTGGGAGATGATATTTCCAAAGCCCTGCCTGCTGCCGTATGCCTTCATGGCCTGGCGGGCCGTCTCGGGGCAGAAGGCATCTCTGAGCACGGAAGCCTTGCCAGGGATACGGCGGATGCTCTTCCCCGGGCATTTTTGACTTTCCAAGAGGAGTCTTTGGTTATATAATAGAGCACATCTATATTTTCATATAAAAGATAAAAAGGAGGTAGCTATGAGCAGAGTCTATAATTTCAGTGCAGGACCTGCAGTGCTTCCGGAGTCAGTGCTCCGTGAGGCAGCAGATGAGATGCTCGATTACCGCGGATGCGGCATGAGTGTGATGGAGATGAGCCATCGATCTAAGGATTTTGAAGATATCCTTCATGATGCAGAGTCTACCCTTCGTGAGCTCATGGGTATCTCCGATGATTATCAGGTGCTTTTCCTTCAGGGAGGAGCATCACAGCAGTTTGCGGCAGTCCCCATGAACCTTATGCGGAACAGAGTGGCAGACTACATCATCACCGGACAGTGGGCCAAGAAGGCGGCTCAGGAGGCGGAGCTCTACGGAAAGGTGAACCGCATAGCCTCCTCCGCGGACAGGACATTTTCATATATTCCTGACTGTAGCGACCTGCCCGTATCGGCGGATGCGGACTATGTCTACATCTGCCAGAACAACACGATATACGGCACCAGATTCCCTGAGCTTCCCGATACCAAGGGCAAGCTCCTGGTGGCGGATGTATCCTCCATGTTCCTTTCCGAGCCTGTCAATGTGGAGCGCTATGGAGTCATTTACGCAGGAGTACAGAAGAATGCAGGCCCTGCAGGGCTTGTGGTGTCCATCATAAGGAAGGACCTGATCACCGACGACGTGCTTCCGGGCACTCCCACCATGCTGAAGTGGAAGACCCAGGCAGATGCGGATTCCCTCTACAATACGCCCAACTGCTATGCCATATATATCTGTGGCAAGGTATTTCACTGGGTAAAGGATATGGGCGGCCTTGCTGCCATGAAGGAGAGGAATGAGAAAAAGGCGGCACTTCTGTATGATTTCCTTGACAGCTCCAGCCTTTTCAGGGGCACTGTGGAGAAGGGCTCACGCTCCATCATGAATGTGCCCTTCGTCACAGGAGATGAGGCCATGGACAAGGAGTTCATAGCCGAGGCTGACAGGGCTGGCTTCAAGAACCTGAAGGGACACAGGACTGTGGGAGGCATGAGGGCCTCCATATACAACGCCATGCCCTATGAGGGTGTGGAGGCGCTGGTAAGGTTCATGAAGGACTTTGAGGCAAGGCACTGAGGGGGAGAGTCATGAAGGACAGAAGGATATATTGCTTTAACAAGATAAGCCCCGTGGGCACAGCTCTCTTCAGGGAGGGCTATGAGCTTACAGAGGAGCTTTCAGAGGCCCATGGCATACTTGTGCGCTCAGCGGATCTGTTTTCGGTAGACATGCCCGAGTCTCTCAGAGCCATAGCGAGAGCGGGTGCGGGAGTCAACAACATCCCCATAGATGCCTGCTCTGAAAAGGGCATAGTAGTATTCAATACTCCCGGAGCCAATGCAAATGCGGTCAAGGAGCTGGTCATAGCGGCCATGCTCCTGTGCTCAAGAGACATAAAGGGAGGCATGCAGTGGGTAGAGGCCCACGCTTCGGATCCGGATATAGCAAAGTCAGTGGAGAAGGCAAAGAAGGATTTTGCCGGCCATGAGATCCAGGGCAAGAAGCTGGGAGTCATAGGACTGGGCGCCATAGGCGTGCTCGTGGCAAATATAGCTGTCTCTCTCGGCATGGAGGTATACGGCTATGATCCCTACATCTCCATAGGCTCAGCCTGGAGCCTCAAAAGGGAGGTAAGGCATTCAGAAAAGCTTTCAGAGCTCTATGAAAACTGCGACTTCATAACCGTCCATGTGCCGGCCACCAAGGACACCCGGGGCATGATAGACAGGGCCGCCATAGCTCAGATGAAGGACGGAGTCAATGTGCTGAATTTTGCCAGGGCTGAGCTCGTAAATGAGGCCGATATGGCGGAGGCTCTTGAGTCGGGAAAGGTCCACAGGTATATCACGGACTTTGCGGATCCTGCCACCGTAGCCATGAAAAATGCCATAGTCATACCTCATCTGGGAGCCTCCACGGAGGAGTCGGAGGAGAACTGTGCAGCCATGGCCGTAAGGGAGCTTCAGGATTATCTGGATAACGGCAACATCACCCATTCCGTCAATTTCCCGGATCTGGATGCGGGCGTATGCCAGACCACATCAAGGATAGCCTGCCTGCATCTCAACATACCCAACATGCTGGGACAGATCACGGCAGTCATGGGTGAGGAAGATATAAACATAGCCACACTTTACAACAAGAGCCGTGACAGATATGCCTATACGCTTATGGATATAGAAAACAGGATCACGGATGAGGCCCTTGAAAGGCTGAGAGGCAGCAAGGGCATGCTCAGAGTACGCATAGTAAAATAAAGGGAGGCTTATGGCGGATATAAGACCATTTAAGGCCGTAAGGCCTGCGGCAGGGCTTGCAGAAAAGGTGGCAGCTCTGCCCTATGATGTATATTCCAGGGAAGAGGCGGCAGCATACGTAAAGGACCGCCCTCTGAGCTTTCTTAACATAGACAGGCCGGAGACCGCATTTCCTCCGGAAAGCGACATGTATGCGGATGAGGTCTATGATCATGCTGCAGAGCTTTATGAAAAGGAAAAGGCAGAGGGAGTGTTCATCCAGGATGAGCTGCCCTGCTACTATGTCTATGAGCTCTGCATGGACGGACGCAGACAGACCGGCATAGCTGCCCTTTCCTCTGTGGACGACTATCTTAACGGGATATGCAGGAAGCATGAAAATACGGTGGAGGAGAAGGAGCTTGACCGCATAAGGCATGTGGACAGGCTGTCTGCCCAGACTGGCCCCATCTTCCTGAGCTATCACGATGATCCCTGCATAGATGCGGTAGTAAGCTGCATAAAGGCGGGAGAGCCTCTCTACGCCTTCGTTTCTGAGGACGGCATAGGGCACAGGCTCTGGAGAGTGTCTGATGGAGAAACGGTCGGAAGGCTTTCAGAGCTTTTTTCAGAGCTTCACTGTACCTATATAGCAGACGGACACCACAGGGCAGCTTCTGCGGTAAAGGTGGCCCTCAGAAGGAGAGCGCAGGAGGAAAGCAGGGACGGAGGAGCCCGGGAGGGCTGGCACGAGCATGACGGCTTCCTTAGCGTGCTTTTTCCGGATACGGAGCTTCGCATATATGATTACAACAGGGTAGTGTCTGACCTTGGAGGCCTTGACAGAGACAGCTTCCTTGCAAGGCTGTCATCGGACTTTGAGATAATAGAGACAGGCGAGAGGCCTGAGCCCTTTGGCACCGGCACCGCAGGGGAGGAGCTTGGGGAGTCGGAGCTTGATGCTCTCATGAGGCCCGAAAGGAAATATGAGATCGGCATGTATCTCGGAGGGAGCTTCTACAGGCTGAGGCTTAAGGAGGAGCGCATCCGGGAGGCTGAGAGAGATCCCAGGACAAGACTTGACGTGTCGGTGCTGCAGGACCTGGTGCTGGGCCCCATACTTGGCATAGAGGATCCCAGGACTGATCCTCGCATAAGCTTCGTGGGCGGTATCAGGGGCCTTTCAGAGCTTGTCAGGAGAGTGGACGGAGAAACGGGTGAGGCTGTGGCCTTTGCCATGCATCCCACCTCCATGGAGGAGCTTTTTGCAGTGGCCGATGCTGGCCTGCTCATGCCTCCGAAGTCCACCTGGTTCGAGCCCAAGCTCCGCAGTGGGCTGCTTATACATGAGTTTTAAGATATGCATCATTTTTTTGTAGACAGATCATCCATAGAGGGTGATATCATAAGGATAGAGGGAGAGGACAGACACCATGCGGTGGATGTGCTCAGAGTGAGGACCGGAGAGGAGCTGCTGGTGAGCGATGGAGAGGGTACGGACTATGTCTGTACCGTCACTGATCCGGGTCAGGAGGAGCTGATCCTCAGCGAGATCGATGTCGCCCGTCTGTCTGCCGAACGGGTCCGCACCAGCACCTTCCCCGCGCGGCAGGACGACGGTATCCAGCGGGTGGAGTTCAGCTGGACCCTCTGTGATACCGAGCTGACCCGCAGCTTCCCCGTCCAC